>NZ_JBXANE010000004.1:0-507773 GCF_058801365.1 Pedobacter sp. GW822-FHT03F06
AAACGCTTACCAAGCTTTCTTCTTGTAATACTATTTGAAAGAAGAAAAATCAGTTTGATAAACCAAAGGAGATGACGATTTTTTGGTGGGATCTTTCAATGGTACTTATTTCAGGACCTATCCTGCTTAGTGTTGCTAAAAAGATCCTGAAACAAGTTCAGGAGGACGATCAAAGAGGATGACGATCAAAGGGGGGACGATCATAGAATGATGATTACAGAATGATGATTGCATAAAAAAGCCGATAACCCTAAGATTATCGGCTTTTTATTGAGCATTACTTTATTAAAAATTATTTATAAAAAACCTCATTCCAATGCAATTCATTTCTGAATTGATTGATTTTGGTATCGGCACCTATATTTACATATTCTAAGCCGGCAATATTCGCAAAATCCAATAAATGCTCGGTAGTTAAATTCTGGCTATAAGCGGTATGGTGGGCGCCACCAGCATAAATCCATGCTGCACAACCCGTTTTCATATCAGGTAGTGGTTTCCACAATACTCGGGCTACTGGTAAGTTTGGTAAATCATGTTCAGCTTCAACAGCTTTTACTTCGTTCACCAATAAACGGAAACGGTTGCCCATATCTATTAAAGATGCATTTAAAGCATCGCCACCAGCAACGTTAAAAACCAAACGCGCAGGATCTGCTTTGCCGCCAATACCTAATGGGTGAACCTCTAAACTCGCTTTACCACTTGCCAATGATGCATCAACCTCGAGCATGTGCGAGCCCAAAACCATTGAGTTTGCCGGATCGAAATGATAGGTATAATCTTCCATAAATGCATTTCCACCAGCTAAACCTGCACCCATTACTTTACAGGCACGTACCAAAGCTGCCGTTTTCCAGTCGCCTTCACCCGCAAAGCCATAACCATCGGCCATTAAACGTTGCGCTGCAATTCCAGGTAACTGGATCATACCATGTAAATCTTCAAAAGTATCAGAGAAACCTTTAAAACCACCGTCTTCCAGGAATTTTCTTAAACCCAGTTCGATTTTAGCTGCTTCGTAAACAGATGAATGCCTGGCACCGCCAACTTTTAAATCGGCAGTCATTTCGTAAGTCTCTTCATATTCTTTTAATAACGCTTGAATAGACTCCTCACTTATTTCATTAATTACTGCTACTAAATCACCTATACCATAGGTATTTACCGCGAAACCAAATTTCATTTCAGCTTCTACCTTATCGCCATCGGTAACGGCCACATAACGCATATTATCACCAAAGCGGGCGAATTTAGCACCTTGCCAATCGTGCCATCCTGCAGCAGCCCTGCACCAGGTATCGATCTGTTTAGCTACTTCTTCATCCTGCCAATGCCCAACAACTACCTTACGGTCTTTACGCATGCGCGAAACCATAAAACCAAATTCGCGGTCGCCGTGTGCACTTTGATTCAGGTTCATGAAATCCATATCAATGGTATTCCAAGGAATATCGCGGTTAAACTGCGTATGTAAGTGTAATAATGGTTTCTGCAAAACATTTAAGCCCCTGATCCACATTTTAGCAGGAGAGAAGGTGTGCATCCAGGTAATTACGCCGATACAGTTCTCATCAATATTGGCTTGTTGCAGGGTTTCAAAAATCTCTTCGGTTGTTTTTACAATCGGCTTGTACACTACCGAAACAGAAATACTTCCGTTCTGGTTTAACGAATCGGCCACTTGTTGGGCGTGCTCCGCTACTTGTTTTAAGGTTTCTTCACCGTACAAATGTTGCGTACCTGTGATGAACCAAACTTGTAACTTTTTTAAATCAATCATTACTATTTATGTTATTTTTAATTTATTCAATGTCATGGTCTGTGTCCTCACAGACCATTATGTATATCTTTTTAAAGCGTACCA
The DNA here is from genome assembly GCF_058801365.1 of Pedobacter sp. GW822-FHT03F06. Classification (NCBI taxonomy): domain Bacteria; kingdom Pseudomonadati; phylum Bacteroidota; class Sphingobacteriia; order Sphingobacteriales; family Sphingobacteriaceae; genus Pedobacter; species Pedobacter sp. GW822-FHT03F06. The sequence continues at coordinate 1,868 of NZ_JBXANE010000004.1, forward strand.
CTCTTCTTCCTCGGTCTGTGTCCTCACAGACCGAAATATTTTTTTGAAAAGCAAGGTTCCGTATTCCATCGGTTAGGATAGTCCTGCTTTCCGTTTTATCCCGATTTTACATCGGGATGCTCACTCCAATCAGGTTTAGCTCACTTAGGTAAACCTTACAATGTTAAACCCGACAGCAGCGACAGCTCCCGATTCTTCATCGGGACTATAGCGAATGGCGGGACTTTCGTTCCCCAAGCACCACTGTACCTGCTTTCCAAACTTATTATGCAACGCTATCTCTGCACCCAAGACTAAAGACTTTAGACTCGTGACTAAAGACTACCTTAAAGCTGTCCATAATAAGCACCATCACCATGCTTACGCTCGTAATGTTTTTCTATTAACGAATCTTTCAACTTTGGGGCTTTAGCATTAATTTGTTCCGTTAGCAAAGCCATTTGTGCCACAGTTTCTAAAACCGCACTGTTATAAACGGCTTTCTCGGCTGTTTTTCCCCAGGTAAAAGGAGCGTGGTTACCCACCAAAATCATCTCAAGTTCTTTATAGCTTAAACCCAAACTTTCAAAATGGTTCATGATCTGAAAACCCGTTTCGTACTCATAATTCCCTTTAATCATTTCATCAGCCATTGGTGGTGCACACGGAATATCGACTGTTAAATGGTCGGCATGGGTAGTTCCGAAAATTGGAATTGCCCTTTGCGCCTGTGCCCAGGCTGTGCCATAAGTAGAATGTGTATGTACAATCCCACCAATTTCTGCCCAGTGTTTATATAAAACCGCATGGGTTTTAGTATCCGACGAGGGGCGTAGACTTCCTTCAACAGTATTTCCTTCAAAATCTACAATCACCATTTTCTCGGGCGACAAATCTTCGTAAGGCACGCCGCTTGGTTTAATGGCAAAAACACCTTTTGATCGATCTGCAGCACTCACATTGCCGAAGGTAAAAAGTACCAGCCCTAATTTGGGCAACTGCATGTTGGCCTGGTAAGCCTGCTCTTTTATATCCTGATAGTTGCTCATGATAAATAAGGTTTTACATCTTTTTTATTGTATTTCTCCAGGTACCTGCCTAGCCCCAAATATTGTTGGTAATGCTGGCGGTAAAGTTTTTGTTTTTTAATATTTGGCTTGTATTCTTTCTCAAAGCCTGTTCCCATGGCCGCCATGGCTGCTTCGATATTTGGATAAACACCAGCTGCTACAGCCGCGAACATTGCCGCACCTAACGCACAGGTATGCTCAAAACGATGGATTCTAATGGGCATTTCCAATACATCTGCCATCATTTGCATAATATAAGCCGATTTTTTTGCTACACCGCCAATACCGATAATTCCTTTAACCGGAACGCCCTGTTCTTTAAAACGATCTACAATGGCTTTTGCACCAAAACAGGTGGCAGCAGCTAAGGCACGGAAAAACCGTGGCGCATCTGTTCCTAAACCTAAACCCGTTATAGCACCTTTAAGTTCCTGATTGGCATCTGGTGTTCTACGGCCGTTCAACCAGTCGATAGCCAGTTCGGCATAATCCCCCTCTGGTAAAGCATCAGCCTGTTTGCTTAAATTGGCGATTATTTTTCCTTCGAGCTCTGCCTTTAATGCAGTAGCTGTAGCTTCATCAATTACATCAGATTCAGTAAGCAAATGGTTTAATGGCCAGCTGATTAAATTTTTGAACCAGGCATAAACATCACCAAAAGCAGATTGACCAGCCTCTAAACCTGCCATACCCGGAATTACCGAGCCATTAACCTGTCCACAGATCCCATTAATCAATTTTCCATGTAAATCCTGGTTTGGTGCAACCAAAATATCGCAGGTACTCGTACCCATTACTTTACTCAGGTAGTATGGCTCAATTTGTCCGCCAACTGCCCCCATGTGTGCATCAAATGCACCAACACCAACAACTACATCTGTACTTAAGCCCAGTTTAGTTGCCCATTCCTCGCTCAGTGTTCCCGCAGCAACATCAGAAGTATAGGTATCGGAGAATAATTTATCTCTAAAGCCTGCTAAAAGCGGATCAAGACTACTAAAGAAATCTTCAGGAGGTAAGCCGTTAAACTCTTCTGCCCAAAGTGCTTTATGCCCGGCGGCACAACGGCTACGTTTCATTGCTGTAATGTCGTTTCCACCACAAAGTAAAAACGGAACCCAGTCGCAATGTTCTACCCACGATGCCGCACCTTTTTTAATAGTCGGATCAACCCTTAATATGTGTAATAATTTAGACCAGAACCATTCTGATGAATAAATGCCACCTACATATTTAAGATAATTGGTACTGAATTTAGTAGCGTGTTCATTAATTTCTGCGGCTTCTTTAACTGATGTATGGTCTTTCCAAAGCACAAACATGGCATTTGGATTTTCTTCAAAATCTTTGGTCAGGGCAAGGGGAGTACCCGTTGCATCAACAGCCACCGGACTTGACCCAGTTGTATCAACCGAAATTCCCTTTACCAGATGTGCAATATCGGCACCACCTGCTTTTGTTAAACAATCTTTTATAGTGTGTGTTAAACCTTCAATATAATCTAACGGATGCTGGCGGAACTGATTAACAGCCGGTTTACAATATAAACCTTTCTGCCATCTTGGATAAAGAAAAACAGACGATGCTATTTCCTTTCCGTTTGCGGTATCGACTAGAACTGACCGGACAGAATCTGTCCCGTAATCCACTCCAATTACATAGTTTGCTGTGCTCATAACAATAAATAAATGTCTAATTAACGTTTATTTTTTTGAATTAAAAAATTTTATTACTTTTTTAATCAAAAACCTTCATTTTAACGTTTTAGTAGCATGATTTTGTATACAGGTTTTGCATTCCACTCCTGTCGGATATTTTTTCTAAACCCTATTCTTTTTTCACTACCGGATATAAAAATTTAAAAGAATTGGACACCGCCTGGTGCATAATCGTAGCATGGTTCTCCTGTGGTAAAAAATCAAAATATACCCGCACATTTTTGTTTTTGAGACCTTTAATTTTTTCAGTCAGTAAATTTGCATCTACTTCCATCACCCTGGGTATTTCAGTTGGTGTAAGGCCTTCTTTACCTACACCAATGTAAACATCGGTTTCTTGCTTAAACGTATTTTCCTTTAATTCGGAATCCTGATTCAACAACGAAGCGTTATCCCACCACAAACTCGGACTAATAATAATGTATTTATTAAAAAGTTTAGTTTTTTTGATTAGGATTTCAGTAGCCAGCAAACCGCCTAAAGATTGCCCAATAAGTGTTTTGTTCGCATTCGTTTTATATTTTGATTGAATGTACGGCTCAAGCTCTTTTTCAATGAACGAAATAAATTTATCCGAATGGCCTGTTGTAGGATATCTTTTCTTGTCGCCCTCGATTGAGGTAGGGAAAGTAAAATCCCGTTTCCGGTCTACAGTGGCAATGCCCACCACAATTGATTTAGGCAGCTGATTTACCCATTCGAAACTATTAAACTGCACAAGCCCTACAATATGGATAAAATCTTCGTCTGCAGAACCATCAAGCAGATAAATTACCGGATATTTTGTGGTATCGTTTTGTTTATAGCCTTCGGGAAGATAAATGTTCAGGATTCTTTTCTCAGCCAGTTCTTTTGATTGGATTTCTTCTATTCGCCCCAAGACAAAGGCTTTACTTTTATCGCTTTCATTTGTCCTGTTTTTTTGTCCAAAAACTACTGCCGTAAAAAAAGTTAAAAGAAGAATTAAAAATGTTTTATTCATATGTTACTTATAGGGTATTTGGTGCATCAAGCTGTGCTTAATTTGTCTGCCATTTTTTTGGAAAAATACAATTTTCATTTGGCCCGATAAAATTGATCTCAATAAGATAATGCGCTCTTAGTCAATTTGGCTAACACAAAGATAGATTTGCTTAGGCACGTTCTTTTAAGATCATGGAACTTTGCATCGATAAAAATTGTTAGCCATTAACCTAATCAGCAGTTCCCTTCAAGCGTTGCCTGTGGCTTTTGCCCCACCTGATCATTTCCAGGATGATGCCGCCAAAAGATTGGCAGTATTCAGTGGAAGTATATTCAATACTTACAGGAGTATCGTCTATCACTGTTCTTTTGATCAGCTGGTTTGCCGTCATTTCCTTTAATTCCTTACTCAGCATCCGCGTGGTAATTCCCGGAATGCTTCTTTCAATATCCCGGAATCTTTTATTTCCATTACAGATGGAATTGATGATCGGCAGTTTCCATTTGCCCCCGAGCACATAAAGTGTATCCTGTAAAGCTTGTACCTCTTCTTTTTGGTTGCGTGGATTAGACAGCACCTCTGTTGCAATCTGGATTGTTTTTTCTGTTTCCATAACTGGTATACTCTGTTATACTGACTACAAAAGTATACCAATACAACCATATTTTTGCAGGTATAAAATTTATTTTTTTATCATGAACAATTTAACAGGAAAAAAAGCGCTGATAACCGGCGGAAATAGCGGCATCGGTTATGCCACCGCAAAAGAATTAAAAGCACAGGGTGCAGAGGTGATTATTACCGGAAGGAGGAAAGATGCCGTTGAAAAGGCTGCTTCAGACCTTGGTGTGATAGGATTGGTGGCAGATCAGAGCCAGATTACCGCAATTGAAGGATTAGCGAGTGAGGTAGGAACAATCTTTGGTAAAATTGACATCCTGTTTATTAATGCGGGTGTAGTGGAGCAGAGCAGCATTGCAGATGCTACTGAAAAAAGTTTTGATAACATTTTTGGTGTTAATTTTAAAGGTGCATATTTTACTTTGAGCAAATTTATCCCATTGCTGAATGATGGTGGTTCTGTGGTATTCCTTTCTTCTAATACCGCACACATGGACGGGGCAAACAGCTCAATTTACTCTTCAAGCAAAGCAGCACTGAACTCGGTGATGCGTATTGCAGCGGTAGAGCTTGCACCACGCCAGATCCGGGTGAACAGTGTGAGTCCAGGCCCTATCGCTACAGAAATCATGAACAAAATAGGACTGAGCGAAGAACAGTTAGCAGGCATTAACCAGTGGCTGATCGGCCGTATTCCGCTCGGCAAAATCGGAAAATCTGAGGATGTGGCCAAAATGGTTACCTTCTTTTGTGGTGATGCTGCCACTTATATTACAGGGGCAGAAATCGTAATGGACGGGGGCATGAGCCTGAAAGCCTAAGGCGAGATGGTTAAAGGTACAGGCGAAGGCTTGTCTGTACCAGTAACTAGGAAAGCATCTTGAAACCAAAACAATAATTTTTTGGGAGGCAAGCCCATTTATAGGTATTTTTGCTGATCAAGCAACATATTTATGAGCAATACGCCACAGAAGTTAAAGCACCAGCAGGTGCAGTACCTTGAATTTCTTTCCCGCGACCTTGAAAAGGTCAAAGCATTTTATACATCGGCTTTTGGATGGGTTTTTACCGATTACGGGCCTGAATATACTGCTTTTGAAGGGGATTTTGTAGATGGTGGTTTTACCATTGGAGCGCCGTCGAAAGGAAGTATCCTGGTTGTACTTTACTCACAGGATTTAGAAGGAACCAGAACAAATGTGATTCAAGCAGGCGGCGTAATTTCAAAAGAAATATTTGCTTTCCCTGGCGGTCGCCGGTTTCAATTCCTTGATCCGGATGGTTATGAGCTTGCCGTGTGGTCTTTATAAGGATGGGACCGATGCGCTATCCTTTAAAAGAAGCCACGGGTTATCAATTTCATCATTTTTTGTGAAGTTCCTGCGCAAGCCCGATCAGAAGACCTTCTGATCCCCTGATGTAGCAGAGTTTATAGGTGTCTTCATATTGAACAACTTCACCAACCAATGTGGCGCCGTGTTTTTGCAGTCTTGGCAACAACTCGTCGATATCTGAAACCGTAAACATTACACGCAGGTAGCCAAGGGAATTAACGGGTGCTTCGCGGTGGTCTGAAATGGTAACCGGAGCAATAAACTGTGAAATTTCAAGGCGGCTATGGCCGTCGTGGGTAACCATCATAGCAACTTCCACGTGCTGGTTGCCCAGCCCGGTAACCTTACCTGCCCATTCTCCCTCGATTGTTGCCTGGCCTTCAAGTTTCAGTCCGATTTCGGTGAAAAAAGAGATTGCATTGTCGAGCGATGCCACAACAATGCCCATATTATCCATTCTGATCAATTGGTTCTGTTCCATAACGTATTTGGTTATCATTTAAAATTAAGGAATTTCACAAAGCTAATCGATGCTTTATAGAATAAATTGTATAAATCGGAACAGCGGGTATGATATTTATTATGTGCACCGGGTGCCCATCTATCTTTGAGTTAGTGATGAGTCTGGTACTAAAGATGTAATTGCATGTTAATATGCTTTGAATTAAGAAATATGTAATTTTAAGGCTAAAATAAAAACATGATCAGGACCATACCTCAGCTTACCGTGATTGATATTGAGCAGGAGATCGCTGGCGTCAGCAGCTACAAAAATATTCCGCTTTCCCTCTTTAACGACCATGTTGTAAGGGTTGGGGTAATGACGGAGTCCTTTTACTGGCACTACCATCCAAATAGTGATGAAACCTTTATGGGCATTGAAGGCACTTTATTAATTGATCTTGAAGACCGTACGGTTGAGCTGAAACCGGGACAGCTATTCACCATTCCTGCAATGGTTAAGCACTGTACAAGACCGCTTAATGGATGTTCGGTGAACCTTACCTTCGAACTAGCTGAAATGGAAACGGTGAGATGTGATGCAAGTTGATCATTGTATTTTGGTTGATGCCAGTCTTGATAAACATAGCAGCAAATAATTTTGAGTAATCAAACGAATGGTATATCTTTCATGATCTATTTTATCTAATACACTCAACTAAAACCCAATGCCAAGGATTGACGGCTGTTGCTACAGATCGATAGCAATGAGGAAAACGATTATATGTGGGGAGACAGCGGCAGACTGTATTTCCGGATCAAAGAAGTGGATCTTGCAGCAAAGCAGTTTGAGAAAACCTGGTGTATACTCCAAAGTTATTAACCTTATAAAAACAAAAAATAAAATTATTGTGAAAAAGACACTCTTAGTTATTGCCTTAAGCCTGTTTTCAATCCTTCTGAATGCACAGAGCCTTTACCCTGAAAAGTTTGAAGACTGCAAACTCTCCGAATTCTGCCTGGATTGCGGAAATCCACAGGCGCAGCCGCCAAAGACAGTGTTTCAGAATATCTTGCGTGGTATCGGCGAAAAAAACCTTTTAACGCTCAAAGGTACGCTGGAAATGCAGATCCTGGTCAATCAGGAAGGCAAGCCCTGCCTGTTAAGCATCGATAACAAGACCAACATAGGTTCAGCTGAACTCGGCATCAGGCAATCGGTCAATGCTACTGAAAACTGGACACCTGCAATAGATGGCTCGAAAAAGGCAAACAGCTCGGTATCGCTCATGATGGAATTCGTAGATGGGAAATTCAGGGCCAAACGCAGAACATTTAATTTTACTAACCAATCCAATATGAAAGCCACGGGTACTCCCGACCGGAAGGGAAGTGAACGGGCAGCGCTTAGTGAGGGCTGGAAAGTATTTACACAGGGCAACTCCGAACTGCCCTGGGATATGAGCAGGGCTGTGGCAGCTGATTTAAAGGGCGACATCTGGATCGGAACGGATAACGGGATTGTGAAAATATCAGAAGGCAAATGGCAGCACTTTAATTCTGGAAATACCATTGTCTCCGCAACGAAATACAACAAGGCCCAGACGGAGTCGGTCCGGGACATGGCGGTTGATCAAAAGGATAATAAGTGGTTTGTGATCGGCTATGATGTTTACCGCTACGATAACCATGTTTGGACCAAATTCGATTCACTTAATTCACCCATTAACTGGGCAAGAAATATCGTAGTCGACCCTAAGGGGAATATTCTTTTCACCTCTTGGGATGGGGTAGCCAGGTTTGATGGCAGCAAATGGAGCGTGATGAACAAAAAGAACTCGAAGTTGCCATCTGATAGGGTTCTGGGCGTGTTTGTGGACAGCAAAGACCGCACGTGGATCGGTACTTTTGAGGGCAACGTTGTTATTGAAAAAGGTAAAACCACTGCTTTAAACGATAACTCGTCACCACTATCAAAAGCTTACATTTCCAAGATGTGGGAAGATAAAAAAGGCAATCTCTGGTTTTCGCTCTATAATGAAAAAGGCGCAGAAGCAGGAATGTATATACTTTCTCCCGACGGAAAATGGCAGCGTTTATGGAGCGATGCCCTAACAATGTTTGCCGGAAATAGCATCAATGATTTCTTTTTGGATGAAGAAAAAAATACCTTATGGCTCAGTCAAAACAACATAGGCATCATTAAATACGACATAGCAGGCAAAAAGACCGAAATCTATACCACTGAAAATTCTAATGTTCCCAGTGTCAATATCGAACGGATCGCAAAGGATCGAGAGGGTGCAATCTGGGCAGCAACCTTTGCCGGAATAATCAAAACAACATTAAAATAAGAGACTAAGTTACCTCATTATGCTTGAAGCATATCTCCTAACTTTTCCGCCTGATCCTTTATTCTGTGGATACAAAGCTGTAACACATGGGGCCTATCCAATATTGGTTTCTTCGGCTCTAGATCAGGTGGGGCTGGAGGATAAATTATCTGTAAGACATGAAATGTTTGAACATTAATATCAGGATATTTTATTCGAGAAAAGCCATTGTTATGGACTGTCCCGCAATGGCTTTTTATTTATACAGATTACTAAACGTTATGATCGGCTGTTAAAGTTTCACCTTTCTTACAATGGCCTTAATTCCGCGTTTGTAAAAAAACAAAATCCCGTTTGCCCTTTAATTTTGGTCATTCCATTCTCAACAGCCATAATTTTAGTATATTAGGTTAATCAAAAAGGGATGATCACCCAAATCAATCCATCTGATTAAAAATCCTCAAAAAAATATTAAAAAGTCCACCTTCATGCCACCTTTAGCCCACGTTTAGGCCACCTTCCGGCCAGGCTTGCGTGGTACTTACTTGCACACTGCTTTGTACTTACTTCGGTTGAGTTGTAGTCTTGTTCTAGATCAGGTTGGTCAAAGATTTGCGTCGCTTTAGGTTGGCAGGCTAACAATAGCTAAATAAGAGGTAAAGAGAAAGTTATTTTAAGGTATGGTTGGTGTATGGCTGTGTCGGAGCAGCCAGGATCATTCACTAAGAATAACTGTAGAATGTACCGTTTAGATAGGATGGAAGCGGCCAATGCAGCCGATTTCATGTTTGCTCTGCATCAATATATTCTTTAGGAATATTTACGAAAAAAAATCATCAGCCCTGACAAACAGTTGTCATAAGCCCCCAATAACTTCGCTGCATCATCAAAACCAATTAGCAATGAATTTAATATCAACACGCATTATCACCGATCAGGTAGCGGCACTTATCCATTTTTATGAACAGGTAACAGGCTTAACCGCCACCAGGTACACGCCCGATTTCGCCGAACTGAAAACCAAAACCGCAACTTTGGCCATTGGCAGCACCCGTACTTTACAGTTTTTTGGTGGTAACCATGTGGCGCAGCCCGCACAGAACCTTAGTGTGATTATCGAATTCAGGGGGGATGATGTACAGCAACTTTTCGATCAGCTGGCTGCTTCTTTAAAAGGTGCCGTGGTACAAGAACCTACTATCATGCCCTGGGGCAATCAATCTTTATTATTAAGAGATCCCGATGGCAACCTGGTGAATCTGTTTACCCCGGTAACGCCCGAAGCTGTAGAGAAGTTTAAGGGTAATTAAGAGGCCGAGAATAATCGTTATCCAATAGCTATCGGATGAGAAAAGGCTTTCAGCCGACAGCCTGTCCCAAACGAGGGAAGCAATCTTTCGTCATCTCGACCGCAGTGTTCCAAAGGAACTCCTTTGGAGGAGAGATCTTTTAACACAGTTCAAAGATTTCTCCATTCCACTGCGTTCCAGTCGAAATGACGCCCAATTTTAGAAATCTTTTATTGATCGCTTCTCAAAGGATCTGAAGAGTTAGTACGATGGGGCTGTTTGTACCAAAAGTTTTAAATCTGTTGCTTTGGAAAATAACCAATAAGCATTTTTCATCACCAGTATAAACCTCCAGACTAACCTGCTTAAATAGCTCAAAATATTTAAAGTATTTTTGATGTTGATCCGTCTTCACTACCATAATCCTGTTTGGTATTACAACAGGCATTAAAAAAGGAATATATCCCAACGATCAACATCAAAATAATGGCAAGAAAACAGTTAAACAGCGGAAATGCACCGGGCGTTGAATTAGCAAAAGCAAAAATAACCAGAGAAAGTTTGGGCAACGTTGCCCGTTTACTTACTTATTTAAAACCTTATCGTGGTAAATTTATTGCTGCGCTGTTTTTTCTATTCTTGTCCAGTTTGGTTGGGCTGGCCTTTCCATCTTTTATCGGCGCCTTAATTGATACAGCACAGGGCAAACACACCAACAGTTACCTGCCAGGCACCATACAGGGCATTTTAATGTTGGCTTTTGTAGTATTGGCCTTGCAGGCAGTAGTGTCTTATTTTAGAATATTATGGTTTGTTACGGTAGCCGAACGCTCCCTGGCCGACATCAGGCGCGACACTTACTTCAAATTGATCACCCTGCCCATGAATTTCTTCTCGAACCGCAGGGTAGGTGAACTGAACAGCAGGATCTCTGCCGACCTTTCACAGGTTCAGGATACGTTAACCACCACCATTGCAGAGCTGTTGCGGCAGCTGGTGCTGTTTGTAGGCGGTGTCGTTTTTATGGCCATCATATCGAAAAAGCTGGTTTTTGCCCTGCTTTTGGTCTTGCCCGTGATGATTGTATTTGCGGTGCTGTTTGGCCGTTTTATCAAAAAGATTTCGCGCCAGGCGCAGGATAAAATGGCCGAATCAAACAGTATAGTGGAAGAAACCTTATCGGGTATTGCCAATGTAAAAGCTTTCGTAAACGAGGCATTCGAGGCCACGCGTTACCGGAACACCATCCGCGAGGTAGCCGATATTGCCATTAAGGGCGCAAAATTCAGGGGCATGTTTGTTTCCTTTATAGTGCTGTGCGTTTTTGGTGGGGTACTGGCCGTAATCGGATATGGCTGCGTGCTGGTTAGTCAGCATGAAATCACCTTTGGCGAACTTTTAAAGTTTTCATTATATGCGATGTTCCTCGGCAGTTCGCTGGGAAGTTTTCCCGAACTTTTTGCCAACCTGCAAAAGGCTGTTGGGGCCAGCGAAAGGGTACTGGAAATATTGGGAGAGCAGGGCGAAGCCGTTTCCATAAACGAAAAGGACCAGGTAACGAGCCAAAAAATAACGGGGAATCTCGCTTTTAATCATGTCAATTTTGCCTATCCTTCACGGCCGGAAGCAGCCGTATTAAGCCAGGTATCTTTCGAGGCCAAAGCCGGACAAAAAATAGCCATAGTAGGTCCGAGTGGCTCGGGCAAATCGACCACAGCAGGATTGATACTACAATTTTACCATCCGCAAAGCGGCGAAATCCTGTTCGATGGCAAACCAGCCGCTGCCTATTCGCTTACGGATATCCGGAACCAGATCGCTATTGTTCCGCAGGATGTAATGTTATTTGGCGGAACGATATTGGAAAACATTGCATACGGCAAGTTAACGGCTACCAAAGCAGAAATTATACAGGCCGCTAAACGGGCAAATGCACATGATTTTATCAGCGCATTTCCGGAAAGTTACGGCACCATAGTTGGAGAACGTGGGGTAAAACTATCAGGCGGACAACGGCAGCGCATTGCCATTGCCCGGGCACTGTTAAAAAACCCGTCTATATTAATTTTAGACGAAGCTACTTCTTCGCTCGACTCCGAATCGGAACGCCTGGTACAGGAAGCCCTGGAAGAATTAATGAGCGGCCGCACCTCTATCATCATCGCACACCGTTTATCCACCATTCGTGAAGCAGACCGGATCCTGGTGATGGAAAAGGGACAAATTATTGAATCGGGCACCCATCAGGAACTCATCAGCCGTGAACAGGGTTTGTACCTGTATTTGAGCGGCTTGCAGTTTGAGGTGCAGGCGTAAAAAAGGAATATAAAAGAATTTTATAGGCGAACTCCATCGCTCAATTAATATCAGAAAGCAGGTAGATTCGAATTAGTATTGTCTCTAAACTTTAATTGGAAAAATTTCTTCAACAAGTATTTCATTGAATTTCAACCAATCTGCTAAAAACGCCATAAGCCAATCACTTATAAATGGATATCTTACTTTGAGTGGCTCTAATCTATTATTCATATTACGAATATAATAACTTTTATACTCAGCATTATGGTTTGCTATGTAGTTCAGGACATAACTAACGACTCTAATTCTTGCAGTAGCGATTTTTAATGCTCTTTTAGCAAAATTTGGAGGAATTGGCACTGAATCTTTTTCACCTAAAAATGGGGATCTACTGTTATCTTTGATGATTTTCAGAAAATCACTATTACGTATATTCAATTCATAATAAAACTTATCAGTATGTGATAAATAATAGTTTATTGCATTTCTTAATCGGTGTTCGGATCCATATCCTTCTAGTCCTTCAAATGTGGAAAGCCCTAAATTCCATATTCTATCAATCTGTTCTTTTTTATATTCCGGTACATTATTATTATGATAAATGTGGAACTGTTCGTCGTGAGAGTTACTCGATGAAGCGTACTTCGTAAGTTTGACTTCCTTTGTGTTATAATTCACAATCTCACATTTAACATCATAAGCAGTAAAATTTAATTGTAATCTATTTAATGCCTGTACAGAGAAGAAACTACTGTAATAAGAGCTCACAAAACTCCAATTGAACAGCCCTTTTTTCATCAATAAATCAGCAGCAACAATATTTAATACACTTTTTGTTAGAAGCCTTTCACAATCGTATAAAATAAAATTGTTAACGTCGTTGACTATTAGACCACCTTTGAAATCGGTGCCTTGACTTTTTAAGCCTTCTTTATAATCTTTGAAAGTGTATGTATTTGTTTCTGCATTACAATCTTTAAAAGCAATTGCTATTTCTGATAAATTCATTATTCCTCAATACGGATTGTTGAATTATTATCTTTAATAGTTGACTTTAAATCTGAAATTAATGCTTTTGCTAAGTTGTCCTGAGCCTTAAAACCACTACCAAATTTTCCGCTACTAAAATCAAAACTATTAACAAGTTCAAGCACTTCAATAGTATTATTTGTGCTGAATGATTTCTTTTGTTGCGTTACTGTAACAAAAATTTCATACATAGCTTTCATGATACCTCCAAAAATCGCTGATTTAAAGAACACAGCCTTTTCCCATTGAGGTAAATAGACAGCCTTAATTGATTTGAAAAAGATCTTAAAGATAATGTATTGTTGTTCGAAACCGTATTCTTTGAACTTACCATTTTTATGATCAACATATTCTAAAAGGCTAGCTTTAAACGCGGCTAAAGAAACCCCTTGACTTCTCTCTCCTACGGTATTCACCTTTTCAAAGAATGGACTATCTGTCTCTTCATTGAGTCTTTTAGCGATTTCAACAGCACGACGTTCCCCCAAGTTAGAAATACCTTCATCATCAAAATTATCGATTTCACCTTCAGTTAAATCTAATAGATCTAAATATAATGAAGTTGGAACTCCTTTTTGTGTTGAATTAATTTTAATAAAGAGTTTGGCTTGCTCGACCACATCCAATTCAACAGTTGCCACAACTGGTAGCAATATTTTGGGATCTGCATGATAAGTTCCAATTACTCGATGTTGCCCATCGATAATAAAACCAATTGAGGCTTCATCTTTCAGTGTTAATTCACCTTTTTTTTCATCAAAAGAATAATTTCCCTTATCAATATTTACTAATATGGAGTTCGGAATGATTCCATTTTCTTTTTGAAGATAATTTTGCATATTTTTAATTCTGCTACTTCCAAAAGATCTCTGATAGCCCTCATCATTAGTTATATTATCATCTTTTCGTCTTGATATATCAAAATTATTATATAGAATTTCCGCTGGTACAACAAAAACAAACATTTGCTGCTTGTTCTGTATCAATTTTATTGTTTGAACTTTCATTGTGAATTGGTTGTTAATTTAAATCGGTAATAAGCAATCTCGGATTGGTTGCAATTTAAGCATAAATCTTATTTTCAGCTTAACAATATTTCGATTAACTCATGCTTTAGGCCTATCAAGCAAGCTAAAGAATGAATGAGGATATTTCGGTTTTAATATTTCAAGATCATCTTCTTTTTCTACTGGAACATTTTCAATATTTCTAGATTTAAAATAATTACGAAGTCTAGATATTGTTTTCTTTCGAGAGGAATCTAATTTTTTTAATTGAGTACGCGTAAATTTATTGTTCTCAATCAACTTGAAACCAGCACCCCAACACATTTTAACTCGTTCTTTTTTATAATTGTTGATATCTACATTGCCTACAGCCATTGATATCAGTTTAGTTTCAAAACTCCTAAGAATTGCAAACTCCTGATTAACAAGGGCTAAGTCACTTATCTTATCGAGTTTTTTTATTGTTTTTACAAGCTCGTTGTTATGCTTTGAAACTTGTTTATCTAGTGAAGATTTTCGAATTTTCAAATCTCCATCAAAATTGACCATATAACCGAGAAAACTTACCCAGGGAGAATGAGGACAATTAGAATCGTTTTTTTTTGACCAATAGTAAACGTCTCTTGATTTTATATTAGAACCCCAAAATTCTTTGCAATACTTTAATTTTAAATTGGGGGGATCGTGTGGAATTAACTTTAGCGCTGAAAGATTTTTAAAATATATGCCAAACAATCTTTTGCACTCATCTGCGGAGGAATGAATGATTACCATATCATCACAATAACGTAAATACAAATAGATTTTGTTCCATTCGTTTAAATCTGTTACTGCAACATCTAGTGGATGCATGATGATATTGACAATTAAGCCTGATAATGCGCCTCCTTGAGGAATTCCAATTCTTTTATTATCTAATTTGCCATTATTAAATTCATCCTCAAATTCTGCACTCCATCCAAATTGACCATCAAAATCATTCATGTGATGCCAATAGTCTTTTTCTTTGTTTAATGGGAATACTTGCTTATTAAATGCATAACAAGCTAAGTATGCTTGAAATATACTTTTAGCTTTTTTGTCTATATATATACCGTCCGCATTTAGGACATTTTCTATTTCTTTATATGTCGATATAACAACCCCATGATCTACGCAATCAAAAAATTTTTTGATGTCACATTCCGAAACATAAAGAGCAGTATCTTCATTTTTTATCCTAAAATTTCTCATTTGCTCTACAGCGTCGTTATATGTCGGTCCTGCCATAAAACTATTTCTTGACCTAAAAGCAAATGAAGAATCTAGAAATATATTATCGAAAATTTTCGTGAGATATTTATTAGTTATGCTTAATATAATTTTATCTCTCAGCTTGAATTTTGCCAATGGCCTTCTAACGATGTCTGTTTTATGATATGGTGGTTTTCTCGCTGGTATAATTAACGGCGTGTCGAGTATAAGTTCGTGACTCTGGAAGACATAAATTCTTAAGTCAAAAATAAATTTTCTTAAATTTTGATACCAAATCGGTGTATCTAGAAAACTAATTTGCTTGCTATAAAACAAACGATGAATTTGATAAACTCTATTTTTTATTGATTGTTGGTTCAACTCTATAGATGACTCAAATCTCTTTCTATAAGAATGCTTACTAGGTCTAGACCACTCTTTTCTGGGTGGCATCAAATCGCTTACAACCTTTATCTCCTCTCTCTTTAATTTATCTTTGACAGTAAAATGATTTCCCATCAGGAATTTATCCAAATAGGAATTTTTATGGATGTAAAAAGCTATTTTTGACCTGGAAATTATCAGCTGATTAACTACATTATGAAAGTCGAAATACACATCAAACTCTTTCATAAAGAAAAAAGAGGGCAGCGGCTAAAGGAATTACTTCGATATTGTGGTTGGTTTGAAACCATGATTCTCCAGTTAAGATTTTTGCCTTACGCGTATTAGCCTATCAAAAAATAAGCCGAGTTTTAAATAACTTCTATAAAGAGTTCGCTACCCTCGCCATAAATGTATTACTTTTATTTCTATTTAAATATATGGAAGAAAATTTAATTGTTGGTTTTTATCCAAAACCTTTTAAGCATGTGTATAGGGAAGCAGGAATTAAGGCCGTCTTAGAGAGTTTTGGCTCTGGTATATTTAAATCGAAAATATTAACTGCTCGAGAATTGTATGATAGGAAAGAATATGAGAAATATACGTTATATAAAAACAATTTACCTGCTTTAACATTTTCTGGAATATTTTCTCCGACAAGAACAGCAGCAAATATTATGCAGTACAGTGGCTTAATAGTCATGGATATTGACAAAATTGGCGAGGGTATTAGCATTTTGATTTCTAAATTATCAAATGATAAATATGTGTTATCTGCGTGGCTTTCCCCTTCAGGCGACGGAATTAAATTTTTAATAGTAAATGGTCTAGAGCCCAAAGATCATAAGGATGTTTATAAAGGTGCTGTAGAGTATTTTAACTCTACTTACAATATTAAATTGGATACATCTGGTTCTGATATGTCTAGGCTTTGCTTTGTATCGTATGATCCCGATATAAAGATTAATTTTAAATGCGAACCTTTCATTAAAATACCAAATAAAGAAGTCGTTGTTAAAGAGTTAAAAAAGGCTAATATTGATTTAGTTAAAAATACGCATTCAACAGATTATTCTAAAAATGATGAAATTTCCAAACGCACATTAAAGAGGATTTTACATTATTTACAAAAAAGAGGTTTATCCATTACAGATACTCACGAAAACTGGATTAGAGTAGCTTATGCAATAAGTAACTCTTTCAACTACAATACGGGCGTAAACTATTTTTTAGATTTGTGTCGTTTAGATGGAATACGTCATAATGAAGAATTAAGTGAAAAACTAATAAAAACATGTTATGGAGGAGGTATTTCGCAAAGTAGCTTCGCAACAATTCTTTACATTGCTCAAGAAAAAGGATATGATGTGGGATTCAATGCAAAAGTTAATGTAAAGAGAAAAAAATCAATTGATAAATAATAATGGATAACTAGATAATTGACAATTATATTGACTCTAAAAACAAAACCTCTTTATGTCTTGTCCTGAAATAGCTTGCGATTAATACCTACCTTCGCATGGGAAGATATAGATATGATCAATTTCTTTAAAAGGGCACTTCGTTACATCAAATCAAAGTTCAATTTAAACATTTTTTTAAGTGTACTGGCAATTTTGGTATCATTACTCACAATGTATTATCAATTTTTTAATACTAAACATGAACTCCTTTACGCCTTTATGTTCCCTTCGATTGACGAAAAATTGACAATCCCCATTGTATACAAAAACAATGGTAATCAAAATGAGCTAATTTTAGAGTCCAATATTGAACTTGAAATCATTCCTGATGACGGATCGGAGAAATATTTCAAGAGAATTGGTGATGAAAATAAAACTCACTTTCCCTTAATAATTGCACCAGGTGATTATAAAGTAATCAACTTGTTAGGTGACTATAAGGAATATTTTAAGGGAATGATGGAATATGGTCCGACTGGGCTGAAATACAGGGAGGTTGTTAATCTTGATACACTTTCGATTGTCATCACCACAAAATTTGTTGCTGGAGATGGAATTGCTCAGACCAGACGGAATCTAGGTAAAATAACCTTCCGAAAAGATAAATCATTCGACAGGATTGATATTAATCCCATCAATCTAATCGAACTTGAAGCGGATGAAGACATCGTAATGACAGCGGGATCAGTGGTAAATGCTGGATATAACATGAAATTCAATTTTTCAGATTCGTTGACAAATGACCAGATTGAACAGATTAAGTTTATGGTCAATGTAATAGGGGATACCATTATAAGAAAAGAGCTGATCAAGGTTTTGAAAAAAAACAAAATAGATTATCCGAAGTGATTGCAATAACAATGCTCCCAAAGCTAATAAAATACTTTAAGTGGTTAATTCTAACCATTGGCAAAACGTCAAAACAAGAACACTTACAAATGCATTATTACCGTTACCGCTCGGATTCTGAACTCAGCTTTGTTAGGCCCTTCGTTCAGTCGGGACGGAAAATTATGTTTTAATTACCCTCTTTTAAACGCTCACTAATCAGCCATGTAGCCTCGAACAGCTTGACCAATTGTTCGTAAACGGTGATGACTTCAGATTTGGACAGGCTTTCTTCTATGAAGGAGCTGCTCAGTGCATTGTGAAGCCATGTGTTCAGGATTTTTTTGTACCCGTCGAGTTTATAGATCCTGAACATTTTCTTTAATACAGATGAAGGCTTTACGATCTCCCGAATGCTCAGATTTCCAGGATAGTCCCGTAGCTTCTTCCTTTCCGTTTTGATGTACCATTTTGCGAGTTCACTTTCCTGTTTGTCATTGAAGTGAAGTTTGCCAGGCTTATGGCACTTTAAGAGCCAGGCGGCTTCTATCAGCTTTATGGTCAGTTCGTAATGATAGACCAGGCTGTCTGGACTACATTTTTTTGCTTCTTCGGATTCGAGCGCAGCATCGTTTCGCCAGCGTTTCAGCATCTTCAAATGATTGGGCAACCATGAGTAACTGAAAAAATCGTTTACCACTTTTACCGGATCTGTTATTTCATCATTGTTTAGATAAACGATCCTGTTATCAGATATTTTTTTTGTTAGCTTCTTCATAATATCAAATATTGGCATGTAATATTTTTTCGATCTGTACATGATCAGCATTTTTTAAGGCTGCATAATCTGATGCCGATTTGGCCAGCAGTTCTATTTTTTCGTTGCACATCTCTTTTGCCAACAAAAGAAAAGATGCGACCCGTTGATAAAGACGCTCCGCATCCTGCCGAGAAACCGTAAAATCATCTCTGTAACGCGAACCAGAATAACTTTTTGCCATGATATCAAATAAGCGCTCATCTTCGGGAGTGGACATGAAAAGTTGAAAAGGGCGTTCGGAAAAGCACTGGCACAAACGGAGCAGGCGGTAGAGGTTATGGAACTCCGAACGGTAGGCGATATGAACCCTCACCAGGCAGATACAAGCCTGTTCTACGGCCTGATGGAGCATAAAGGCGCATATTCCAAACTGTTCATTCTCCAGGCATTCGGCTGCGCACATCAGAAATCCGTCAGCTAGCAGTATGCGATGTTCATAATGTCTTATTGCCTTAATTGCGCCCTTAGCAGGAATATAAGGAGGGAGCAGGTCGCCATCTAATAGTCCGTCCTTATTGTAGAGCAGTTTTCCATAGGTAAGCACGCTGATAAAAAAGCGGCTGTTTTGCTGTACTGCGTCCATAACCGATTGCTTGCCATGGGAGATGATGGTAGTTGTGCCTTGCCGATAACTGGTATTGGCGAAATCCTGCATTTCATAATCTATTCGGGTTGCCGTTTCGGTAACTACCAATAGGCAATGGTGAGATCTGAAATAGTGTTGACCATCATTAAAGCAGCCTTGGGAATTATGCGTATAGCTGTTCTGCGAAAAGCTGAAGATCTGGAGTGGTTCGAACTTCTGGGCAAGCTGTTGGATAAACGCCCTAAAATAGACAGCGTGTTCGGCTTCTGGTGATAATTGTGGTTCCATATTGATCTCATTTAAATTTCTTTCAAATGAGTCTTGGAAGTGGAAGGCACAAAATAAGGCGTGAAACCCACTTCCCGTCTTAGTGGCCCTGAGAAGCCTTGGATACGGAAAAGCAGGCTCACGCCTATGACGTGAGCACTACACTTACCTCTCGTATCCATTTGAAATTTCTCAGGTTTCTAAGACGAGACTCGAAGTGCGAATGCTTCAATATTTTGTGAAGTAATCGCTAAAAATAATTCTTTATTCTTTCATACCCAAACGTAGTGAAAAGTACACACAAAAACAAACTATTAGTATTTTTAAATTTACTAATGGTTCTTTTTTATAAATGAATAGTAATCTATTGACGACTTTAGTTATAAACGTAGTAATATGGCTAATTGGAAGAACAACAATAATAGTCCCGAAAAAGACCTTTCGTCAATAGGCGCAATGTTTGAAACCAACAAGATTAAAAAGATGTATGATATTTCGGAATTATACCCAACTAAGATCATCAAACTTTTAGGTATCAATTCAGAAAGATATTCTGTAAAACTGGCCGATCCTGAAAAGTTTACAGTTTCTGAAATCTTGCGCTTGGCTTATATTTTAAATATCGATCCTAATTTAATCGTCAATGTGATACAGGTTGAAACAGAAAAAAAGATTATAAGTAAGATCAGCGTAAATAAAACTAAGCATACTAGGTAGAACAATATGTGGACACCGATTTCATTAGCTGAATTAGAAGAATGGATCTCAAGGGGAGAATCAAAACTCGAAGGTGAGCCATTGAACTTTTGGAACCTGATTAAAATTGCGCCCAAGAAATGGCAGGAAACAGCATATGGAAGCGAGGGTGGAGGATTTTGGGTGGTCGCAATTTTCGGAAATGCGGTAGTTTTTTACAATGACATTGAGGAAGGCTTTAACGTCTCAACATACCAGACTTTTGGATATATTAGTGAATATTGGTCTGAACAGAGCGAACTTGATTGGATAGTTAAACTGCTTTACAGGAGGATCAACGAGGAAAAGCAAAAGACCACGTAACTAACAATAAACCCCTAAAAATTGAACTTTTTAAACAAGTTTTTTGGAAACAAACCTCCTGTGGTTGACTGGAAGATGGTAAAGTATTCGGATCAGATATATCCGAAACATTCTTTTACCCTCTTAAAGCTAACCATGCCAAACGGTGAACTAGGAACAGGGTGGGTTGATAAATCATATAGAAAGTACGAATTCAAAGAATTTTGCCCTTATCATATCGGGATAAGTATTGATCTCACTGATAAAGTTGCCCAGAATAATCCTGACTTGGATATGGGAGCAATTGAGGATTTCTTCTCAGATGAATTGAAGAGGATATGCATTTGCCACTTGGTTTCCAGGCTGGTATCAGATAGAGGAATGGAAATCGAATGTTATTCGGAAAAGAATGAACCTATCGAGCAATTTTTAAGAAAGGTTAGTCTGGCAGAAAACAGATTGGTAACTTTCACTTACGAAATTGACTTCGATCCCAAATGGCAGCGAGTAAATCGGTTGTTAAGTTTATAATAGATTATATTTATGTTTCGCCGAATTAAAATATCCTTACTTTCACACTAATGGGAAACAAAGTAGCATGCCTTTTATTTGTGAATTAATGAAGTTAATTATTCCGACCATAACCGTAAATAGAAAAAAATGAGAATAGAAATTTTGATAATACTTTTTACGTTTAACATTTTAGGACATAAGGACGAGATTAAATTTGAGAATCCAAATTTCGAAAGAATAGTATTAAGCAAATATCCAGAAATTGACTTAAACAGTAACAGAAGGATTGAGGTAAATGAAGCTGATCAAATAAAAACGCTTGACCTAATGGGACAAGATCTTGTAAATGTTAATGACGTAAAATATTTCAAGAACTTAGAACAACTATTAATAACAAATAATAAAATTAGTGGATTGAAACTTGATAGTTTAAAGTTCCTGACAGACATCTATTGTGCTAAAAATGCTTTAAGAGTATTTGAAATTTCAAATATGCCAGCTCTAAAACAAATTAGTTGTGGCTTAAATCAACTGACTCACGTGAATATAAAAAATTGTCCAAATTTAGAGTCATTGAATATGATGGACAACCAACTTAATAAAATCGACCTAAGTCAATTTTATAGGCTTAAGTACTTGATATTAGACAACAATAAATTAAAGACTCTTGAATTATCGAATAACCCAGAATTAATTCAAATAACTGTGAATGGAAATGATATTAAAGCAATTGATATTACAAAAAACCAAAACCTTAAAATGAATATAATATATGTTGACGAGGGTGTAAACATTGTTGGTACTGAAAGCCAAATGAAGAATTATAAGAAAGTTCCGCCAATTATTCAAAGTCAGTAAATCCCCCTCTGTCCGTTAGCGTTAAGCATAGCGTCTCTACGGATATTAGAATAAAATTGAACTTATAAACTCAAATAAAAGCGAGTCACAGACGCTTTTCTATTTACGAATCCGTAGAGCCCTGCGGAACGCTACCGACAGACAAAGGATTGAGGTAAATTGGTGGCAATTATAATAGGCGTACTTCAATGACAATAAGACAAGTAACAATTTTAGTTTTAACAATTTCAACTTTGACAAGTTGCAGACGTGGCTATAAGATTGAAGGCGACAAAGTTTATTATGAATCTTGGAATGAGGGAAGCGGGCAAAATAAGCGAATAATTGAGCAAGCAGACGCAAGGACTTTTAAAGAATTAACTTTTGACTGCGATTGTGACTTTGAGTTTGGCAAGGACAAAAATCACTTGTTTATAGACGGAGCACTTATAAAAAATATTGATCCTAACACTTTTGAATTTATTGGAAACTATATTTTTCGTGATAAAGACTCCGCTTATTTTTTTGGTTTTTATAACAACATAACCGATTGTGTAATTAAAGGTATTAACCCCGACAAAATAAAATTGATTAAATATCCTTGGTCAAGGGCGGATAATTTTTTAATTCACGGTGGGGAGGCTATAAATATTGATGATTTAGATGAATTTGTTCCTATTGACGATAATTGGGGAAAGACAAAAAAATACATAATTAATAATAGTCAAATTCTATACGGAGCAGATGTAGAAACTTTTAAAATCACAAGTCCTTTTCAAGGTAAAGACAAAAACTACAATTATGAGTTTGGTATTATTAATGAAGATGATTTTAAAAAAACAAGTATCAAGACTTTTGACTTTGATAGAAAAGATTTCTGCGAATATGAACCTACAGCATTTGAAGATATTTATGGCAGTTTGCTATCCTATAAAGAAGATCAAAACAAAAGAATTGAAATTGTAGAAAAACTAAAATTGAAAGGTTTTACAATTCGGAATATTAGATATTCAAATTGGTCGGGCGAATCAAAAATAATCAGTGTTTCTTTGGTAAAAGACAAATGTAATTGCATTGTTGAGAAACTTTACCGTTATGATTATTCAAAACCTTCTGAAACTGAAAATATATTTAAAGTAACCGAAAGAATACGCTGTGAACCAAAATAGAATAAAAAATAACGTTGCACAAGAAATTTTAATCTCAACTATTAATGCGCTCATTATGACTGAAGACACCTACGAAGAAAGACCGAAACTTTATAATCAGGTAACAATCGTAATTTTTTCAATTCTACTTTCAACCTTCTTTGGCGGTATCATTTATTCCCAAAATCTTTCAGCGATAGGTAATCGAAAGCAGATAACACCTGTATTAGTGTTCTGTATAATCTGGAATATAGTTCTTTTTAAATTGGCACATAGATATACTGACAATTTCGTTCTCACATTTGTTCTTCCAAATATCATGGGTGGTCTCGTACTCTCGATTTTTTTCTGGAAACATCATTTTGGAGATTTGGACTTTAAGGCTAGAAATGTATGGATTCCGCTGGCTATCTTGTTGTTCATATACGGGCTTTTTGCGGGACTTCGTTTTTTTGGTAATTGAAATTTTTAAAGATGAAATACTATCAATACCTGCTCATTTCAATACTGTTCTTATTTTTTCAGAGTTGTATAGAAAAAGGTAATTTTCAGGAATATGATTTGGAGGCGCTAAGAGCAACCGTCAAACTTCCTAATACATACCTTCAAGTAACTAAAGAAAGACTGGATAGAATACTAAACCATAAAGAAGATCAAGGGTTTAAAAATGAATTATTAAGTCTAATCCAGAGAAAGAAAAATGTTAAAATGCTAATTGATACCATAAATCCCTATAAGTTTATTCTCATCACAGAAAAGATTTCGTATGTAAAGATCGATACCATTTCGATGTACATTCAAATTGATGATGAACGAAAAAAATCAAGCTCACGAGCTGACGTAAATGATTCCACTTATTTTGTCGGTTCGAGGTTGGACAGCATTGGAAGTTTTAAGTTTATTGAATCCAAACATACAAGGACATCTGGGAACAGGCGGCGCATCGGTTATACCTTTATGATTTCAGATGATGCCCATACAAGCGGGATTAGTTTTTTTAGTCCTGAAGAACAGGACACCAGAAAATATATTAAGACAATTTTAAAAAATTAGGCAATCTATAAACCATATCATTCAGATCTATATTTAAGCCAACTATATTACGCAAATCATATTTTATGTTATTCAGAATAACGAAAAGATTAACCATTCTGATTTTGGTAGTTTTCCTAGCTTCTTGCTTTCCATTGTTCGAGGATAGTCCATTAACACTTTTAAAGATTGTTTATAACCATAAAAAAACAAAAAAAGCTATGGTATTTATAAACAATGGGAATGCAACTACGGACAATTCATTACATGTATTTATGGAAAATCCAGATTTCGAATTGACCGAAACCGAATCGGGCAATGTCTTCATCGTAGATTCTAATCATAACGCTGCAAAACTAGATTCCAATGCAATAAATTTCAAATGGTTAAATGAAGAGACTTTGGAAATCTCATACAAATCCAAATTGAGGATATTCAAAAAAGAAGGTGAGGTAAATCAGGTAAGGATTGTGTATAAAGAACTATTAAAATAACAATATGAAATGCTTTTTATACATAGGCAATAAATTAGAATAAAATTGAACTTATAAACTCAAATAAAAGCGAGTCACAGACGCTGTTCTGTTTACTAATCCGTAGAGCCATGCGGAACGCTACGGACAGACAGATTTCACACACAAGATTTCGTGCGAGTTCTGACAATTCCCTAAAAGCATAAAGCCCTGCTAATCGTGCGATTGCAGGGCTTTATACATTTTCATAATCTTTAGCATGATCCCGGAGAGAAATGGATACATGCTGATCTGTTTTAAATGGTAGCGTTAAACTTTGGGTAAGCTGTAGCCGTTGTGATACTGGGCCAGCAGGTATTTATCGTTTACCTTCTGGTCTGTAAACTGATGTTTGGCATGGTCCCATGATAATTTTTGTCCGCTTCTGAAGGCAAGATTTCCCATTTGGGCAACGGCAGCCACATGCGCAGCATCCTGTATGGAGCAGTTCAGTTCTTCTTTTTTTCTGGATCTGACCACACTAAAAAAATTGACCATATGATTGTCCAGTCCATTATCTGAAGATTTAACAAAGGGCTTGCTCACTTTATTGCCGCTTATCTTTTCTTCAATAACTTCCCAGCCTTGCCTGTTGAGGATCAGCGTGCCGTTGTTGCCGATATAGGCAATCCCGTGGTTGCGGTTATAAGAGCCATTATCAATACCCATCGCAGAATCCCATACCATGTTAAACTTGTCAAACTCATATAAGGTAGTCAGCGTATCAGGCGTTTCTTCATACAGATCGGGATAGGCGAAGCGGCCACCTAATGCAGATATGGTTTTTGGTACAGGTGAGTTCATACCCAGCAAGCCATAATCCAGTAAATGCACGCCCCAATCGGTCATTAACCCACCTGCATAATCCCAGAACCAGCGGAAATTGAAGTGATATCTGCTGGCATTGAATGCTCTTTTATTCGCCGGCCCAAGCCACATGGCATAATCAACGCCTGCAGGGGGCAAGGTATCAGGCACTATGGGCGCAGGTTTCATCCAGCCCTGGTAACACCATACTTTTACCGTTCTGATATTACCTAACTGGCCGCTCTTTACAAAATCTACCGCATCTTTAAAATGTTGCTGACTGCGCTGCCATTGACCTGCCTGCACAACCTTATTGTATTTTTCCTGCGCTTTGACCATGGTACTGCATTCGACAATAGAGTTGCCGACCGGTTTTTCAACATATACATCTTTACCTGCCTGTACGGCATGGATCATCATCAGGGCATGCCAGTGATCGGGTGTGCCGATAATTACAGCGTCGACATCTTTATTATCGAGCAGCGCACGATAATCTTTATATCTTTTTACTTTTGCGGCGTCAACATTCATCGACTTTAATTCGGCCATCCTTTCATCAAGCACATTGGCATCACTGTCGCACAGGGCGATCAGGTTTACGCCCGGTACTTTAAGGGCCGCTTTGAGGTCGGACCATCCCATGCCTTTGATTCCGATTACACCAATATTGATTTGATCGTTTGCACCAATAGTCTTACTGAAAAGGGCATAAGCAGGATTGTCTAAGGTAGAAAGCAGGGCAGTGGTTCCCACTGCGGTTGCAGCGTAGTGGAGGAAATTTCTACGGTTTAACATTTAATTTAGGTTAGATTTATACTGAAAGTAAATTACAAAATAATTAGCGGAGCATCCAGGATATTGTAAAATTAATAAGAATGTTACCCATATCTGTGTCCATATTGACTCACCTAACCGCTCTCCATTTTTTTTCCGATACGTTTTAGCTGCAACTACTATTGATGAAACATTTTTAGTGAAAAGTCTCACAAACTTTCTGTCCTGTGAATAAAACTTGACTGAACTTAAGCAGACTTGGAATAATTTTAATTTAACGACTTCCTGAATTCCAGAGGCGAGATATCAGTTTTAGCTTTAAACAGTTTACTAAAAGATTGGGAATGCTCAAACCCCAATTCATAAGCAATTTCACTTACTGAAAGTTCAGTAGTGGAAAGCTTTTCTTTGGCTTTTTCAATCAGCTTTTCGTGGATGTGCTGTTGTGTGGTTTGTCCGGTTAAAGTTTTCAAAAGGCTCCGCATATAGTATTGCGACATATTGAATTTGTCTGAGAGCAGCCGGACACTTGGCAAACCTTGTTCTTTGAGATGATTTCCTTCGAAATAATCTTTGAGCAGAATTTCCAGGCGTTCTAAAAACTGATGATGCGCTTTGTGACGCGTAATAAACTGTCGCTGATAAAATCTTTGAGCATAATTCAGAAGCGTTTCCAACTGAGAAACAATAATGCTTTGGCTGAATTTATCAATGTTGGTTTGATATTCCTGCTTGATATTATCAGTAATTTGCTGGATTTTTATTTCTTCATCTTCGGATAAAAATAATGCTTCATTGACAGAATAGTCAAAGAATTCATATTTCCTGATTGCACTTGCCAAGGGTGTGCTCCAAAGAAAATCCGGATGAATCATCATCATCCATCCGGACGGATTTTTGCCATTCTGTTCTCGTATAACGCTCAAGATCTGATGTGGAGCCATACAGAACATTACCCCCTCATCAAAATCGTAATCTTGCTGCCCATATATATATTTATGATCCATATCCCGCTTAACAGAAATCATATAAAAATCAAACATTAAACGCTGCTTTCCGCTTTCCAAAGCCGGCGCCATATCTTCAAAATTAATCACACTGATGAGCGGATGTTTTGGCTTTGGCAAGCCACGTAAAGTATGAAATTGAGAGATGGTTTTTATTCTTAACGGCGAATCAGACATCAGTTTAAATATTTAATCAAATTTAATGAATATAAAGGTACAGACTATCTTACCTCAGCGAAATAAACATCATTTTGCAAATCTTCCATCAAAGTTGGCTGTTGAGGTTTCCAACCTAATGTTACCTTAGTTGCTTCACTCGAAGTCTGATTATTAAGCTTTACAAAATGTGCAAACCAGCCGAAATGTTCTACTGCTTCATCGTTCGTAAGGGACACAAGTGGAATCTGCAATTTTTCTGCAATAAAAGTTGCAATATCTTTAAACGGAATTCCCTGCTCTGCAACTGCATGATATCTTGTCCCGCTTATGAAAGGTTTTTCCAAAGCTAATCGGTACAATTTTGCTGCATCTAGTACGTGCACAGCAGGCCAGAAATTACGGCCATCGTTAATAATGGCAGCCTTTCTTTTTTCTTTAGCAATATTGATCGAGGTCGGAACAAAACCAATTACATCTCCTTTACCGTGAACAGCTGGAGAGAGTCTTACAACGGCAACTTTCACACCTTTTGCCGCTACAGCATCAGCTGCATTTTCTGTTGCAATTCTGGGATGCGGATGGTTTGCGGAAAGGTCTTTTTCGGTTGTGATTCCGTCTTTTGAAAAAAGTGCAGTTCCTGAAGTGATGAGAAAAGGTTTGTCTGTTCCCAATAAAGCTTCGCCTATTGTTTCAATCACTTTTCCATCAAGTTTACACATTTCCTCGAATCTTGCAAAATCGTGTACAAATCCTAAATGAATCACTGCATCTGAAGCGGTAGCGCCTGATTTCAAACTTTCAAAATCATTTAAATCTCCGCTATGTGCTTCTGCGCCTGCGGCAATCAATTTCTTTACTGATTCTTGCGAACGGGCCAATCCCAAAACCTGGTGCCCATGGGCTAATAATTCCTGTACTACGGCAGTTCCTACGAAACCTGTAGCGCCTGTAACAAATACTTTCATTTTGATATTATTTAATGATGCAAAGTTCAGCTATCGTTTCTGTACGCTTGTAGCCGAAAAGTGTTTTCTTGTAGCCGAAATGCGATTATTACCTATTTAGCCTTTTACAAATCGAACCCGGGCCGGCGCTTCTGTTCGAATTTCAGCAGGAATAAAACAAAAAAACCTCACATTTCTGTGAGGTTTTCTGTGATCCCGCTGGGATTTTTCGCTCGCGCTAGCCATGCTCATACCTGCTCAAGAAAAAGTTCGAACCCGGGTTCGAATCCCTTTTAAACAAAAAATCCCCCAACTTTCGTTGGAGGATTTCTGTGATCCCGCTGGGATTCGAACCCAGGACCACTACATTAAAAGTGTAATGCTCTACCAGCTGAGCTACGGAATCTACTTTGCTTAAAACGTTATCCGTTTCCTTTAAAGTGGTGCAAATATAGGGTTATGAAGCATTTCCTGCAAATAAAAAATCGCCAAATGTGTTAGTGTATTGATTTATAGGCGAATTAATTATTTAGCTTCTCTTTTTTAAACTTAATTGATATTTTTATCGCTCCTAATTTAATATCAATCATGCATAGATTTCTTTCTGCTTTGTTTTTTTTGCCGCTTCTTTTTATACTTTCTTGTCAATCTAAGCACGCTAAGGAAGAAGAACAGGCTAAACACAAGCAAGATTCTTTAGCCTCATGCGAAAAAAATATGCCAAGCCGTTTTGGTGCGGTAAAAGATTCTTCAAGTTTCGCTTCCAATAACAATGTAAGTCATGAAGGCATGGTTTTAATTCCAGCAGGCGAGTTTGCCATGGGCGCTTCTGATAAAGAGGGTAGAGATGATGAATACCCACAGCATCGGGTTAAAGTTTCTTCTTTCTGGATTGATGCTACCGAAGTAACCAATGCCAGTTTTAAAAAGTTTGTAGATGCAACCGGATATCTTACTACGGCCGAACGTAAACCAGATTGGGAAGAAATGAAAAAACAGCTTCCGGCAGGTACGCCAAAACCGCCTGATAGTGTTTTTGTTGCAGCCTCTTTGGTTTTCCATCAGCCTAAAAGCGTTACCTCTCTAAACGATGCCTCGCAATGGTGGCGTTGGGTTAAAGGTGCCAATTGGAAACATCCTCATGGGCCTGGCAGCGATATTAGAGGAAAAGAAAATTTTCCGGTTGTACACGTATCATGGGATGATGCCATGGCCTATTGTAAATGGTCGGGTAAACGGTTGCCAACTGAGGCAGAGTGGGAGTACGCCGCGAGAGGTGCTTTGAAAAATGAAAAATATCCCTGGGGGAATGAAGATATAGAAAAAGGTAAAGTAAAAGCCAATACCTGGCAGGGGAGCTTTCCTGTTAAAAACACCAATTGGGATGGTTTTAATGGTTTAGCTGCAGTGAAAAAATTTAAGCCGAACGGTTATGGACTCTATGATATGGCGGGCAACGTATGGGAGTGGTGCAGCGATTGGTACCGGCCTGATTATTATAGCACGCTTTCAGGGCTGAGCACCAATCCTAAAGGTCCGTCGGATAGCTACGATCCTATGGAACCAACTATACCTAAAAGAGTGGTAAGGGGTGGTTCTTTTATGTGTAATGCCTCTTATTGTAAAGGTTACCGCGTAACTTCGAGAATGAAAACTTCTGTTGATACAGGCCTAGAGCACACGGGTTTTAGGTGCGTAAGCACCAACTAAAGCCCTTTTCTGTTAAAGTTGAAATTACGCAAACGTTTGATCCTTATTTTATTAAATATTATTGTTTAGTTTGGCCCGAACAAATTAAACCGAACCAAAACTTTATGCAACAAACAACTAAACCTGGTCAAACGCAAGGGCCTAAACCACTTATTATCATTTGTGCCCTATTCTTTATTTTTGGATTTGTAACCTGGGCAAACGGAACATTAATTCCTTTCTTTAAATTATCTTTCGGATTATCAAACTTACAGGCCTTCTTCGTAACCTTTGCCTCATACATGGCTTACTTCTTTTTAGCACTGCCATCATCATGGATACTTAAAAAAGTTGGCTTTAAAAATGGAATTGTTTTAGGCTTGGTTATTTTAGGCCTGGGTTCTTTGATATTTATACCTGCGGCCCAAACCAGAACCTTTGGTTTGTTTTTAACCGGAATTTTTGTTCAGGGGGCTGCCTTAGCTTTGTTGCAAACCGCATCAAACCCTTACTTAACGATTATCGGCCCAATAGAAAGTGCTGCAAAACGGATCAGTATTGCGGGTATCTGTAATAAATTTGCCGGAATGATTGTGCCTTTAATTATGGGCAGTCTGTTTTTGAAAAATGCTTCAGAAGTAGAGAAACAGATCAAGGCCGCTACCGGCGCTGTGCACGAGCAGTTATTAAATGATGTTTTAGGCCGTGTAAATATGCCCTATATTGTTTTAGCAATCGTTTTCTGCCTTTTTGCCGTTTTTATTAAATTCACCAACCTTCCGGAGGTTGAAGTAGAAGAAGATGTGATCGACGAAAGCAAAGGAGAGGTGGTAAAACATACAAGTATCTTTCAGTTCCCACACTTGTTTCTGGGTGCACTTTGTATTTTTGTATATGTAGGCGCAGAGGTTATGGCTGGCGATATTATCGGTATTTATGGTCGCGAGTTAGGCATTAGCGCAGAGATTAGCGGAAAGTTAACCTCTATCACGCTTTTCAGTATGTTAATCGGTTATATTATTGGTATTGTTACGATTCCAAAATATATCTCTCAGCAAAAAGCCCTTAGAATCTGTGCTATTTTAGGCATCATATTTACCATTTTATCTTTTGCAATCTCTAGCTGGTTTGCCGTAATTTTTGTAGCCCTATTGGGTTTAGCCAATTCATTAATGTGGCCGGCAATTTTCCCGCTGGGCATTAGCCACTTGGGTAAATTTACCAAAATAGGCTCGGCGATTATGATTATGGGTATTGCAGGCGGTGCATTAATGCCGTTATTATATGCTTTCTTAAATGAAAAATTACATATCAACTTTCAGTTGGCCTATCTTTTAACTGTATTACCATGTTACTTATACATTCTGTATTTTGCTATAAAAGGCCATAAAGCAGGATTGAATTTGAAATAACCAAAACCAAATAAATTTTATGATTAAGCCCGGTCTTTAATTAGATTGGGCTTTCTTTTGTCCTTAATTTTCAGTTATTTTGGCGAAATTATGAGCGAGGTTGGATCTTGCTACTCAATACCCAAATCTTAATACTTATATTACCATACTCATATCTCAATAATGAATAAAGCTATTTTTCTCGACCGTGACGGTGTACTCAATCACGAAATATACGATTACATCTGCCGTGTTGAAGATTTTAAAATCCTGGATTACCAGATTCCGGTATTAAAAAAACTGTTCGACGAAGGTTATCTTTTAATCGTAATTACCAACCAGGGCGGTATTGCTTTAAAACGTTATACCGAACAGGAGCTGGCCATTATGCATCAAATGCTCCGCAACGCTTTTGTGGCTAAAGGAGCTGATATTGCAGGTTTTTATTATTGTCCGCATCATCCAACCGTTGGCGGCGAGTGCAAGTGTAGAAAACCTGCTTCAGGAATGATTTTAGATGCAATTGATATGTACGATATCGACCCGGCACAATCTGTTATGATCGGCGATAAGCCAAGAGACGTAGAGGCCGCTAATGGGGCAGGTGTAAAGGGCATCCTGATCGAACCTGATGAGCAGATCAGTTATGAGAAGATAAAGGAAGTTCTTAGTCGTGAGTCTTTAGTCTAACGTCTTTTATCATTTGGGCGTTTTAACACGCTGTACACTGTATCTTTTTGGCTGCCCTTCGACTACGATCTTCACAGGAGTCCTTTGGACAGGATAACAGCCAAAAAGGATGCCGTTTCCATCGTTAACGCAGCATAACGCGATGACTTACGAAGTTTAGAGGGAAGGAGCGGATGAATAACTTCGTAAGTCAAGAGCTTCTGAAATTCTATTACGCGCTTGCCCATTGAGATTTTGTAAGGTGCCCTGGCCACCTAGCCCTGATTTAAATGGCATTCCGGTATTCGATTAATTTATCTTTATCAAAATTCACCGGAATATAATGGAAAGCAGGACTACAGAAACCTACGAGCACTGTTTCTGCGCTCCAAAAAAAAATCGCAATGACTTACGAGTTTAGAAAGAGAGGAAGCGGATGAATAACTTCGTAAGTCAGAAGCTTCTAAATTCTATTACGCTTTCCCCACCTCATACTTGTGAAATCCTTCCACGCGCTTGCCCATTGAGATTTTGTAAGGTGCCCAAGCCACCTAGCCCTGATTGAAATGGCATTCCGGTATTCGATTAATTTATCTTTATCGAAAATTCACCGGAATATAATGGAAAGCAGGACTACAGAAACCTACGAGCACTGTTTCTGCGCTCCAAAAAAAAGACCGCAATGACTTACGGGTTTAGAAAGAGAGGAAGCGGATGAATAACTTCGTAAGTCAGCAGCTTTTAAAATTCTAATACGCTTTTCCCTACCTCATACTTGTGAAATCCTGTCAGGCTCAGCCCATTGAGATTTCGTAAGATGCCTATTAAACAAAAAATCCTAAGTTTTGAACCGGAAATCCGACTCAAGACTTAGGACTAAAGACTCTCGACTTTATAATTCTTATTTCCCAGCAGCTTTAGCGTGGTCAGCTAAAAATGTAGCTAAACCGCTATCTGTTAATGGGTGTTTTAATAAACCTACAATAGCAGCCAATGGTGCAGTAATTACATCAGCACCTAATTTAGCACAGTTTACAATGTGTAATGGTCCGCGGATTGATGCAGCTAAAATCTGAGTTTCGTAACCATAGTTATCAAAAATGGTTCTGATATCTTCAATTAAAACCAAACCATCGCTAGAAATATCATCTAAACGGCCTAAGAACGGAGAAACATAAGTAGCTCCGGCTTTAGCAGCTAATAATGCCTGTCCGGCAGAGAAAATTAAAGTACAGTTGGTTTTGATTCCTTTTGACGAGAAATATTTAATGGCTTTAACACCATCTTTAATCATTGGTACTTTTACTACGATTTTCGGGTTTAAAGCGGCCAGCGCTTCACCTTCTTTAACAATCTCATCGAAAGTAGTCGCAATAACTTCAGCACTTACGTTATCATCAACAATATCGCAAATCGCTTTGTAGTGGTTAATTACATTTTGTTCGCCGGTAATACCTTCTTTCGCCATTAAGCTAGGGTTGGTGGTTACGCCATCTAAAATGCCAAGATCTTGCGCCTCTTTGATTTGATCAAGATTTGCTGTGTCAATAAAAAATTTCATGTTTATAAATTCTTAAATATTTGAGTTTCTATGATTGAACCCTGAAGAATTTAATTCCCCCTTCAGGGGATTAAGGGAAAAGAAAAAAAGGGCAAGCACCTTCTATCGCACCGCTACAACCTTCTACCCTTGCTGTGTTCCCACCCTGGGGGAGTTCAAAGGGAGCTGGTCGTAAAAGACTTGCCCGGCCACAAAGGTAGAAAAAGAAGTTGTTTCGCAAAACGCATTTTTGTATTTTTTTTCTCTTTTAGGCTATGTGGCTGATTAGTAAATTAATAAAATCAAAATGTGTATTTTTAAATTATAGAAGGAAATACAAGATAAACATTTTTTTAAGCAAGATATTTGTATATGAATTAAATATTCACAAATAAATCATCTGAATAAAACGATTTAGGCTGGAATTTGGCAGAAAAAGTGAATTTATTGTACAATATTGTCATTATCAATCTGATAAATATTCATCAATATCATTATCATTTTTTTAATCCTAATGCTTTAAATTGCTTAAGGACTAAAATTTTTCTAAAAATCGTGTCAACTCTGTAATTTAAAATTTGTTTTTCGTATCTTAGTGTTTCCTATACACTAACAACTAACGAGCAAAGAATGGAACCAAACAGTGGATTGTACGATGCGCAATTTGAACACGATGCCTGCGGTATTGGGTTCGTTGCACATGTGAAAGGGCGAAAATCGCATCAAATCATCTCTGATGCACTTACTATTTTAGAGAATCTAGATCATAGAGGGGCATGTGGAGCAGAACCAAATACAGGCGATGGTGCAGGTATTATGATTCAGATTCCTCACGAATTTTTTTACGACGAATGTTTAAAAGCTGGCTTTAGCCTACCTGAAACCAATAATTATGGTGTAGGTATGTTATTCATGCCAAAAGATATCAGATCGAGAGAAGAGTGCAGAGAATTGATTTACCGTGCCGCCGAAAAATTAGGCCTGGAAATTTTAGGTTTTAGAAAAGTTGATGTTGACACAACAGATATCGGCAATATGGCCCTTTCTGTTGAACCAGAAATTGAGCAGGTATTTATTGCCCGTCCTTATGCAGTAGCGCCAGGGGCCGATTTCGAACGTAAACTTTACATTTTTAAAAATTACCTGATTAAACTGATCGTAAACACCGTTCATGGTGGTAAAGATTTTTATATTGTTTCGCTATCAGCGCAAACCATTATATATAAAGGTCAGCTTACTTCACTACAGGTACGTACATATTTCACCGATCTAACCGATAAGCGCATGGTTTCTGCTCTAGGTTTAGTTCACTCACGTTTTGCAACCAATACTTTCCCTTCTTGGAGGTTGGCCCAGCCATTCCGCTTTATTGCACACAATGGTGAAATTAACACTTTACAAGGAAATTTAAACTGGTTTAGAGCAGGCGTTAAGTCTTTTGCTTCTGCTTACTTTACTCCGGAAGAATTAGATATGTTATTGCCTGTAATTGATGAAACCAATTCAGATTCAGGCTGTTTAGACAATGTTATTGAACTGTTACTTCACTCAGGAAGAACCCTGCCTCATGTATTAATGATGTTGGTGCCAGAGGCCTGGGATGGTAACGAAGATATGGATCCTGTTAAAAGGGCATTTTACGAATTCCATGCTACTTTAATGGAGCCATGGGATGGACCTGCAGCCATTGCTTTTACCGACGGTAAATTAATCGGTGCTACTTTAGACCGTAATGGTCTTCGTCCTTCACGTTATGCCATTACTTCTGATGACCGCGTAATTATGGGTTCTGAAGCTGGCGCACTGGCTATCGACCAAAGTACCGTAATCGAAAAAGGCCGTTTAACGCCAGGCAAAATGTTCGTGGTGGATATGGAGCAGGGCAGAATTATCAGCGATAACGAAATTAAAGAAGAAGTTTGTGGTAAAAGCCCTTATGCGGATTGGATTAATCAATACCAGATCCGTTTAGAGGAATTACCTGAGCCACGTGTAATGTTCACCGGCTTATCTACAGAGTCTATTTTTAAATATCAACAGGTTTTTGGTTACAGCAGAGAAGATATAGATCTTTTGCTTAAACCAATGGCCATTGAAGGTAAAGAACCGATCGGTTCGATGGGTACCGATACACCATTGGCTATTTTGTCAAAACGTCCTCAGCATTTATCTTCTTATTTCAAACAGTTATTTGCACAGGTAACCAATCCACCGATTGATCCGATCAGGGAGAAAGTGGTAATGAGCTTGGCCAGCTTTATGGGCAGCATGGGTAACTTATTGGAAGAAACGCCAAAACAAGCGCACTGTGTAGCCATTAAACATCCAATTTTAACCAATCAGGAATTAGAAAAGTTAAGAAGTATTGATACAGGTGTTTTCCAGGCGAAAACTTTACAGACTTATTTCAGGGCTGATGGCAAGCCGGGTGCTATGGCAAAAGCTTTAGACCGTTTGTGCCGTTATGCGGTTGATGCCGTTGAAGATGGTTTCCAGGTAATTGTATTAACCGATAGGGCTATTGACTCTGAGCATGCTGCAATGCCTTCTTTATTGGCCGTTTCTGCCGTACACCATCACTTGATCCGCAAAGGATACCGTGGGGCTGTAGGTATTGTGATAGAGGCTGGCGATATTTGGGAAGTACATCATTTTGCCACATTACTGGGCTTTGGTGTTACGGCGATTAACCCTTACCTGGCGCTGGAAACCATTAATGAGTTTAAAGAAGAATCTGGCTTATCAACAGAGCAGCTTACCAAAAACTATATCTACGCGGTAAATAGCGGTTTACTTAAAATTTTCTCTAAAATGGGAATCTCAACCTTGCAATCGTACCAGGGTGCGCAGATTTTCGAGATTTTAGGTTTAAATAAACAAGTAGTGAATACTTATTTCACCGGTGCAGTTTCACGTATTGGTGGCTTAGGACTGGATGAAATTGCAAAAGAAACGTTAATTAAACATCACCGCAGTTTTGGTCCGTTAACAGAAACCGAAAATTTATTACCAGCAGGTGGAACTTATAAATTCCGCCGTAAAGGTGAAGCGCATTTGTTTAATCCGCAAACCATTCACTTGTTGCAAAACGCAACACGTAAAAACGATTACAATATTTTCAAACAGTACTCTAAACTGGTGAATGAGCAAACACAACAGGCTTATACCATCCGTGGATTGTTCGAATTTAACTATAGCCGTCCATCGGTACCTTTAAACGAGGTGGAATCTACCGAAGCAATCTTAAAAAGATTTGCAACAGGAGCGATGTCTTTCGGTTCAATTTCCCATGAGGCGCACTCTACTTTAGCCATTGCCATGAACCGTATCGGTGGAAAGAGCAATACCGGAGAGGGTGGTGAAGATGAAATGCGTTATACTAAATTGCCAAACGGCGATAGCATGCGCTCGGCAATTAAACAAGTTGCCTCAGCACGTTTTGGTGTAACCAGTTACTACCTAACCAATGCTGATGAGTTACAGATTAAAATGGCCCAGGGTGCTAAACCAGGAGAAGGTGGCCAATTACCAGGGCACAAAGTGGATGACTGGATTGCAAAAGTTCGTCACTCTACACCAGGAGTTGGTTTAATTTCACCTCCGCCTCACCACGATATTTATTCGATCGAAGATTTAGCACAGTTAATTTTTGATCTGAAAAATGCTAACCGTGCAGCGAGGATCAATGTGAAACTGGTTTCGAAGGCTGGTGTTGGTACTATTGCCGCGGGGGTTGCTAAAGCACATGCCGATGTGATTCTGGTATCTGGTTTTGATGGTGGAACGGGAGCATCTCCTTTAACTTCGATCCAACATGCTGGTTTACCATGGGAGTTAGGCCTGGCGGAAGCACACCAAACTTTGGTAAAAAACAAATTGCGTAACCGTATTGTGTTACAAACAGATGGTCAGCTTAAAACAGGTAGGGATATCGCTATCGCTGCATTATTAGGTGCCGAAGAATGGGGTGTTGCAACAGCAGCCCTGGTAACTTCGGGATGTATTATGATGCGTAAATGCCATTTAAATACTTGTCCGGTTGGCGTAGCAACACAAGATCCGGAATTAAGAAAATTATTTACCGGTGATGCTGACCATGTAGTGAACTTATTTTATTTCCTTGCCGAAGAATTACGTGAGATTATGGCTGAATTAGGTTTCAGAACCATTCACGAAATGATCGGTCAGGCTGATATTTTAAAAGTACGCGAACTGCCTGCTGAAGACTGGAAATTGAAACACCTTGATTTATCAGCTATATTATATAAAGCAGAAGAAAATGGTTTGCCTTTATTTAATACTGAAGGTCAGGATCATGGTTTGGACCATGTTTTAGATCATAAATTAATTGCAGCTGCACAACCTGCTATTGATCATAACGAACCGGTTTTTGCCAGTTTTGATGTGAAAAATACCGACCGTGCACTGGGTACCATGTTATCAAATGAAATTTCGAAAGTTCATTTAGGTGCTGGTTTACCTCCAGATACGATCAATTTTAAATTTGTTGGTTCGGCCGGACAGAGTTTTGGTGCTTTCAATACCCGTGGGGTAACGTTATCACTAGAAGGTGAAGCAAACGATTACGTGGGTAAAGGATTATCGGGTGCAAGATTGGCCATTTATCCTTTCTCAAATTCAACTTTTATCCCTGAGCAAAATATCATTATCGGTAACGTAGCCCTTTATGGTGCAACTTCTGGTGAGTTATTTGCCCGTGGTAAAGCAGGTGAGCGTTTCGCCGTACGTAACTCTGGTGCAACAGCTGTTGTTGAAGGCGTGGGCGATCACGGTTGCGAATACATGACTGGTGGTGAAGTGCTGATTCTTGGTGATACCGGAAGCAATTTTGCTGCTGGTATGAGTGGTGGTGTGGCCTGGATTTATGATGCCAACGGAACTTTTGCACGCAAATGCAATAAAGAAATGGTTGATCTGGATCCATTACAAGCTGAAGATGAGGAGCGTATTTTAGCTTTACTTAAAACACATATCCGCTTAACAGATAGTAGAGTAGCTGAGTTTATCTTAAGCGATTGGAAAACTCAATCTGCTCATTTCGTAAAAGTATTCCCTAAAGAATACAAAGCAGTTTTAAGCAAACGTAATCAACAAGTAAAAACACACTAGGCCATGGGAAAAGTAACAGGATTTCAAGAATACGATAGAGTTGCGCCCACTAGAGAAGAGGCTGCAACACGTGTAAAACACTATGGGGAATTTTTAAATGAATTACCCTCAAAAGAATTAAACAATCAAGCTGCCCGTTGTATGGATTGCGGCGTACCTTTCTGCCAATCAGGCTGCCCATTGGGTAACGTGATACCAGAATTTAACGACGCCGTTTATCAGGGTAAATGGGAATTAGCTGCAAATATTTTATTAAGCACCAATAATTTTCCTGAATTTACAGGTAGAATTTGCCCCGCACCATGCGAATCGGCATGTGTATTGGGCATTAACCGCCCACCGGTTTCTATCGAGGAGATTGAAAAGCACATCATCGAAATTGCTTTCGAAAAAGGATTTATCAAAGCAAAAGCACCATTAATCAGAACGGGTAAAAAAGTAGCTGTAATTGGTTCAGGTCCTGCGGGCTTAGCTGCTGCTGCTCAGTTAAATAAGGTTGGACATGAGGTTACCGTTTTCGAACGTGATGATGCTCCAGGTGGTTTATTGAGGTATGGTATCCCTGATTTCAAACTACAAAAAAATGTAGTGGACCGCCGTATCGATTTAATGAAAGAAGAAGGTATCATTTTTAAATGTAATGCCAATGTGGGCGAGAATGTTGAGATAGGTACTTTGTTACGCGATTTCAACGCAATTGTATTGGCTGGTGGCTCAACTATTCCACGCGATTTACCAATTGACGGCCGTTCGGCTAAAGGAGTTCATTTTGCAATGGATTTCTTGAAACAACAAAATAAACGTGTAGCGAGCAGAGCCGTTGATGCGGAAGATATTATGGCTACCGGCAAAAATGTAATCGTAATTGGCGGTGGCGATACCGGATCTGACTGTATTGGTACTTCAAACCGTCATGGGGCGAAATCGGTTACACAGTTTGAGATTATGCCAATGCCGCCGCAGGCACGTAACGAGCATATGCCCTGGCCAAATTACCCAATGTTGCTAAAAAATACTTCTTCTCATGAGGAAGGTGCACAAAGGGCCTGGTCGGTAAACACTAAAAACTTTATTGCTGATGAAAAAGGAAACCTTAAAGCCTTAAAAGTAGTTGATGTAGAATGGGAAATTGATGCAAACGGACGTCCGGTTACTTTTAAAGAAGTGGCTGGTACTGAAAGAGATCTTCCATGCGAACTAGTACTTTTAGCAATGGGTTTCTTACATCCTCAAAAAGAAGGTTTAATTGAGAAATTAGGTGTGGAACTGGATAACCGCGGAAACGTAAAAGCATCTGAACACACTTACCAAACCAATATTGCTAAGATTTTTGCCGCAGGTGATGTTCGCCGCGGACAATCATTAGTCGTTTGGGCCATTTCAGAAGGTAGAGAAGCTGCCCGTAAGGTAGACGAATACTTGATGGGGACAACTAAACTGGCATCGAAAGATGCAGTTGCATACGCTTAGTAGGTTTAAATTCTATATTTTTAGGGTCGTGGTGCAAACCACGACCTTTTTTGTTTTAATAAATCTTAGTTAATGCTCTGCCACGGAGGCACTGAGCTTATGCCTTTAAGAAATATCGTCCTCGTTTGATAACGAGGATGCAAGAGAATGGCGATTTTATCGCCACTAGAATTCTTATTAAGCATTAGAAATGCGAACCTTGCTAATCTTCGTTATAAAAGAGAACTATTTGTAGACGTTTAATCATTAATTAACTTTCTGACACGGAAATACTGAATTTATTGAGCTTAACCTTGTCATAGCGAGATCTTACAGCTAGTAAGTTTTAGTGCGGTCGTCATGCTGAATTTATTTCAGCATCTATCATACTGTTTAGTTGTTAATAATCTTTCGACACGGAAACACTGAGACCACGGAAATTTCAGAATGAATACTTAACATATGACTAACGAATAGATCCTGAAATAAATTCAGGATGACGAACATGCGAGAAAAATAAATTAAAATAACTTCAATTGCTCATTCTTTGGCGGTTTTTCTTTTCCAAAAACTGTTCTGCCGCCGTATTTCCAGCTTTCAGTACGTTCTTTTTGAATTACCTTTTCAAAATCCATATTTGGAACAAAGTCTTTTTCTGCATTCCGGGCAATTTGATGCAACGATTTGATGGCTTGTTGTTTATCTGTATTTCCAATCTTCGCTTTTTCAATTGCTTTCTGCAAAACACTTATGGTTTCATCATAAACATTTACCGGAACAGGGAAGGGATGCCCATCTTTACCGCCATGCGCAAAAGAATAACGGGCAGGATCGCTAAACCGGGAAGGCGTACCATAAATCACCTCGCTCACTAAAACCATCGATTGTAAGGTTCTTGGCCCCATGCCTTCGAGTAATAATAATTCCTCAAAATCTCTCGGTTGCTTTTCCTGTGCCAGCCATAAAATACTTCCTAAACGTTTTAAATCTACATCTTTCGATTTTACCTCATGATGATCGGGCAATACCAGTTTTTGTATTTCATTAAGCATCCTTACCGGCGATTCAGCTGTAATGCTCACCATACGCTGCCTGGTTTTATCAGCATCATTAGCCGTTAGGTTCAGAATCTTGCCTTGATTAACACCACAGATACCGGTATGTGGTTCCTCGACAAAAGATTTTAGGTTTTCAGAATGCCAGTGGTATCTTCTTGCGGTTGAGCTGCTGTCGCTCATGCCTTGTTGCACCACTGCCCAATCGCCTTCGCTGCTTAAAATAAAACTATGAAGATACAGTTGAAAACCGTCTTGAATGGCCGTATTGTCTACTTTTGCACTGAGTTTACTGGCCCGAACCAATGCTGTTCCATCTAAACCCGTTTTATCGGCAATTTTTAAAAGTTCATTTGGCGTTTCTCTGCTGTGTTTTCCTTTGCCTCCGCAAATGTAAATGCCCAACTCTTTCGATAAGGGATTGATCGATTTCTTTAAAGCGCCCATTACCGATGTCGTAATACCAGACGAATGCCAGTCCATACCCATTACAGCGCCTAAACTCTGAAACCAAAAAGGACTGCTTAAGCGGCGTATTACTTCTGCTTTACCATATTCTAATAGTATCGCTTCCGTTATGGCCAGGCCAAGTGTTGCCATACGCTGCGCCAGCCATGGTGGTACATGGCCATAATGTAGGGGTAAATCTGCGCTTCCTGATCTTTTCAATACTAACAAATTTAGTAAATTTTATTTAAAATAAGGCCTTATCTTATTGGCGATAGAAAGGACCTGACTTTAATAAAAGCGATTAACCAGAGTAAACTAAACTTGATTGGAGTGAGCATGTCGATTTTACATCGGCATAAAACGGAAAGCAAGGCCGAACCTAACCTAAGAATTACCACTATTGCTTTTCAGAAAAAACGATTGCTGATATTTTTTGTTATTTTGAGAAACAATAATACTAGCGAAGGCTCATTTTATACATGCGGAAACTCTTACAACGTTTACTCAGTGCCTGGATTATTCGCATGTCGAATAAATTTGGTTCAAGGCCCAACCGTAAACGCATTCATGCAGCTTTAAATAAACTGTATAAAAACATCAATGCAACACCTGGTAAACGGGGACTTATTTTTGAAGTTGCCGATACGGATAAATTTATCATTTTATCAGACCAGCATAAAGGTGCACGCGATTATGCCGATGACTTTACTTTAGCTGAAAAGAATTATTTAAAAGCACTTGAATATTACAACCAGCAAGATTTCCATTACATAAATTTGGGCGATAGCGAGGAACTCTGGGAGAATTTACTTGAATCTGTAATTAAACATAATAAAGAGACTTTCGAAGCAGAAAAAGCTTTTATTTCAAAAAACCATTTCACTAAAATATTCGGCAACCACGATTTATATTGGGATAATGATCCTTTAGCCGGATTTAACCTCAATAGAATTTACGGAACTAAAATCCACATTTATGAAGGCGCAATCTTAAGAATGCCAGTGGGCGAGATTAAACTCGATATTTTCTTAACCCACGGCCATCAAGGCGATTTACAGAGCGATGGAAACTGGTTTAGCAAATGGTTTGTGAGTACCGTTTGGGCACCACTGCAGTCGTACCTTCAAATTAACCCGAATACGCCAGCATACAGCAACCAGCTCAAAACAGCACATAACACACTCATGTACAGTTGGGTAGCTACAAAAAAGAACCTGGCTTTAATTACCGGACATACACATCAGCCTGTTTTTGCTTCGTTAACACATCTGGAACGGATTTACATCAAACTGAATAAAGCCAAAAAAGAAAAGAATGCTGATGATCTTGCTGTTTTAAATGCAGAGCTTCGTAAACTGATAAAAGAGGGAGATAAAACACCACGTTTTGGCAAATACAAACCCGGTTACTTTAACAGCGGTTGTTGTTGCTTTAATGATGGCGATATGACTGGTATCGAAATCGAGAATGGCTTTATAAGATTAATAAAATGGTCGTACCATAGAAATGCCATTCCTGAAAGAATTTTACTCGAAGAAATGAAACTTAGTGAATTATTAGATTTAAACTTATTTAATGGGTAGCGTTACGTAAAAAGTTGCACCCAAATCTTTCCCTTCGCTTTCTACCCACAACCTTCCCTTATGTACATCTACTAAGGCATTTACGGTGATTAGTCCCAAACCATAGGTATTTTCATGCGCTGTGGCCATAGCCGTTAATGTTGCAAATTTCAAGAAAATTTTATCGAGATCTTCTTCCGTCAAACCCACACCGTTATCTTTTATTACAATGGTTACTTCATTTTCTGCAGTTTGATGTGATATTTTAATTTCCTTTCCTTTTGGAGAAAATTTAATGGCATTGTCCAGTAATTGGCTAAAAATAACCTTAAGTTTATCAGCATCGCCAAAAATTTCAACTGGAGTTTCAATATCGATCAAAACGTTTTGGTTTTTCTGTTTAAGCGTTAAATCCAAATTAAACTTTACCTCTTCGAGCAGCTCTTTCAAGTCAACTTTCGCTTTTTGGGGCTTAAATGAGTGAGCTTCTTTTCGGGCAGTGCTTAAAATGTCAT
This sequence comes from Pedobacter sp. GW822-FHT03F06, assembly GCF_058801365.1. NCBI lineage: Bacteria > Pseudomonadati > Bacteroidota > Sphingobacteriia > Sphingobacteriales > Sphingobacteriaceae > Pedobacter > Pedobacter sp. GW822-FHT03F06. The sequence goes on from NZ_JBXANE010000004.1 coordinate 45,753, forward strand.
TCAGATTATCGATCATTCTTTTCGATTGTGCATTAATCTTACCGGCAATTAATGAAGCTTTATCTTCAATACCTGGAATGCGTCCCAGCAATTCAGATTGAAGTGAAATCGTCGTCATCGGGTTTTTAAGATCATGAATAAGCACATGTAAACGATCATCGTAAGCCCTTAAAGCCCTTCTGGTTGCAATTCTAGATTCCAGTTTTTCTATTACCATACCTGCTAAATGCCTTAGCATTTTTAGCTGCCGCTCTTCGGCTGCTTTAAATTTAGTATCGGCAACGTAAATCGAGCCGATAGGATAACCTTCTGGCGAGCTGATCAGAGCAGAGGCAAAAAAAGGAAATGCATCTTTTTTTAAAGGTGACCCGATTGAAGATCCCACTTGGGCTTTCATAAAAATATCGCCATCCGTCTGAAAACATATACCCGCATTTGGAACATCAAATATTTCAGCAGCCAATTGTGCTATCTGATCAAAAGCACGTTCAGCAGGTGTACTTAAAATCTCGTAGTATCTTAATTTTCCTAAACGCAAGGTTTCAGCTGTTAAAATCATGTTATCTGCTTTAAAAGGGATAAGGGTTAAAGGTAAAAATTATGTCCAAATACTATAAATAATATAAACAATTAAGTCGTAAATTTCGTTAATATAAAGTTGGAAGATATAAAACGAAAAGCGTTAAAATTACTACCAAAACAGCAAAATAATGAGATTATACATAGAACGCAAACCAGTTAAGGTTAACCCAGATACTAAAAGAGTTATTGCACGTTTTTTTTTTAATGGAGAGGAGAGAGCATTAGAAGTCATCCGAAAGGTTTTAGAGTTTTCAGATGAAAAAGTGTTTTCGCTGATATCGCCCATCTTACAGGAATATTCTAAAAGACACCGGAATATTACCAAAATCCTGACCCGGCACTGTAAAAAATTAAAAAAACAGTTTGCGGCCCTAGGTACAGAATTCGAAGATATTGATGAATACACCAGATTGCTGATCGGTGCTTACTTTACACATGAATACTCGATAGAATCGGCAGCTTTTTTTAATCCAAGCATAGTAGACGACCCCGATCAAACCGATTTGGTAGAAGGCGAAAAGCGGGTAATTATTAGCTTTCGTGCCGTAGGTGAGGGGCATATTTCTTCAATTGTTTTCAGGCGTGCTTTAATTGATAAAAACAATAATATCCAGGTTTTACCAGTTGGGAATTATGTAGATGAGGCGGAGGTAGTGAAGAATGCCATTTATGTAAAAAAACTGTTCTTAAAAAAAGCAGCCTACGCGCAGATTGATCCTTCGGTATTGGATGAAATTGAATCAAAACTGGATGATAAATTTGAATATACCAGTTTGAGCAATATCATTAAAGATTCTAAAAGCTTACATAAAGAAAATCCGTCACGCTTAATCGAGTACGACAAAGTACTTTGGTTATCAGATACTTACCACACCATAACTTTTTCAAAAGATACAGATATTTCTGATCGGGTAATTTTTCCCATTTCAGAATTTGAACGTAAAGGGATTGAAGATGCCCGATTTGTAAAATTTGTTAAAGATGATGGCAAAGTACTGTACTATGCCACATATACTGCTTTCGATGGTTCTTTAATTATTCCAAAACTGGTACAGACCGAAGATTTTTACGAGTTTAAAGTGATTCCACTTTATGGCGATGGTGCACAAAATAAGAACCTGGCATTATTCCCAAGAAAAATTAAAGGGAAATACGTGATGATGAGCCGGATAGATGGCTGGAATAACTACCTGATGTTTTCTGATAAAGTTAATGTTTGGGAAAACCCGGTTCTTTTAAAACAACCTCGGTACGATTGGGAGCTGGTACAGATCGGCAATTGTGGTTCTCCGATAGAAACCGAAAAAGGATGGATTGTAATTACACATGGGGTGGGACCAATGCGCAGGTACTGTATTGGTGTAAGTTTATTGGATCTTGAAAACCCAAATATAGAAATAGGCCATTTAAAAGAGCCATTGATTATTCCAAATAATGATGAACGTGAAGGTTATGTGCCCAACGTGGTATATTCCTGCGGATCGATTATCAGTAACGGCGAATTAATTATTCCTTATGGTTTATCTGATTATAGTTCTTCGTTTGCCAGCGTAAATCTGGAGTTGCTGCTGGCCAAATTACTAGAGAATAATTAATTTCAATCTAAATCATGAAGGACTAGATAGACCCTGAAATAAATTACCTATGGTGAACTCGCTTAAGGCGCTGTTTACTTCGTAGCTTTTCGCTGCGCTACACTCCAGGGTGACGTAATGTTTAGTAAGATCCGTCATGCTGAACTTGTTTCAGCATCTATCGTTAAAGCCAGATGTAACCTGAAAAGGTTCAGGATAATGATCATCTTAACTTAATTGCTCTAAGAAAATACCACAAAAGGCCGATTCATTTCTGAATCAGCCTTTTTATTTCCCAGACAATTTAATCTTTAACTACATTTATCTGCTTCCACCAGGGGAGACGACAGTGTTTCATATTCGGTTTCTGCGGCCTTTAATATCGCCAAATGAGAGATGAAATAAGCCAGTGTACTCTCAGCACCCTGGTTCCTGTTCACACTGTTAAACTGTAATCCATCTGCACATCCATGTGTTTCAAAATCGTATAAAGGAATATGCAGGCTGTTTTTCCCTAAGAACCACTGATAACTGATATGCATTAAATTTAGATATTTATCATCTTTAGTTACCTCGAATGTTTTAGCATAGAGTAATACCATTGCCATCGTTTCTATAGCCTGTTGGTCATAGATAGGGTTTTTGCCATGTTTTTTCATCCATCCTGCATTTCCGACCGGATTTAGGTACCCGTTTTCGAAAGAGAAGCTATTTAAAAACTCAATGCTTTCCATCGCAATTTTATAAGATGTTGCATTCCCCGTAACTTCGTAATGATGAAGCAACGCCAAAGGAAGGATTGCATTATCGTAGGTAAGAATATCTTCAAACCAATGCCAATCGCCATCTTTATTGTCTTGATATGATGCCTTTAAGGAATTGGCCAGCAGATTGATTTCTTTCGTGATCAACTCATCATCAGGATGAGCGCACAGATAATACGATAGACCAATAATGGTATTGGCTTTTCCCCGCAGATATTTTAATCCTTTAAAATGTGGAATAGAATGCGAAAATAATTCTCTACCAAATTCACGGTAAGAATTGTTGGGTGCACTGCAGACTAAATAACCTAATGACCAGATGGTACGGCCAAAAGAATCTTCTGAGCCTATCTCATCCAAATAATTGCGGTTAAAGCTTAAGAAATTCCTAAAGTTCCCGTCATCGGTTTGCATATATTGAATAAAGCTCAGATAAACAGGCATGAATTTTAAAGCTTTAGGATTTTTATCCTGCTCGATAGCCATTAATGCCATAATCAAAGCTCTGGCATTATCATCAATACAATAACCTTCTTTCAAATTTGGAATACCAAAACGGGCATGCTGAATAATTCCGGTATCATCTGTTAGTAGCGAAATATGATCTAAGTTAAGCGCTGGCATACCTTCTACATCAATAATAGGCGGAGTAACTCTTTCTGGCTTTTTCCCTAGAGCCACAGCTTCATTTAATACGTTGAGATAAACACCGCCAATGGCTGGCCAGCGAAGCTTCAATCCATATTCGTAAGCATTTTGCTTCAGTTTTTGATATTTATCTTTATCACTTAAAAGTTCGTTTACAATGGTTGTCAGTTGGGCATCATTTTTAAAATCAAATAATCTGCCCCTGTTATTGGCTAAAAGCTCTTGTGCATGCCAATATGGGGTAGAGACTACTGCCGCACCAGCTCCAATGGCATATGATAAAGTACCACTGGTAATCTGCGCTTCATTCAAATAAGGCGTAATATATAAATAACAGGCTGTTAAATACTGATGCAATTCTTCTTCAGACACAAATTTATTGACAAAAGCAATATTATTTTCTACACCTAAATCTTTTGCCAATGTTTTCAGACTATCGCGATATTCTTCGCCATTATGTTTTACAACGCCGGGATGAGTATTGCCCAAAATCACATATAATACATCCGGATGTTGAGCAACAATTTCCGGTAAAGCTTTAATTACGGTTTCTAAGCCTTTATTTCTGCTAATTAAGCCAAATGTAAAAAGTACTTTTCGATTGGTGAAAAGCGCACTTTGCGCAATTTCATTATTGGGTATAGGTTCCAGATCTGGAACGCCATGTTCAATTAATTTGATCGAATCTTTAGGAATCTGATAGATGCTGGTCAAAAACATGACTGCTTTTTTGCTCATTACGACTATTTTAGAAGATTTAACTGCAATCTCTTTAATAATGGTCTGTTGCATGAAATTCGGTTCTTTTAAAACCGTATGCAAAATGGTAATGAATGGCTTTTTTAATCTATTGATTAAGGACAATAAGAATACACCGCTATTGCCACCATATATACCGAATTCATGTTCAATAATACAACTATCTACATCACTGTTATTGATAAAATCTGCAGCATCGATATAATCTTTTTGGTTTTGCTGGCGGATTACGAATTTCACTTCGTTTGGGTAATCGTGTTCATTAACATCATCCGATTCATTTAATGCAACAACAAAACTTTTCTGTGAATTATAAGCAGGATTTAAACTTAAAGCATTAACCAAATTTTGGTTAAATGTAGCTAAACCACATTCACGAGGAGGATAGGTTGAAATGTAGGCGATTTTCATATGTATTTAAATAGGATTGATATTTAAATAACATTGTATTATCTAAATAGTTTGTGATTTCCTCAATTTACGCTTAATAAAGCCAAAACAATCTGATTTGGACACTTGTTAGTAAGTAAATATTTAACTATGAGATCAATATGGAAAGGTTCTATTGGATTTGGCTTGGTAAACATTCCAATTAAGTTGTTTTCTGCTGTCCAGAATAGCAATCTCGATTTAGATATGCTCGATGAGCGTGATCACGCAAAGATTAAATTTTTAAGGGTGAATGAAAATACCCATAAAGAAGTACCCTATGAGAAGATTGTTAGAGGTTATTTTTTAAAAGACAGGTATGTGGTGCTAGATAAGCACGATTTTGAAGAGGCTGCGCCTGAAAAAACCAAAATTATTGAATTAGAGAATTTTGTTGATATAAAAGATATTAATCCTATTTATTACGAAACTTCTTATTATACCGAGCCTGAAAAGCAGGGCAAAAAAGCTTACGGATTATTACTAAAGGCCTTAGAGAAATCGGGTAAAGCTGGAGTGGCACGATTTGTACTGCGGAATACAGAAAATCTTTGTGTTATCCACCCCATGGAACATGTAATTGTGATTACTAAAATCAGGTTTGAACAGGAAATCAGAAGTTTATCAGAGATTAACAAAGTTGACGACATTACCATTACCAAAAAAGAAATGGATGTGGGCTTGGCATTGATTAAACAATACAGTTCTAAATTCGACCTGAGCGCCTTTAAAGATGATTATAGCAGCGAATTATTGAAGATTATCAAAGCAAAATCTAAAGGCAAACGGGCAACGGTTAAAAAGATGAAACCACAAAAAGCGACAAGCGACGACCTTTATGATCAATTGATGCAGAGTTTGGGCTCGAAGAAAGGCGCATAGCTAACCTGAAGTTTTAAAAGCGCGCTGCGCTAAACGCTATACAAGAACAGCCTTGGAGTGATATCCACTCCAAGGCTGTTCTTTCTATTTAAAAGCAGCTTTCAATTGATCTGCAGCATAAGCCTGAGCCGCTTTCGCTTCTGGTATAAGCAGCGCCATACCAAAAAATTCATGTGTTACGCCTTCATAATTTTTACTGTCCACTTTCACTCCGGCAGCTTTCAATTTACGGGCGAGTATTACACCATCATCGTGTAGCGGATCTATTTCGGCTGTAATAATAGTTGTTGACGGTAGCCCATTTAAATTGGCATTAACCAACGACATTTTAGGGTCCTGCGCTTCAATCATGGTGGTCAGATATTTCTCTGTAAACCAGCCCATCATTGCCTTGTTCAGCGGTTTTGCCTTTTCATACATGTTATAAGATTCAGTATTCATATCTGCCTGAGCAATGGGATAAATTAAAACCTGGTGCACCGGCAGCATAATGTGTTTGTCTCTGGCCATAACAGATACATTTGCGGCTAAATTTCCACCTGCACTTTCACCAACAACTGCAATCTTAGCTGGATCGGCTTTTAAATCAACTGCATTTTTAACTGCCCATTCATAAGCTGTAAAAGCATCGTTATGTGCAGTAGGGAATTTGTTTTCGGGTGCTAAGCGGTAAGCTACAGAAACCACAACTGCACCGACCTGCTCGGCCAAAGCCTGTGCAGACGCGTTATAAACATCTAAATTGGCAATAACGAAACCACCGCCGTGGTAATAAACAATTAGTGGATAGGGCCCGGTTCCATTTTTTGGTGTATAAATACGCAGGTGGATTTTACCTCCGCTAACATCAATATCTTTCCCAATAGTATCTACCTTAGCAATTGGTAAGGTTATATTGTTCTGTTTTGCCAGATCCATTACCGCATCGGTTGGTGTATGATTTTTGCGTGCGTCGGTAGCACTTAAAGTTTCTAAAGGTTTATCTCCATAGCTATTTAATTTTTCTATTACAGCCTGCATTTCTGGCTTTATTGTTTTTCCCCACTCGGGGGCAGGGCCGGCAGGTTTTAGTGCTGCTGTTAATGTAGAGTCGGTTATGGTCGAATCTGTAACCGTAGTCGTTTTTGTTCCGCTTGTACAAGCAGTAATCCAAACAGCCACAGCACAAATAAATGAAGCAGGTTTTAACCAGTTAATTTTCATAGGATTGTTTTATTTTATAAATATTGTTTCTATAACAGTGTCAGCAAGATAAGTGTTTTTGTTGCCACTCAACTTTTCCTAATTTATTTAAAGGGCAAACATCTTGATGAATTAGTGTGTTCTTAAATAAACGAAATAATTATGCTAACAGAAATAACAGGACTACCAGATCATATTTTTGGCGTAAGGGCTACCGGAGAAGTGACAAGCGATGATATAAAGAGCGTTTTATTAACCGGTTTAAAAAGAACCGCTGAGCGTTTTAAGGAAATCAGATACCTGCTCGTTTTAGAAACTGATGTGAAAAATTTCACTGCAGGTGCATGGGTACAGGATGTTAAAGCCGGTCTGCAAAATTTTACCAAATGGAAAAAAATTGCAGTAGTAAGTGCCGAAAAAGGAGTAGAGTGGTTTACAGATGTTTTTACGTTAGCTACGCCAGGTAAATCAAAAGGCTTTAAACCAGAAGAAATAGAAGAAGCAAAGGCCTGGCTGGATGCTGAAGATTAACGATTAAAAAAGATGAAAAATTCTAAAACATCGGCAGAAAGTAGCAAGGCTACCGCACCGAAAAATGCAAAAGCTAAAGGTGCTGATGATAAAGTAACATCAGCCAAAGATGCAAAAAAAGTAAATGTAACTAAAGATGCGCCCGTTAAACATAAAAAACCTTAATAATTAGAAGCAAAATCCTAGTTTATGAAGATTGATGCCAATAACATCGAGCATTTTTACGATAAAGCCTACGATTGGATAATTGACAAAGGACCATCGGTAATTTTAGGTATAGTGTTGCTTATTTTAGGCTTATGGCTAATTAAGCTTTTGGGGAAATGGATGCAGGGTGGTATGCACCGTAAAGATATAAATCCATCGTTGCGACCATTTTTAACCAGTTTAATACTGATTACCTTAAGGGTTTTACTGGTACTTACAGTAATGCAGATTATTGGCATTCAGCTTACTTTTTTAACGGTACTCATTGGTGGTATTGGAGTTGCGGCAGGCTTGGCTTTATCTGGTACGCTGCAAAATTTTGCCAGTGGCGTATTAATTTTACTCTTGAAACCTTTCGTTGTGGGCGATAATATTATTGCACAAAGTCAGGAAGGGACCGTAACATCGATCCAGATATTTTATACCATTGTTAAAACATTTGATAACAGAACGGTAGTTATTCCAAACGGCAAATTATCAAACGAAGTGATTATCAACATCAGCAGAGAAGGCAGCAGGAGGTTGGATATTGAAATGAAGTTTAGCTATGGTATAGATTATGAACAGATTGTAACTGTTTTCAATAAAACGGTCGATGAATTTAAGGATTGTCTCAAAACACCAGAAAGGAGAATTGGTGTGTCTGCTTTAGAAGATAGTGGGTTTAAAGTAAGTTTAAATGTTTGGGTTAAAGCACATGGTTTTACAGACACTAAACTTTCTTTTTTGGAAGTGCTGATGAAAAACCTAAAACTTGGAGGAATAAAATTACCTGGTATGCCCGAGTAAAAACTTACTTTCGCAATAATGCATAAATTTTATCCATCAATTCGTCAATATTAAATGGCTTGGCCATAAAGTCATCGGCTTCTATTCCATCTAAGGTATAATTGTTGGCATTATAACGGGCCGAAATCATTAAAACGGGAATATGCTGCGTAGCTGCTGTATCTTTAAGTTCTTTTAAAAGTATCCTTCCATCAGCATCTGGAAGCATAATATCCATGATGATCACATCCGGATTAAATTCCTGAACATGATTAATAAAATCTGCACCTTTGTTTAGTCCATCAACGTTAAAGGCTTCGCTTTCTAAAATAAGGGTTATAACATCAAGGATTGCATGGTTATCTTCAATAACCAAAATATTCTTCTTTGCCAAGATTGAGATGATTTTAAAATTTCAAACAAATATATAATAAAAAATAAATCTCAAAACCGAATTTGCTAAAATAGAGACATTCTAAAAAGAGGCTTAATATTTGTTAATTCGTGAAATTAAATATGCTGCAATATCAAAATACATATGACTAAATTTTCTGTTGACCTAAGCAACTGTGATAAAGAACCCATTCATATTCCTGGTAAAATTCAATCACATGGATTTCTAATAGCAGTTGATAAAAACAGCCTATCCATTACCTACATCAGTGAAAATGTAGAAGTGTTTTTAGCGGAAGAAGCTAAAAGCCTATTAAATAAACAGCTTTCAGTCTTAAACCAGTTTATTAAACAACAAGATCCGGCGTTTCATATCGAAGAGCTGCTTAAGCTAGGTATTATCCGTAAAAGCTTTGATGCAATTAGTCCGCATCCTGTTGAAATTAATGGCCTTTCTTTTTATCTGATTATTTCTTCATCAGTAAGTGAGTGGTTATTGGAATTTGAACCGGTAACCTTACAATTCGATATTCAGAGTTCTATAGGCCGTTCTGCCTCATCTATGCTTCAGGGGAAAAGTATTTCAGCTTTGTTAAAAGGCGCTGCTCAAGAAGTAAAAAAACTCATCAATTATGATCGGATTATGATCTATAAATTTTTAGAGGATGGTCATGGCGAAGTAGTAGCAGAAGAAAAAGAAGCAGATTTAGAACCATTTTTTGGATTGCATTACCCCGCATCTGATATCCCTAAACAGGCTCGGGTGCTTTATAAACTCAACCTGACCAGGTTAATTGCCGATGTAAACAAAACTGATTCGCCAATTCTAACTTTTAAAGAAAACCAGGCACTCGATTTAACCAATGGTAGCTTACGCGCTGTATCGCCCATACATATTCAATATCTGAAGAATATGGGTGTCCATTCGAGTTTTAGCATATCCTTAATCGCTCATGGCGAATTATGGGGGTTAATTGCCTGCCACAACTACAGTCCTAAGTTTATTGACTACAAAGCCAGGGAAGGCGCTAAGTTAATCGGGCAGATCCTTTCCTCGGCATTAGAATACCGCCAGGAAGAAGAAGATGCAGCAGTTATTGAGCAATTTAAAAGTACTGCCAATGTTCTTTTAGAACATTTAAACCGCGACAAGTATTTAGTTGAGGCCATAACTACCCACAAAAGAACTATTTTAGATGTAACCAAAGCTTCGGGGGTAGCCATTTTTTTCGAAAATGAACTTAAAACGATCGGAAATGTACCATCAGAGGAAGAAATAAGAGAACTCCTTGAATGGTTAAAAACAACCAATGATGAATCGATATATTATACCCATCGATTGTCTGAAATCCATTCTCCGGCTAAAAAATACAAATCAATAGCCTCTGGACTTCTTTCTTGTATGCTCAATAAGGAAATGGGCGAAATGATCATCTGGTTTAAGCCCGAAATTATTACCACTGTGAATTGGGCCGGAAATCCGGAAAAAGCTGCAGTTCCTTCAGAAAATGGTTTGTTAAGCCTGTCTCCCCGAAAATCTTTCGAAATCTGGTCGCATGTAGTTAATAATACTTCGGAAAAATGGATGGCTGAAGAAATTGCCTCCGTTTTAAGGATACGCGAAATTATCATTACCGATATTAATAAAAAGGCCAACGAAATTAGGCTGCTCAACGAAAAGTTACAGGCCGCATACGAAGAATTAGATACTTTTAGCTATACGGTTTCGCACGATTTAAGAACACCGTTAACCTCGATAAAAACTTATGCTGAGCTGATGCTTAAAAATAAGAGCATTGATGAAAATGGCCAAAAAATGCTGAGCAGGATTTTAATAGGCGCTGATAAAATGAATTTCTTAATTAAGGAGATCCTCAATTTGGCAAGAGTTGGCCGTTCTGAAATAAATTTTGAAACAGTTGATATAGGATCTCTGTTAAAAGAAATAAGAAGAGAAGTTTGGTCGGCCTTTAAAGCAGACCGTACCGAATTAGTTTTAGGACAACTCCCAAATATAAATGGAGATAAGACCATGATAGCACAGGTTTTCACCAACTTGATCGGAAACGCGGTAAAATATTCTGCCATGGTGGACAAACCCAAAGTAGAAGTTTCTGCGTACATTGATGGAGAAGAGACTATCTACGCAGTTAAAGATAATGGCATTGGAATTGACAACCGTTATTACGATCGGGTTTTTGAGCTCTTTAAGCGAATGGATAATGTTAAGGATATAGAAGGAACAGGGGTGGGGCTGGCTATTGTAAAAAGGGTGGTAGAAAAACACAATGGGAGGGTTTGGTTTGAGAGTAAGTTAAATGCAGGATCGACTTTTTTTGTGGCTTTTAAAAACAGATAAAAATGAAAACACCAGATATATTTTATGTTGAGGATGATGTAGACTATGCATTTTTTATGCAAAGTGCCGTACAAGAGGTTAAGAATACCCTTAATTTAACTATAGTTGAAGATGGTACAGAAGCATTACAAAAACTTCAAAATTTTGCTGAAAGTAAAATCAAACCTAAATTAATTTTGCTTGATTTGAATTTGCCTGGCTTATCGGGACTAGATCTGTTAAAATTTATACGGGATATTCCTTACCTCAAAACGGTACCCGTAATCTTGTTTTCTACATCAGATAATCCCGACGATGTTAAAGCATCGATAGAGTTTGGTGCCAATGCCTATCTTACCAAACCCGATGGTTACGAAAACCTGCTTAAATGTATACATTCTGTACACGATTTTTGGTTTAACCAACATTTGAGGTTAAATTAAAATTTTATAAAACCATATGGGAAGATTCGGGTATTAAATCCGGATCTTTCTTTTTTTAATAATTAAAATCCAAATATGATTGCCAATTTATTGAGAACTGAAACAGCAGAAAACCATAAAACATTAGAATCCTTAATGTTTGTTAATGAGATTATGAACAATTCTTTAAGCATTGATCAGTATAAAAAGCTGTTGACCATTAATTACATCATTCATCAGAAATTAGAGAATACGCTTGCGAATATGCTGGATGCAAATATTGCTGAGCATTTGGAAATGAAAAGCAGATTGAAACTTACTGCTTTAGAAGAAGACTTAAAATATTGGAAAATAGACAATTTAACATTGCCTGGTTTAGATTTTGAACTGTTTGTTCCGGAAAAAAATACTGCCGAAGTTTTAGGTGCGCTGTATGTGTTAGAAGGGGCTACATTGGGCGGAAACGTAATTAAAAGGCATATTTTGGCCAATCCGAATTTTAAAGATCACGAAGAAGGCCTAAATTATTATGGTGTTTATGGTGATGATCTGGGTACAAAATGGAAAATATTTGTCTCAGTAATAAACCAGACCGTTGCTGAGGCCGATTATAAACGCTGTATAAATAGCGCCAATTTAACCTTCAATAACCTGATCAACTTATCCAAACAACTGAATTGAGTTATCAGATTTTGATCTCAAAATCCGAAAAAATACCTCTATAATAGTGCCAGGGCATTTTTTTGATTGTGTAAATGTGCAAAACTTCTTTTAAATAAATATTTGCTTTCTGTTGTTAATTCAAGGTAAATATGTATTATTGAAAAAATAAATTTTTTAAACCTTAAAAACATCAATTAGCGATGGAAAAATTCTCAAAAGTTAAAGCTGCTGTTGCTGCTATTGAAGCAGATGTAGAAAAATTTTATAATGCTGGCAATGCAGCTGCTGGTACTCGTGTGCGTAAAGCAATGCAAGATCTTAAAGTTTTAGCACAAGAAATCCGTGCAGAAGTAACTGACAAGAAAAACTCTGGAAAATAATATTTCGCGAGTAAGAAACAAAAAGGGTTCTGGTATGCCGGGGCCCTTTTTGCGTTTAATGTTAGTTAGACTTACGAAGTCTAACTACGATATGCATGTCAGACTTCATAAGTCTTGCAGCTACTCGTCGTATCGTCACCCTGAACTTGTTTCAGGGTCTTCTTTTAGCATGATAGATGCTGACCACGGAGTAGCTACAAAGCAATTAAAAATACTATTTCTGCTTGTAAAGTAAATCCAATAGCCATCGGATCAACATGGCGTTTAAGACTTATACCCTTCATAAAAAGATAAAGCTCCCCATCGCGGAGAGCCTATATCCAACTAACAAAACATATTTTTTTAGGTAAGCCTTAGCTCACATTATCCCTTCTTAACCAATTTATATTCGATTACCGGTTTACCGCGTTCACCACCATCGCCAGAAATGTAGCTGTTGAATTTCAGTTTATAATAATTACCGGTAGCGTCTTTAATAATATAACAAAGATCAGTTTTAACTGCTCCGCCCGTACCAGCTTGGCTAGGTGAAGTTCTCCAGGTTGTACCAATTACATCTTTTGCCGATAGAAAAGTAAGACCAGCCAAATCTGCTTCAGTAAATGTGGCGTAAGCATCTTTTTTAGCTACCATTGCCGCACTTACACCGCCTAAGTTATTGATTGACACAAAATCCTGAACCCAATAAGGCGAGCCTAAACCAGAGTTGAACGTACTATAACTCCATGAAATATCCCATGCACTTTTTACCGGTTCGGCCTGAACAATTTTATTGTTTTCCAATGAAACAAAAACCAGGTTATAGTCTGCACTTTTAGGCACATCCAAAGTTTTTATTACCGTTTCGTTTAGTCGGGCATATTGAATTTTGTAGCCTGAGCCATTACGTGTAACTTTTAATTTAAACCACTTGTCTTTATCCTTATTCCCTTCGTAGCTTAATAAATAAACTTTGTTTTCTGCTTCAGTAGCACTTACTTCGGCAAAAGCTGTTTTAGTGATATTTCCATCCCAATAATCAACTAACGACACCGTAAGCGGATCCATGATATCGTGATTTAAATTAACTGTTGTTCCTGGGTCTGCCAATGTAACAGCTGTAATGTCGGTTTTTGATGTTACCGTTGCCGTAGTTTGATAAGAAGGATTAAGTACAACTCTGAATTTGCTATCAGAAGTTAACCCGATATTGAAACTCTTTCGCTCTGCAGAAGTCTGTTTATCAGCGCTAAAATCTACATAAACGATATTTGTATAATTTGATTCTGCTGTTTTACCACTAAGGGTTAAAGTACTTCCATCAGAAGGTGGGGCAACAAAAATAGGTTCTTCTGTGTTTTTTTTACAGGCCGTAAATGTTGCAGCTAAACACGCAATAGCGATTAATGAGTTTAGTTTATTCATGTTATTATAATTATGTTGTTTATTGTTAAAGTTTATTCCAGTTATAGGTTAGCCCAAGCACATACGATCGGCCATAACTATATGGAACATCACCACCTGTGCTGTGTGCTCCACCAGTTTCCGTTGAAGTATTGCTTAATTGTGTAACATTAAAGAGGTTTTTAATACCTGCATTAATGGTTAAAGATTTAAATAGATTTTTGTTCAGCATTAAATCTGCGGTATGGAAATCGCCAATTTTCGTCAGTTTTACTGAGGTGGGATCGTTTTCGGCAGTAAGTTTATAGCTTGGTAAGCTCCCCGTATATTTGTAAAAGAGGCTGATACTCCCATTTATTTTCGGAAGCGTATAAGTTATATTCGAGTTTACCTCCGTAGCCCATGCAAATTCAGGAGTCTCCAAGTCTGGATTACTCACACTTAAATCATTATATCGGCCGATATACGATATGCCGAGTGTAGCCTGAATATTTTTATAAATCAATGTATTGTCTAAAGTACCACCCGTGGTTTTATATTTTTCTACATTAAATAGTGAGGTTATGGAGTTATCTGTAGGAGACTGGGCAAAATTAATCCTGTTTTTAAACAGATTGTAGAAACCCGATAGCGTAGAACGGAACTGCAAATCTTTTCGATGTAAACCGGCCCAGGCCAAGGAGCCATTAAAACTGTTCGATTCTTCGGCTTTTAAATTGGGGTTACCTAAAATATTATGACTGGCATCTACAAAATCGTAATATAACTCCCTCAATGCCGGGGAACGAAAACCTTTAGCATAAGCCAATCGAAGATCCAGATCTTTAGCTAAAGTAAACTTGGTATTTATTGATGGAATTACGGGGGGAGCATCGTAAATGGAGTTTTTAATAAACCTCAATCCCGGCCTTGCACTTATTCCATTAGCAAATTTAATCTCGGCAGAAATAAAGGCAGCATAATCATTAATTACAGGTGATCCATTAATTCTCTGTCCGCTGGCAGCATCTCTGTTGTACTCGATGCCAGGCTGAAATGAAACTGACTTATTTAAGGTGTAAATTGCAGTTGCCCTAAAAATAGTTGAGTTAAATTTTGCTATATCTTGTTCGCCCTTATCGTCACTTAATCGTTCTGTGTTGTTTGTAAAATTATGGATAATGGTATGGGTTGATCGTTGTAAATCGGTGTAACCTCCTATAGCTGTAACCTGTAATTTATCATTTAGCCTCCATTCAGACTGCAATTGTTGCGTATAACGTTTGGTGGTGTAGGTAGACAGCTTCCCTTCGAAACTCGATGGATTTATTCCAAAACGCGAATCGATATCCTCGTTTAGCCCATCTAAGCGATACCATAGGCTAAAGTTTTGATTTCTATAGCCGATTTTAGTATTACCAAGCCATTGCTCCTTAGGCTTCCATTGATTTTTATAGCTATTAAATTCTTCTAAAAATGCTGTTTTCGGAGCCATATTCCAGCCACCGAATTCGTTGTGTGATGCACCAAGCAAAACACTCCAGCCTTCTTGCTGCCAACTCATACTTAGATGCTGATTATGCTGGCCTGCACCGTTGAGTAGGTTATATTCTTTTCCAGCGCTTTCTTCCTGTACACGTGCATTAACGCTTAACAATTGCTTTCCGGCATTTTTGGTTATAATATTAATTACTCCGGCCAGCGCATCGGTGCCATACACAACAGACATCGGACCCTCTACAATTTCTATCCTTTCAATGGTGTTGATGTCGATTTGGTTTAAACTTTCTCGGGCATCCGATCGGTCTACCATCGGTACTCCATCCAGCAAAATTTTAATATTTCGGCCGGTCATCCCCATTAAAGAAACATCGGTCGTACCTAAGGTTAAATCGTTACTAAAGCGAAAGCCGAGTTCGGTATTTAAAATCTGCTGCACATTGGTTGCTGCTCTTAGCTTAATCCGCTCTGCACTTATTGTTTTTACATTGTATACCGAATTCCGCAAAGTTTGCGGTCCGTATTGCCCTGTAACTACCACATCTTTCAAATCATTTGCCTTTGTAGTATCAACTTTAATTTCCTGAGCCACAGTAACAAATCCACAAAGCCATAGGAAAATTGATAAATATATCTTCATTTATTTAGACTAATTATAAATAATTGTGCAAATTTGTAGATAATCACAAAAAGCAGATAACGTTAAACGGATAATTAATGCCGCCAAACGGATTAAATAAATAGGGGCCATTATGATTTTTCCTATCAAACCATGGGATGTATAAAATCATGATAGCCTTATTGCATTTAAAACGATATATACAGATGGAAATTAAACTCTCAGCCTATTCAAAAGGAGATATTATTTATAAGAACACCTATCCTGATGACTTTGATACCCTTAAGGATATAGACGAAATGGCTGTCGCGCTGGAAAAGAATGATGTAAAATACCATATTAAGGAAAAGTGGTTTAGGGGGATCCACATTAGCCTTATTGAGATCCACCCTCAACAGGAAGAAAATTTTCATTTTGAATCTTCTCAGCAACACATTGGTTTTCTATTTTGTCTGAGCGGTACAGTTAATTATGGTTATGATCATCAACAAGATCATTTTTTATCACTGAATAAAGAGGAGCAGGATTTTAATATAGGAAGCGTTAATGCAATTAGATTTAATATAACGACGAAAACCAAATACCTTTATATACAACTCACAGAACAGTATTTTCTTCAGATAACGGGTGGAAGATCTACTACCGATACCAAAACTGCCATCCCAAAACCCATTAGCGCTGAAATCGGGTTAATACTGCAGCAAATTATGTATCCTAAGCACGAGGGGAGGATGAAGCGCCTATTTCTGGAAGCCAGAATATTTGAATTAATTATCGCCTATTTTAATCAAAAACCAGAAAAACAAACGCTCATTTTAAAAAAGGAAGATGTAGAAAAAATTCTCCTGGCCAAACAGTTGGTAGCGTATGATTTACAGCATCCGAATTCGTTAATGGAGCTGTCGCGTAAGGTTGGTATTAACGATTATAAGCTTAAAAGAGGATTTAAAGAACTAACCGGCTATACAGTGTTTGGCTATTTATATAAAATCAGGATGGAAAAGGCCCATTACTTTCTTTCTAAGGAAAAGAAAACTGTAAATGAGGTTGCTTTCCTTGTAGGTTATAAAAATGCACAACATTTTATCACTGCTTTTAAAAAACAGTTTAATATCTTACCTGGAAGTTTAAACAAAAGCTAGAAATTTAGCGCAAACGTTTGTTTATTCTTTTACCTCATTCACAATCAAATCAGACTCTACAATGGTGTTGTAGTAAGCCTGGTTCTCAGAATTAGGGCTATGAATAAGATCTAAAAGAATATTTGCGGCTTTTTGTCCCTGTAAATATGGGTATTGCTCTACTGAAGCTACTGGCGAATTATCCAAATAGCTGATAATGGGCAGATTTGCATAGCTCACTACATCAAAATCATTTATTACATTCAGTTTTTTGAAATATTTAATCAAGAAGAGCGCTACATAATCATTAAAGGCCACAATTGCTGTAGGTTTACGCTTATGATTTAAAAATTGATTGGCAGCGTCGATAGTACCTTCCTCAGTTAAATCACAGTTCACCACTAACGACGGATCAAATTTTAAGCGGTTAAAAGTAATCGCCTGCATATAGCCATCTTTACGTTCCTCACTCGCGTACAGGGTACTTGGCCCATTAATCATTCCAATACTTCTGTGTCCTTTTTTCAAAAGATAGTTCACAGCTTTAATTGTTGCACTCTCTAAGCTACACGCTACATAATGCACGTTTTTAAAAGGAGGTATCCGATCAAAAAATACGACAGGTATATTAAATGAATTGAGCTTCTCGAAATGATCAAACTTTGAAGTGTCTTTACTGATGGATACCAACAAACCATCTACACGTTGATTTTTCATTTTTTCAACGAGCTTTACTTCCTGGTCGTAATTATCGTGCGACTGCGCAAAAATAACCGTATAGTTTTTCTTAATGGCCTCGTCTTCAATTGCAGAAATAGCAATAGAGAAAAAGTGTTCTGATAGTTCAGGTAAAATAACGCCAATAGTGTAGGTTTTCCCTTTTTGAAAAAGAATTGCCGCATTATTAGGCTCATAGTTTAGAGACTTCGCCAGTTGCTTAATTTTCTCCCTTGTTACCGCTCCAATGCTTGGATGATCGTGCAATCCCCTGGAAACACTGGATGGAGAAATGTTTAAGATTCTGGCTATTTCTTTGATGGTTGTTGGTTTCGACTGCATTCTGAGTGCTAAACTACATTAAATTTCTTCAATATGTAATAATACAAAATTAATCAAACGTTTGCGCTGTTTTTTTTTCTCATTTCTTTCCTCTGCTATATAAATATCAATACTTTCGGAAAAGATAAAGGCCATACGTTCTAAAAATTAATAATAGAAAAATTATAAATAGAAAGCAATTTTAGCCCCTTAAAAAAAACAAAATTGATATACAATCATAAATTATACCCCAATGATTAACAGTAGTACCCCTCAATTTTTGGAGGGGTATTTAAACAAAAAAGACGAGAAGTGTTCGTACCACTCCCCGTCAAATTGGGTTATTTTCCTGCAAGCAGGCACAAAAGTTATCTAAGCTATCTGTTTAACCCTTATCCAAAGGTATAAAATTTATGCATGTTATAAATAAAGCAGTGCCTTATTCTAATTATTTTAAAGTTTTCACAGCAATGCCTCAGTCAGCTGAGGCATTGCTGTTTAAACCCATGAGAAGTAATCCATACGTCATATATCTAAAGCATGCTATTCTTTTAAAATCATATTCCTACTTTGGTTTTATTAATTTTTAAAAATGATAGCTGTATATCTTTTACTTTTTATCTTAATTGCATTCTTCATTATAACGAACCTGCCTGTTTTTGGCCGTTTGCCAAGGGGACAACGATTAAAAAAAATTCACCATCTGGCTAATTATCGTGATGGTGCACTGCAAAATCAATCGGTAACACCAATGCAGCCTGAGGGTGTAAGCTTTTTTAAGATTTTGAAGGCATTTTTTTTCGAAAAACACCCTGATAAAGTTCCGAATAAAGCACTACCTTTTATTGTGCCTAACATAAACGGCGACCCTAAAAGCGATACCCCTGAAATTATTTGGTTTGGACATTCATCTTATCTAATCAAAATAGAGGGTTTAAGGATTCTGGTCGATCCGGTTTTTAGCAAAACCCCGTCTCCATTTTCATTTATTGGAAGTAAGGCTTTTTTAGGTACAGACGTTGTAAAAGCAGAAGAATTTAGAAATATTGATGTCCTGATCATCACACACGATCATTACGATCACCTGGATTATAATAGTATTTTAAAAATTGTACCACAAGTTAAAACCATAGTTACTTCGTTGGGCGTAGGAGAACACTTAGAAAAATGGGGAATTAAAGTTGATAAGATCAATGAATTGTGCTGGAACGAATCGTTAACATTATTTAATAGCCTGAAGTTAACAGCGGTTCCGGCAAGGCATTTTACCGGAAGAAAATTTAAAAGAAATCAAACCCTTTGGTCGGCCTTTGTATTGAAAACTGAAAACTACCAATTATTTTTGGGTGGTGATTCTGGCTATGATACACACTTCGCCAAAATAGGCGAGGAGTTTGGCCCTTTCGATTTAGCCTTGCTCGAATGTGGGCAGTACAATGCCTATTGGCCGTACATCCATATGTTTCCCGAAGAAACTGTGCAGGCTGCAATCGATTTAAAGGCAAAAGTTTTAATGCCGGTGCATTGGGGAAAATTTAGCTTAGCCATGCACCCCTGGAACGAGCCCATAAAAAGAGTGGTTTTAGCTGCAGCAGCAAAGCAACTTCCTTTGGTTACCCCAAAATTGGGTGAAACAATAATTTTAAATGAATATTTACCGACAGAAAATTGGTGGATTGAGGAATAAAAATTAAACAATAATTGTACTATGGTGTTTAATTCTAAAATCAAATGCAATTATGAAAACTGATCTTGTTGAAATTTTCCAGACCATTAGAGCCGGAATACAGCCCTATGCCACCCGCGGATATACGGTACACGAAAATTCGGAAAACGGGTATGATCTTTATAGTGAAAAAAACGTTGAATTAAACGGTGAAAAAGTAACTGAACGCTTTTTTACAGGCGTTTATATCAATGGGAATGCCGTAGAAGTTAAAATCAATACTGATGAATTTTCTACTACAAATCATAATTTAACCGATTTTGGTAAAAACAAAGCAGGTTTAAAAATTTCAGCACTTGATGATTCCAAATTAAAAGAAGTAGAAACACTGGTAGAAATTATCCATACCAACTTTAAAGAAAAAGAATGGATTTAACAATCTGATGGTTAAATTTGCAGTAGATAATTTTTCTAAAAAACCTTCTACTGATTGAATAATTTAACTTCTGATGCTAACTGGCATCATCAATTAAGCTTAGCACTTGCTAATAACAAAATTGAATGTTTTTTTTTTACAGCGCATGAATTTCGATTATTACAGATTGATTCTCAATTGATCATTCATCTGGTAAGTTTAAACAATGAATTTACCCCGCAACATCTCATTGGATTACAGGAAAAATACCGTCAGGCAGGCATTAAACTCGTTCATCTCTGGGAAGATCTGTGGCAATCAAAACCAGATCAGGTTTTAGCGAGAATAAAATCTTTGCTTGGAAAAAATACCCGTATTCACGGTAGAAAAACTAAAGTATCCAAAATCACCAAACCCGTTGCCGATTCTTTTTTAATTGAAAATCACTTGCAGGGGGCAGTAAGCAGCCGTTATAAAATTGGCCTATTTGAAGAAGAAACGCTTGTAGCGGTTGCTACTTTTTCGGCATTACGCAAAATGAACCATACCGAAAATTATAAATCGGCAGAATTGATCAGGTTTGCTGTTAAAGCAGGTTATTCTATTACGGGTGGACTAAGCAAACTGATAACTTATTTCGCTGAAACGTATAAATCTAATGACCTGATGACTTATGCAGATCGAGACTGGTCGGCAGGAGAAGCCTACATTAAATTGGGTTTTAAGCAAACGGCAATTTTGGAGACACAGACTTACGTTCTGGATGAAAATCTAAATCGTCAGCTTAAAAAAACCAATCAGGTATTGGCAACGGAAGTGTTTAATATAGGAAGTTTAAAGTTTATTCTGAAATTTTAATGGATCAGCATAATCTCATCATCATTTTAGGTGCAACGGCATCGGGCAAAACGAAACTTGCTGTAAGCGTTGCTGAGGCCTTAAATGGCGAAATTATTAGTGCCGATAGCCGTCAGATATTTAAACGGATGGATATCGGTACTGGTAAAGATTTGCAGGAATATCATATTAATGGTAAAACAATTCCTTATCATTTAATCGATATTTTAGCGCCTGGCGAACGTTATCATGTAGATGCTTTTAAAAACGATTTCTACAAGGCCTTTGAAACCATAACAAAAAAAAACAAAATGCCTATTCTTTGCGGTGGAACAGGTATGTACATCCATAGCCTTTTGCAAAATCAGACCTATACAGCTATTCCTGTAAATGAAGAGTTAAGGGATGAGCTGAGCTTTTTATCTAAAGAAGAACTAATTGTTAAACTCAATAATACTAATCATCAAGACCAAAGTCATGTCGATCTATCTTCCAAAAAGAGATTGATCCGAGCATTGGAAATAGCAGATTTCCTAAAACATAACCAGCTAGAGGCTGTAGAGCGGCCAGAAATTAAACCTATTATTTTTGGCTTAAAGAATGAAGTCGAAACAACACGTGCCAAAATCCTGGCAAGGCTCGATCAAAGATTTAAAGCAGGCTTAATTGAGGAGGTAGCGCAATTGCTTAAAGAAGGTATCAGTAAAGAAATTCTGGTTTTTTATGGCTTGGAATACAAATTCATTGTTAATTATCTGGATGGCTTATTCACATTTGATGAACTGAAACTAAAACTTGGCATCGCCATTTGCCAATATGCAAAAAGGCAAAACACCTTTTTCAGGAAAATGGAAAAGGACAATGTTGAGATCATTTGGCTCGATGCATCAGCATCTACAAACCTATTACAACAGTTGGTAATTGAAAAAGTTTCACTTAGCGAAAATTAACTTTTATTGGTCATCTTAATGTTGGTTTATGCCCTAAATGATATTAAAAAAGCCCTTTTGGCACAACCTTTGTATTTGTTGCAGCATATTAGTTTAACTCAAAAACAATACTTTAAAATGAAAACAATTACTAAAATCATTGCTACTTCAGCAGCTGTCGTGGCTTTATTCTTTACCACAAATGCTAATGCGCAATCTTCTCAAAAATTAGGAATAGGAATTTTTGGCGGTATACCAACAAGTGATGCATATAGCGTGGCGCTTGGTGCAGATTTACGTTATCAATTTGATATTGACAAACAATTATCGATTCCCGTTACTGCTGGTTATACCCGTTTCTTAGGTAAAGAAATTGGTAATACTGGTGTAGATGTTCCAGATTTTGGATACATTCCTGTAAAAGCTGGTGTTAAATATTTCTTTAACGAATCGGGTTCTGGTATTTATGGTTTAGCAGAACTTGGTGCAGGTTTTGGTACTAACGAAGGTAGTGGAACATCATTTGTGTATTCACCAGCTCTTGGTTATGCCTGGAGTAACGGTTTAGATTTAGGCGTAAAATACGAAGGCTTAGCTAAAGATGGTAACAGTACTGGTTATGTTGGCCTACGTTTAGCATACGGATTTAGTCTATAAGCTTAATCACAAATAACATTGGAAGCCCCCTTTTTTAGGGGGCTTTTTTATTTCATAACATTCTGAAAAAAATGAAAATTTAAAAATCCACCTCAGGTATTTTAACGTATATAAACCAAACCCTTAATTAATAACTTAAAATATCTAAGATGAAAACAGTTACTAAACTTTTTGCAACGACATTAACGGCCCTTGCAATATTAAGCACTTCAAATTTAAAGGCTCAAACAATGGGCACCACCGAGCCGATGACAACAGGAAGCGGAATGGCTTTTAAAATTGGTGTAGGTGTTAACTATGGGATATTTCCAGATAAATCTGAAATGGATTATGGCTATGGTGCAGATGTAAAACTTCAGTATGATTTAAGCCCTTATGTGGCCGTTACTGCTTCTGGCGGTTATACCCGTTTAAAATGGAAGGGGAGCCCGCTAAAATTCGAGTTCATCCCTGTGATGGGTGGTGTTAGGGTATTCCCGATCGAAAGAATGTACCTCGCTACTGAACTTGGTTCAGGTTTAGCCATAAAAGACGGTGCTAATATGAACTTTATCTATACCGGAGGTTTAGGTTATGAATGGAAAAACGGTCTAGATCTTGGTGTAAAATATGAAGGTTATGTAAACAATAGCGCTTCTGATCTCTACTTCATGAAAACCGGACAATTTAACCTGAGGTTAGCTTATAATTTTAAATTATAATTATAACATCATTTAATTTAAAGTCCCGATGAAAATCGGGACTTTTTTATTTATTTACCATTTTAATTGCTATTTTGAGCCGAAAACCAAATACAATGAAAAGAATATTCGGACTAGTAATACTTACCGCCTTAATGGCCTGTAACCAAGCAGAAAAAAAATCTACGGAAACCAAAGATTCAACAAAAACAGATTCAACATCGGTTAAAAATGAGCTTTCTATAAAAGACAAGCAGAAATCTGAAATCTTTAACCAATATGTAGATTTAAAAAACGCGCTGGTAAAATCAGATGCAGCAAATGCACAAAAATCTGCAGCGCATTTACAAACGAGTTTGGCTGCTTATAAAGGTTGTGAGCCTACTGCAGCTGTAGCGGGCAAAATTGCGGGAAGCAATAATCTTGTTTCGCAAAGAAAAGATTTCACGGTTTTAAGCGCTGATTTAATAGCATTGTTAAAAAATGCGGAAATAGAAAAAGGCACAATTTATGTTCAGCACTGCCCAATGGCGAATAAAGGAGATGGAGGTGATTGGCTATCAACCGAAAAGGAAATTAAAAACCCTTATTACGGTAACGAAATGTTAGAATGCGGTAGAGTTGCCGAAGAGATTAAAGCAAAATAAGGTGCTAAACCTGGTTTAATTAAGCATGATTGTTACGTCATTTTGACCAATTATTCATATTAATTTAACAGATTTGTTATGCATGTATATTAATTTTATATAATTTAGAAAGCTATAAACACAATACAATAATATGTCAGATATTGCAGAGATCAAAGTTGATGGTAAGACAGTAGAATTGCCAGTAATTACAGGAACAGAAGATGAAAAGGCCATTGATATTTCAAAATTAAGAGATCTAACAGGTTTTGTTACTTTAGATACTGGTTTTAAAAATACTGGTTCTACAAAGAGTAAAATCACATTTTTAGATGGTGAAAAAGGCATTTTAAAATATAGAGGTTATTCAATCGAAGAGCTTGCCGCAAAATCAAGTTTTTTAGAGGTTATTTATCTGATCATTTACGGAGATCTGCCAACACAAAAACAACTTGAAGATCTACAGGCTGACATAAGCAAGCATACTTTGATCCATGAAGACATGAAGAAATTTTTTGATGGTTACCCATCAAGATCTCATCCAATGGGTCAATTAGGATCCCTGATCTTCTCATTGTCTACATTCTATCCTGAGTGTTTAAAACCAAATCAAACTGCAGAAGAACAGGATTTAACCATTATCAAACTTTTGGCTAAATTTCCAACCATTGTTTCTTTCGTTTATAAAAAATCATTAGGTCATCCGCTTATTTATCCAAAAAATAAATACGATTATGTAACCAATTTCCTTTGGATGACATTTGGACAACGTACAGAAGATTACGATGTAAATCCAATTGTGGTTAATGCCATGAATAAATTGCTTATTCTGCATGCAGATCACGAGCAAAACTGCTCAGCATCTACAGTACGTATTGTAGGTTCGTCTGACTGTAATTTATATGCTTCAATTGCTGCTGGTATTGCTGCACTTTGGGGGCCACTACATGGTGGTGCTAACCAGGCCGTAATCGATATGCTTGAGTTGATTAAAGCCGATGGTGGTGATACAGAGAAGTGGATTGCAAAAGCAAAAGACAAGAACGATCCATTCCGTATGATGGGCTTTGGACACAGGGTTTACAAAAACTTCGATCCAAGAGCTAAAATCATTAAAAAAGCTTGTGATGATATCCTAGAAAACCTAGGTATTGATGACCCGATTTTAGAAATTGCCAAGAAATTAGAAGAAGCGGCTTTAACTGATCAATACTTCATCGACCGTAAGTTATATCCAAATGTAGATTTCTATTCAGGTATTATTTACCGCGCATTAGGCTTCCCATCCGAAATGTTTACTGTGCTATTTGCTTTAGGCCGCTTACCAGGATGGATTGCACAATGGAAAGAAATGCACGAAAACAAAGAGCCGATAGGTCGTCCACGCCAGATTTATGTAGGTGAAACAGATAGAGAATTTGTTGAGCTTAAGGATAGAAAATAATTTCATTAAGCATAAAAAAACCACTCGACACTATCGGGTGGTTTTTTTTATGGAGTTAACTCTTTACCAATAGTCACCCTGAATTTATTTCAGGGTCTCATAGCAAGCCAAAAAAGATACTGACCATGCAATAGCTACAAGACAATTGAAAACACAATTTTTACTTGCAAAACAAGTTCAGTATGACGATCTAGTTAGGTAGCTACGTAATAAATCAGGTTTACCATGACCACTTCTGATACATTAAAGGCTATCCAATACATTACAATGATCCAAAACATTTTAAAAATTATACTCCAAGGTTTTCTTTGATAAAATACTTTTAAAGCATTGTACATGTACCAGCAGATCCATACCACTACACCAAATTGAATAATATTGGTAATAATAGTACCATTGCCAAAAACATGTTTAATTAAGGGGTTTGTAAAAATTTGCACAATAAAATAGGCGGTCATTCCATGGATAGCAAAAATCAGGTGATTTAAATAATAAATATGATTTTTCCTGAAATTCCACATAATAAAAAGAGCAAGTAAAGGCATTAACAAAAAGTATTGTTTTGGTCGGTTATGCTCTAGCGTTTCTTGAATTACTTCAGATTTTTCTCCAATATTAATTGCCCTTTTTTTGATCATCCGCTCATACCAATTGTCTTGCTCGGTGGGAGGTAATTTCTTTTGCCTTCCTAAATAAGCTGCATAAGTGCTATCGTTTCTTTCAATATGGATATCATTATAATCTTCAATCATATCGGCAATAGAATCAGACGCTAGTTTAGCGTTTTCGGTTCTAAGCCTGTTCAGTTCCTTTTCCTGCTCAGCAAAACCAAGTTTTATAAATTCTTTTTTCTTGATTGCTGTATTAATCGATGTTGTTGCCTTATTTGCAATGTTTTTAGGTATTCCTGAAAGTTTCAGCACCTTATTTACACTATCGGTAACACTTTCATCTCTTCGTTTTTCGATTTTAGTTGATTCATGCGCATCTTTTTCAACATGTTTTGGTGAATACACGACCAAAAAATATACGATTGAGACGAAGATGTACATGCTCACCGGATTAATATACCTTGCTCTTTTGCCAGCTAAATAATCGAGTGTAACCTGCCCGGGCTTTGTTAAAAGAGGAGAGAGGGTTTGGAAGAATTTATTGTCGAAATGAAAGTAATGCGCTATGCTGTGACTAATAAAGGCCCAGAAACTTTCTTTTAACTCTAAATTTGGTTGACCGCAATCGCTACAATAATGTTTCTCAACATGAGCACCGCAGTTTAAGCAATTGTGTTCTTTTCTATACTTACCAGCTGACATAGGATAAATGGAAATTATAAATGATTAATGGCCTCTACTTCTGCCCGTGTATGTTTGTGTTTAAATATGACTACAAAAACTAGCGCAATAACCAGAACATAAATGGTGAAAGATAACCAGATGTTGTGCCAGTCTTTCACATCTAATGCCCTGCTTAAATTTCCATTTTCTAATACACTGATCCCTTTGTTTTTCAAAAATTGAAGGAGATGTTTATTGTCTGCTTCGCTCTTTACATATTTAGATAAGGAATCGATACTGCTATAATAGGTAGTAAAATATTTATTGATCATCCAACCTGACACTAAACTTCCAAACACAGCTCCGAAACCGTTAGTCATCATCATAAATAAACCCTGAGCAGATGAACGTGTTTTTGGTGTAGTTGAAGTTT
Organism: Pedobacter sp. GW822-FHT03F06; assembly: GCF_058801365.1. Taxonomy (NCBI): domain Bacteria; kingdom Pseudomonadati; phylum Bacteroidota; class Sphingobacteriia; order Sphingobacteriales; family Sphingobacteriaceae; genus Pedobacter; species Pedobacter sp. GW822-FHT03F06. Next base: position 72,876 of record NZ_JBXANE010000004.1, read on the forward strand.
CGACGAACAGTGAGCCCGAAATATTAAAGAAGTCGAATGCCATGCCATATACAATACAGGAGGTAATGATCATCCATAAATTAGTAGAGGGATCGCCAAAGGCAAATAAGCCAAAACGTAATACCCAGGCAAACATGGCAATTGCAATTACCCATTTAATCCCAAACCTTTTCAAGAAAAACGGAATAGCCAGAATGAATAAGGTTTCTGATATTTGAGAGATAGATAAAATGATCGTAGAATAACGGATTACAAAAGATTCGGCAAAAACCGGGAATAGTTTAAATTCATCCAGAAAAACATCACCATAAGCATTTGTTAGTTGCAATGCTGCTCCTAAAAACATAGAAAAGATGAAAAACAAGGCCATTTTGTAATCAGCAAATAGCTTGAAAGATTCTAAGCCCAGTTTCTGTGCGAATGTTTTTTTCTCACTAATTAAATTTAAAGGTTTACAGGCAGGTAAAGTGAAAGAGTATACACCTAAAAATAAAGCACTTATACCAGCAATATAAAATTGATTTGCACTTGCTTTATTACCGGTTAAATTGGTAAGCCACATGGCAGCAATAAAACCGACTGTTCCCCAAACACGGATGGGTGGAAAGTTTTTTACCACATCGAAGTTGCCATTTTTTAACGTTGTGTAACTAATTGAATTACTTAATGCAATGGTTGGCATGTAAAAACACATAGACACCAATATTACCCAAAAGAAAGTATGCGGATCTTCTACTTGAGGCAGATAGAACATGGTGGCTGCGTAGAGGGTATGTAAAATAGCATACAACTTTTCTGCATTGATCCATTTATCAGCAAGAATACCGGTTATGGTTGGCATGAATAGCGATGCAATGCCCATGGTAGAGAAAATTATCCCAAAATCTGCACCGTCCCATTGTTTGGTTCCGAACCAATAATTTGCAATCGTAATTAACCATGCAGCCCATACAAAGAATTGCATGAAACTCATTATAGTTAAGCGAAACTTAACGTTCATAATAATAGTTTAGTTTGATTATTGAAAGTAAAAGCTGAATATAGAACTATTTTGAATGATAATCCAAAATGAACCTAAATTATTTTAAATAATTTGGCTCATCTTAGAATTTAGCTTTTTATAGAAAGGATTTGAGAAAAAATTTAGACAAATTTTGATTAGGTGAACATTTTTATGAGCAACAACGTTAAGATGTTCCGCGTTTATTCAATTCATCTCTTAACCTTGCGGCTTTTTCATAGGCTTCTTCTGCAATGGCTTCCTGTAACTTCTGCTGAAGTTCTTCTAAGGTAAGATCACCAAAACCTTGTTGTTGGGTTGAGGTGGGTAAGCTATCCGCTTCAGGCTCTTTTGCAATAGAATCCATATTTTCGAGAAAAAGAAAATCATTCCCTTCTATTACGATTCCGGCAGAAGCCAAAATAAACTCGTAAGTATAAATCATGGCGTTAAAGCGAACGGCCAAAGCAATAGCATCGGATGTTCTGGCATCAACTTCATGTGTATTTTTTCCATCGCTACAGATCAACTTAGCATAAAAAACACCATCAACCAGATTGTAGATGATAATTTCCTGGATATTGATATGAAAAGTATCAGCCATAGATTTGAATAAATCATGTGTTAATGGCCTACTAGGAGTCATTTTCTCAATTTCTATAGCAATGGCCTGTGCTTCAAATGCACCAATAATAATTGGTAAGCGGCGGCGTCCATTTACTTCTCCTAAAACAAGGGCATAAGCACCAGATTGAGTCTGGCTGTAAGATAAACCTACAATATCTAATTTTACTTTTTTCATATTTGTCGATGTCATGTTGAGCTTGTCGAAACATTTAGTTTAATCCTTCGACAGGCTCAGGATGACAAAAATTATCCTTTATGTGCTTTTAATGCTTCAATTAATTTTGGTACAACCTCAAAAGCATCGCCAACAATACCATAATCGGCCACTTTGAAGAAAGGCGCCTCTGGATCTTTGTTGATTACCACAATCACTTTTGATGAACTCACACCAGCTAAATGCTGTATTGCGCCAGAAATACCGATAGCAATATAAAGGTTAGGGCTAATGGCAATACCAGTTTGACCAACGTGCTCTGAATGTGGTCTCCAGTCTGCATCCGATACCGGTTTAGAACAAGCTGTAGCAGCCCCCAACAAACCAGCTAATTCTTCGATCATGCCCCAGTTTTCTGGTCCTTTTAAACCTCTGCCAGCCGAAACTACCAATTCTGCATCAGGTAATGAAACTTTATCAGTTGCCCTAACAATTTCTTTAATAACAGTTCCTAGGTCTGATTGTTTAACATCAGCAGTAAAGGCCTCTATTGCCGCATCTGTAGCATTTTCTTTAACACCATAAGCATTTGGATTTAAAGCAATTACTTTATTGGCCGATGTTAATTCGGTAATGGCGAATGCTTTGCCGGAGAAAGCTGTTTTCTTAACCGAAAATTTACCATTAGTACTCGGTAATTCTACCGCACCATCAGCTAAACCCGCTTTAAGTTTTACTGCAATACGGGGCGCTAAACCTTTACCAGAGAAAGAGTTAGATAAAACTACAATATCGGCACCTTCTTTTTCTGCTGCAGCAGCAATAACACTTGCATAGGCCTGATTAACGAAAGTTTTTAATTGATCGGCACTTACGTTTAGTACTTTTGAGGCGCCGTATTTACCTAATTCCTTTAATTCACTGTCGGCTACATCGCCAATAGAAATTGCGGTTAAACTAGTTGATTGTTGATCGGCAATGGCTTTGGCATAAGATACGGCTTCAAATACAGATTTCTTAAATTTCCCCTCAGCTTGTTCTACATATACTAATACTGACATATAATTTATTTCCTTAAAAGGATTTTAGTAAAATTTAATTTTTTAGTTATTTTAAAAGTCCCCTTCAGGGGATTTAGTGGCTAGATTACTTTAGCTTCGCTGTGAAGTAAACCAATTAACGATTCTGTTTGGTCGGCAGGAATTAACTTAACCGTTCCGCGCGGAGCAGGGGTTTCGTATTTCGTAACCTTAGTTACTTCTTCAATAGCAACTGCATCTACTACAGCCAATGGTTTTGTTCTGGCACTCATGATACCACGCATATTCGGTATTTTCGGTTCTGCCACACCTTCAGCACAACTTGCAACAAACTTGCCAGAAACGGTTAATACTTCTTTACCACCTTCAATTTCTCTCTCAATCGTTGCTGTATCACCATCAATAGCTAATTTTTTGATAATAGATACTGAAGGGATATCTAAAAACTCACCAACCATAGCAGCAACCTGATTACCATTGTAATCGATAGATTCACGACCGGTTAAAATTAGATTGAAATCTTTATCTTTTGCATATTCTGCAATCTGTTTTGCCACGAAATAAGCATCCCTAGGTGCCGCATTAACCCTAACCGCATCATCTGCACCAATTGCAAGCGCTTTTCTAATGGTTGGATCGTTACCTGCTTCGCCTACATTAATAACCGTTACCGTTCCTTTACCGCCTTCAGTTAGCTCAATTGCCCTTGATAAAGCGATTTCATCGTATGGATTAACAATATATTGCACTCCTGACGTATTGAATTCGGTATTATCATTAGTAAAAGTTATTTTTGTCGTTGTGTCTGGCACATTACTGATACAAACTAATATTTTCATATGTTAATAGTGGTTTTTATTGCTATGAAGCTATCGCAAGCCGAAATTTTTAGCTCATGATAATTTCATATGTTATATGTTTATTATATAAGGTCTTTCTGCAAATTTAATTAAAAAAGCAAGGAAATAAAATGTCATCAACCCGTTTAAGTAAGTTATTAGAATTTTTAGAAAGCGATCCGAACGATCCTTTTATACTATATGCCTTAGCCACAGAGTATAACGCACAAAATGATAAGGAAAAGGCTTATTCTTTTTACCTTCAGTTAACGGATAAACACCCCGATTATGTTGGCACTTATTACCATTTGGGGAAATTGCTTGAAAAAGATGATCAAAAAGAGAAAGCTATAGCCATTTATCAGAAGGGAATGCAGGTAGCACGCAACAAAAGAGACATGCACGCTTTTTCTGAACTACAGGGCGCATATAATACAGCTGCCGGATTAGATTATGAAGACGATTAGTTCAGTTAAAAGTTATCAATTTTCAGTTTGAGCTAATGCAAACAAAACCCATAGCTGCAAAAAAACAGTGGTTATTTATTAGAAACGTAATCTTTTTTACATTTACTTCTTTTGGAGGTGCACAAGCGCATCTGGCTTTGTTGCTTAAATACTTTGTTCAGAGCACTAAATTTATCTCAGAGGAAGAACTTTTAGAGTTAAATGCACTGGCACAGGTACTGCCCGGACCAGCATCCACCCAAACCCTGGTTGGGATCGCCTGGAAAGTTGGAAAACTTAAACTGGCCATCATTACTTTCCTGATCTGGATTTTACCTACAGCAACCATAATGACCTTTGCTGCAATTAGTTATGCTTTACTGGATCAAAAACAAAAGTTTAACGATATTTTAGAATACATCCAGCCAATTGCACTGGGTATTGTAGCTTATGGTGCATGGAAACTTGGTAAAAAAGTTTTATCCTCTCAGGTTTCTATATTCCTGGCCATTGCTTCGGTTATTGCCACATTAGTTTTGAGAAATGCCTACGTGTTTCCATTGTCGATATTAATAGGCGGAATGATCTCTTCAGCCATCGAAACACCAAAAGAGGAAGCGGAGTTAAGGGTTAAACTTTTTTCGAATATCAATCCTAAAAAACTGGTTTACTTTCTGGGTGCTTTGCTTTTATTTGCCTTGGTAGGTGCAATTATAAACAGAACATCGCCCTTTAGTTTACCGATTCGTTTGCTCGAAAACTTTTACCGTAACGGGATATTGGTCTTTGGCGGTGGACAAATACTTGTCCCTTTGATGTTTACCGAGTTTGTAGAGATGAAACATTATTTACCTTCATCTGGATTTTTATCGGGTTTTGCATTACAGCAGGCCTTACCTGGACCAACATTTTCTTTTACGAGCTACTTAGGCGCATTAAGCATGAGGAATTTTGGTTATGGATTATGGGGCCAAATTTTAGGAGGACTGATCGGGGTGATCGGCATCAACTTACCCGGATTAATCCTCGTTTTATTTATTGTACCTTTTTGGGACGATCTGAAAAAGATCTCACGGATCCGTCATAGCCTTTCAGGAATCAATGCGGTTAGCGTTGGATTTATTATCGCTGCTTTTGTGCTACTGTTAATACCGATGGGCTTTAACTGGATATTTTTAGGGATAATGGGTGCTACATTTTTATTGTTAAATTTTACTAAAGTTAGTCCACCTGTTATTGTATTAGCAGGTATATTAATTGGATATTTATTTTAGTAATAACAAATGAAGGTTTTGAATCTTCACTATAATTTGAAAAGCAATTACAGTACTAATACGTTAATGTAGCCCCGCTATCACTGCTGCTCCGATGAAGTATCGGGAGCATTCGTTTTATCGGGTTTAGATTGGTTGGTTCCCTGCTACTAGGCCAGTTTTCCGTGCCTGAGTTCTAGCTTTTAACTTGAGAGATCTGGTACTTGTGGGTATATTAATAGGAATGACATGAAGATTTTCGTGCATTTTAGCTCATGTGGATTGTCATTGCTAGAAGGCTTTTTCAGCCGACAGCCTGTCCCGACCTTTCGGGGAAGCAATCTTACCGCTAGTAGCGAGCGCTTTAAGATTAGCTTCGCTGAGCACTGCGTGGTTCCCGCCTGCGCGGGAAAGACGACCACCTTAGGGGGGCCGTCAATGGTAGCCAAGTCGAAGGGTAAAAAAAGATCATAACATAAAAGCATAGGCAAACTTCAAAAAAGCTAAACTTTTATGCTAAAAAATAAAAATGAGTTTTGTTCCAAAAGGTAGATTATTTATTCCTAAAACGGTGGATCATCATCGTTATAATCGTCCATTTTTGAAGGGCGGATAATCACATTGCTTTGTTTTTCAAAATCCTGAGATGGGTACATACCGGCTGAAGGATCAGCTGCAAACGAACTTGGCGGCGCATTAAAGTCCTCTTCCAAATCGGTAAACTTCACAAATTTACCTACGAATTTAAGTGGTACAATTCCGGTTTCACCGTTACGGTGTTTTGCAATGATAACCTCACCAATACCTGCTTGCGATCTTCCTTGTTCATCCTCGGTAATACCGTAATATTCAGGACGGTATAAGAACAATACCATATCCGCATCCTGCTCAATTGAACCCGACTCACGTAAATCGGATAACATAGGCCGTTTTCCTTGCAAACCTGGTCTACTCTCTACCGCACGACTTAACTGCGATAGTGCCAGCACCGGAACATCAAGTTCTTTTGCAACCGATTTTAATGCTCTCGAAATACTACCAATTTCCTGCTCACGGTTACCGCCACCTTTTCCTTCGCCTTTACCATGCATTAACTGCAAGTAATCGACAATTACCAATTGAATATCGTATTGTGATTTTAATCTTCTGCATTTTGCCCTGAACTCAAAAATATTTAGTGCAGGCGTATCATCAATTAATAGGGGAGCTTCGGTTAAACGGCCAATTTTACTGTGTAACTGCTGCCACTCCCATTCCTGTAAATTTCCTTTCCTGATTTTTTCCTGCTCAATTTCGGCTTCTCCAGAAATCAAACGATTAACCAACTGAACTGACGACATCTCTAGCGAGAATACTACCGTTGGTTTTGCAAAATCGACGGTGGCGTTTCTTGCACAGGTTAGTACGAAAGCCGTTTTTCCCATCGCCGGACGTGCAGCAATAATTACTAAATCCTGCTTTTGCCAGCCACCAGTTATTCTATCTAGCCCTGTAAAACCAGTTGGCACACCAGTTAAACCATCGGTTTTGGTACGAAGCTCTTCAAGTGTGGCTAACGATTGTTTAATGATATCGTCCATTTTCTGTGTATCTCTACGCAGGTTATTCTGGGCAATTTCGAAAAGTCCTTTTTCTGCCTGGTCTAAGAGATCGAAAATATCAGTTGTATCTTCATAAGCATTTGTAATAATTTCGGTTGAGATTCTGATCAGTTCACGCTGAATATATTTCTGAGAAATAATACGGGCGTGAAACTCGATATTCGCTGCCGAAGCAACTCTATTGGTTAAGTTGGTAATGTAATAGGCGCCACCAACCATTTCTAAAGAGCCTAATGTTCGCAGTTCTGCCGTTACTGTTAAGATATCAACTGGTCGCGATTTTTGAAATAGAATATGAATCGCTTCAAAAATTTTCTGGTGGGCAATGTTATAAAAAACCTCTGGTTTCAAAACATCAATTACAGCAGAAAGCGCATCTTTTTCGAGCATTAACGCTCCAAGAACTGCTTCCTCAAGATCCAATGCCTGAGGGGGAATTTTCCCCTGTGAACTTATAGTATTACTTAACCTGCTTTTTCTAGCAGTTATACTGTTCTTTCCGCCTTGTTCATTATCGATACTCATTCCACAAAAGTAATCAAATTTTGATGCGCTTGTTCGAATTAGTTACTAGCTGTTTGTTAACAAATTGAAGCATAATCAGATTAAATTTTATTGGATTTACGATGTCATATAAATTTTTAAACAATTAAATGTTAATAAGGCGCACATTGTTTAGGGCTAAAACATTTTATTTGAATACTTTTGCCTAACAATTTCAAAACATGGATAATTTTAGAAGACCGCAACGCACAAAAGAGAATAATGAGTTTGTATTCGGCATCAGGGCTGTAATAGAGGCCGTTAAAGCAGGAAGAGACATTGAAACCATTTACCAGCAACGCGGTCTGGGCGGCGATCTTTTTTTAGAATTAAAAGCCCTTCTAAAAGACACTTTGATCCCTTTAAATTCGGTTCCGGTTGAGAAGTTGAACCGCATGTCGCAGAAAAACCATCAAGGTGTAATTGCTGTTATTTCGCCAATTACCTATCAGAATATTGAAGATATTATTCCAACCATTTTCGAAAAGGGCGAGGTTCCATTAATTTTGGTTTTAGATAGTGTTACCGATGTGCGTAATATGGGTGCAATTGCGCGTACGGCCGCCTGCGTAGGGGTTCATGCTATTGTTGTTCCATTAAAAAATGCAGCACAGATCAATGCTGATGCAATTAAAACCTCTGCGGGCGCATTATTCAGCATTCCGATTTGTCGCCATGCTAACCTACACAAAACCTGTTTATTTCTACAAGAAAGTGGACTGCAGCTGGTAGCCTGCACCGAAAAAACCAGCGATTTTATTTATGCACCAGATTATACTATGCCTACGGCAATTATAATGGGATCAGAAGATGAAGGAATTTCTAACGATCTTTTAAGGGTAGCCGATCACCTGGCCAAAATACCAATGGCAGGAAAAATCGAATCGTTAAATGTTTCTGTTGCTGCCGGAGTAATTTTATACGAAGCTGTTAGACAAAGAACAGTTTAATGCAAAAGGGAAGAAGGTTGATGGAATTAATATCGATTAATACATCTCATCAGCGTTCGTCTTCCTGAACTTGTTTCAGGATCTTACAATGGATAAAAATATAAAATGGATGATGAACACTATGCTACATCATCCATTTTACATTTATTTAAATAAATTTATTGCCAAAACGCGATTTAACCTCTGCAACAAACTCTTTAACTTTTTGCTCTTCATTTCTTGGGCAGATCATCAGCATATTATTGTTTTCCACAACAATGTAATCGTGCAGCCCCTGTAGGATAACCAATTTATCTTTAGGAACATTTACCATACAGTTCGATGAATCGAACATCAGTACCTGCTCTGAAGGGATAACCGCATTACCCACATAATCTTTCTCAGCCATCTCATAAATAGAGGCCCAGGTTCCCAAATCAGACCAGCCGAAATCGGAAGGAAGCACATAAACATTTTCTGCTTTTTCCATAATCCCAAAATCTATTGAAATATTGGTGCATTGGAAATAAGCATTATTGATAAATTCTTTTTCGCCAGCTTTATTCAACTCAGACCTACCGATGTTAAATATCTCATACATATCTGGAAGGTGTTTCTCGAAAGCACTCAATATCGACTTCGCCGACCAGATAAAGATCCCTGCATTCCACAAGAAATCGCCACTCTGCAAAAATGATTTTGCCAATTCTAAATTTGGCTTTTCGGTAAAGGTTTTAACTTTATGCAGATCAGTATCGGTATTGAGCACATAATCTGTATGCTGGATATAACCGTAACCCGTATCCGGGCGGTTTGGTTTAATACCCAAAGTGATTAAACAATCATTTTTTGAGGCAGCCGCTAAAGATTGCTCAATAGATGCTATAAAGCCATCAATATTTGCGATGGTATGATCAGAAGGGGCAACAACAATCGTTGCATTAGGGTTTAACTCGGCTATTTTTAAACTTCCATAAGCCACACAAGGGGCTGTATTTCGCATTAAAGGCTCAGCCAAAATCTGGTTATCTGTTAGTTGCGGTAATTGCTCTTTAATTAAATCTGAATAAATTTCGTTGGTAACGATAAATATATTTTCAGGAGGACAGATGTTTAGAAATCTTTCGTAAGTACTTTGAATCAAGGTTTTTCCAACACCGAAAAAATCGATAAACTGTTTTGGATATTCTGTTCTACTTACTGGCCAAAAGCGACTTCCGACGCCACCGGCCATAATTAATGCATAATAATCTTTATTCATTTTTTATTTTAAAAATTACACAATGCCTTCGTTAAGGAGATCGTGTAAATGGATAATGCCAAAGTAAGTATTTTGTTCTAGAACTAGCAACTGTGTAATGTTATTTTGCTTAATAATATCTAAGGCATCAACCGCTAAAGCATCAAATTGTATGCTCTTTGGCGTTCTACCCATTATATCTTCGGCTTTTAAGTTTGCAATAGAATTGTTATTTTCTAACATCCGTCTTATATCACCATCGGTAATAATGCCAAGCACCTTATCATCGCTATCAACAACAACAACAGCACCCAAACGGTTTTTACTAATTTCTATTAACACATCTTTAACAGAAGCTGATGGATGTATGGCTGGTTTTTCGTTAGACAGGGCCAGATCCCGGGCTTTTAAATATAATTTTTTACCTAATGACCCGCCTGGATGATATTTCGCAAAGTCGGATTCATTAAAATCTCTGCACTCCAATAAACAAATAGCTAAGGCATCGCCCAATGCCAATTGCGCCGTTGTACTGGTAGTGGGGGCCAAATTATGCGGACAGGCTTCTTTTTCGAAAGAAGTATTTAAAATCAGATCGGCCTGTTCGGCTAAAAAAGAATTCAATTCACCAACCATCCCGATGAGCAGATTGCCAGAGGTTTTTAACAAGGGGGTAAGTACTTTTATTTCTGGCGTATTTCCACTTTTAGAGAGGCAGATTACAATATCATCAACCTGGATCATCCCCAGATCGCCATGAATAGCATCTGCAGCATGCATAAAAATAGCAGGGGTACCTGTTGAATTAAAAGTAGCTACCATTTTTTGTGCTATGATTGCACTCTTTCCTATACCCGTAACAATTACCCGTCCTTTGCCATGTAAAATGCTCGATACGACTTTTTCAAAATCGCTGTTAATATTCTTTGCAACATTTAATATTGCTGCTGCCTCAAGCTCTAATGTGCTTACAGCCGATTGGATTATTGATTTTTTACTTTTCAAAGAGAAAATAATTGTCTGTTAATACTTGAAATTCTTGTAAAATTATGTTATTTTGGATACAAAAATAGCATCGCATATTTTATTACACAAAATGGACGTGAAAAAGTCGTTATTTGATAACCTACAAAATTTCTTCGGGTTTGACAATTTCAAAGGTGATCAGGAGTCGATCATTACAAATATTTTAGAAGGCAATAACACATTTGTTATTATGCCAACAGGCGGAGGGAAGTCTATTTGCTATCAGTTACCCGCTTTAATGAGCGAGGGAACAGCAATTGTAATCTCTCCACTAATTGCATTGATGAAAAACCAGGTAGACCAATTAAGGGCTTTTGGTGGAAATGACAGTATTGCTCACTTTCTTAATTCATCCCTAAATAAATCTGAAATTACTCAAGTTAAATCTGATCTTTTAAGCGGTCAGACTAAGTTATTATATGTTGCGCCAGAGTCTTTGGCGAAGCAGGATAATATTGAATTTTTAAATCTGATTAAAATCTCGTTCGTTGCCGTTGATGAAGCGCATTGTATCTCTGAATGGGGGCACGATTTCAGACCAGAATACCGTAAGATTAAACAGGTTATTGCAGGATTAGGAAATAATATTCCAATTATAGCATTAACAGCAACCGCTACGCCAAAAGTACAGCAGGATATTATGAAGAATCTTGGAATGACGGAAGCAACCTTGTTTAAATCGTCATTTAACAGGCCCAACTTATTTTACGAAATCCGCCCTAAAAGAGACATTACCAAAGAAATTATTAAGTATATCAAATCTAATCCGGGCAAATCCGGGATTATTTACTGCCTTAGCCGTAAAAAGGTTGAGGAAGTGGCAGAAGCATTAAATCTAAATGGAATTAGTGCCTTGCCTTATCATGCGGGGTTAGACCCAAAGGTTAGGGCCGAAACACAGGATAAATTTTTGATGGAAGATGCCGAGGTGATTGTTGCAACCATCGCCTTTGGTATGGGGATCGATAAACCGGATGTTCGCTTTGTGATTCACCATGATGTGCCAAAAAGTATGGAAGGTTATTACCAGGAAACTGGTAGGGCCGGACGTGATGGTGGCGAAGGCGTATGTATAGCTTTCTACGCTCAAAAAGACGTAGATAAACTGGCTAAATTTATGAAAGATAAACCAGTTTCGGAACGCGAAATTGGCACTCAGATATTAAAAGAAGTGATCGATTACGCTGAATCTGGCGTATGCCGACGCAAACAGATCCTTCATTATTTCGGTGAAAATTTTAACGAAACGGGCTGTAACTGCATGTGTGATAATTGCAAAAAGCCTAAAAAACAATTTGATGCGGAAAGTCAATTGTTGACTGTTTTGAAATTTATCGAAAAATCTGGCGAAAAATTTGATGATGCACACTTGTTAAACGTATTTTTAGGTTTAGAAACCGCTCAGACAATTGCTTACGAACACAGTAAGATTCCTGAATTTGGAATCGGTAAAGAAGAAGGCGAGCTGATGTGGAAATCGATTATCCGCCAGGCTGTTTTAAATAATTATCTTTTTAAAGACATTGATAATTACGGTTTATTAAAATTAACCAAACAGGGAAGAGATTTTATTATCAACCCTTATAGCCTTAAATTCATACTAAACGAACCAATAGAGAACGGTGCTGATGACGATGATGATGATGTAAAACAAGGTACAGGTGCTTTAGATTCCCATCTTTTATCATTGCTTAAAGAGCTGCGTAAAAAAATTGCGAAGCAGAAAAGTGTTCCTCCATTCGTAGTTTTCCAAGACCCATCTTTAGAGGAAATGTGTACACATTACCCGATTACGATGGAAGAACTTCGCCAGATTTCTGGTGTAGGTTCGGGTAAAGCGATGAAATTCGGGACACCTTTTATCGAACTGATCAAAAAATATGTCGAGGATAACGATATCGAACGTCCTATCGATCTGATTATTAAAACGCAGGCCAATAAATCGCAAATGAAGGTTTCGATCATTCAAAATATCGACAGACAGATTGGTTTGGAAGATATTGCCGATTCGAAAGGCATCACCTACGAAGAAATCCTAAAAGAAGTAGAATCGATCGTAAACTCTGGCACTAAACTTAACCTAAACTATTTCATTGATGAGGTAATTGATGATGATAGACAGGATGAAGTATTCGACTATTTCAGAGCAGCTGAAAGCGATTCTATCGACGAAGCACTTAACGAATTAGGTGAAACCGATTATACCCGCGAAGAAATTCAATTGATGCGGATTAAATTCATGTCAGAACTAGGAAATTAAAATAGATTTGAGATGTTAGATTTGAGATAAGAGAGATGTACACTCGTTTCAAATCTCATGTCTCAAATCTCATGTCTCAAATCTCAATTATGTTAAACTATTTAGATAAATTAAAAAATACAGACTCGGGAAATTTCTTTTTAATGGCTGGCCCATGCGCTATTGAAGGCGAGGATATTGCCATGAGAATTGCCGAAAAGATTATTACAATTACGGATAAACTTCAGATTCCATATATTTTTAAAGGTTCGTACCGAAAAGCAAATAGAAGCAAAGGAAGTTCTTTTACAGGCATTGGCGATGAAAAAGCTTTACGCATTTTAGAAAGGATTGGTAGAGAATTTGGTGTACCAACGGTTACCGATATCCATGAAAGTGGCGAGGCCGCAATGGCAGCTGCTTATGTAGATGTATTGCAGATCCCTGCATTTTTATGTCGCCAAACTGATCTATTAATTGCTGCCGCCGAAACCGGAAAAGTAGTAAACGTTAAAAAAGGTCAGTTCCTTTCTGCAGGTTCAATGAAATTTGCAGTTGAGAAGGTAAAAGAAGCCGGAAACAACAAAGTGATTTTAACAGATAGAGGTAATACTTTTGGTTATCAGGATCTGATTGTTGATTACCGTGGTTTACCTGAAATGCAGGGGTTCGGCGTTCCTGTAGTGATGGATTGCACGCATTCCTTACAACAACCTAATCAAAGCAGTGGTGTTACTGGTGGTAAACCAGAATTGATTTCCACTATCGCTAAAGCAGCAATTGCAGTAGGAGCAGATGGCTTGTTTATTGAAACACACCCTGATCCTGCAAATGCAAAATCAGATGGTGCCAATATGTTACATTTAGACCTTTTGGAAGAAACATTAACCAAACTGATCCGAATCAGACAAGCTATATTATAATCTTGAATAATCCGAAAGTATTTCTCACTGCCGAATGGCGTAAACTGGCTTTGGCTCAGTATACTGTAGATAAAGAAATACTTTCGAAATACTTGCCCGCACATACTGTACTGGATGATTGGCAGGGCAAGTATTATGTGAGTTTAGTCGGCTTTATGTTTGTTGATGTTAAACTCCGAGGCTTTAATATTCCCTTCCATACCAATTTTGAAGAAGTTAACTTAAGGTTCTATGTTAAATTTAAAGATGAAGATACATGGAAAAGAGGCGTTGTATTTATTAAAGAATTTGTACCCAAGCCTGCCATCACCTTTGTAGCTAACACCATTTATAAGGAAAATTACCAAACATTTCCGATGAAACATGTTTGGATTGAACAAGAACATCAGCTTGAGGTAGATTATCGCTGGAAGAACCGAACCTGGCATAATTTTTCAGTTATAGCTTCTTCAAAGGCAGAAGAAATACGAGTTGGTAGCGAAGAAGAATTTATTACAGAGCATTATTGGGGTTATACTAAAATCGGAGCGAATAAAACATCTGAATACGGTGTTGAACATCCGCGCTGGCAAGTTTATCCTGTAAAAGATTATAAAATTAATGTCGATTTCGGAATTAACTACGGAGATGATTTTTCTTTTTTAAACGATGCTAAGCCTGATTCTGTATTCTTGGCTGAAGGCTCTGAAATAAGGGTACTAAAAGGAAAGAAGTTTTAATCTAGATCCTTACTCCATGCGTCACCCTGATTTATTTCAGGGTCTAATATAGCATAAAAGGTTCTGAAACAAGTTCAGAACGACGAACGCCTGATTAAATCTTTGTAATCACAAATGAAGTTCTACGATTGTTTTTCCTACCTGATTCAGTTTTATTATCAGCGATCGGTTTACTTGCTCCAAAGCCCTTAAAGGTAAGCCTTTTAGCATTAATACTATTTTTAATCAGGTATTCATAAACAGCATTTGCACGGTTAAAAGATAACTTTTCGTTCAGTTTATCATCGCCCACATTATCGGTATGACCCTGAATCTCAATCTGAACAGTTTCGTTTTGATGCAGAAAATCAATAAGCAGGTCTAGCTCACGGATAGAGGCAGGCAAAAGATTAAACTTATTGGTATCGAAGAAGATATTCCTTAGCGTAACATTCCCGCCCTGCTTTATTTTTTCGATATAAACTTCAATCTGATAAGGCTTATTAATATCCCCCGCCTTAAGTTCGAAGTTTTCAGAGTAAAACATATAACCTTCGGCATTTACATTAAACAAATAATTACTCCCAACAGGCATTACCGCTAAAAACTGACCGGTTTCTGGATCAGTATAATCGTCGAAAACAGTTTTATTGCTTTTCAGATCTACCACCTGAACATTACTTTCGATCGTTTTTTTAGTATCCCGGTCTCTTACTATTCCTTTTACATAAGAAATCTTGAGCGGTTTAGCGACTTCAGGAATTCCAAAACTATAAATATCCTGTAAACCAAAACCTCCTTTTAAATTCGAAGAAAACAAACCGAAACTTCCATCAGCACTTACTACCAAACCACTTTCGTCTTCATAAGAATTGATCGGATACCCCATATTGGTGGGCTTTTGCCATTTACCATCATTTTCCTGCCGGCTGTAATAAATATCTTTGTTTCCGAAACCTGGCCAACCATCAGAAGAAAAATACAAGGTTTTACCGTCTACATGTAAAAAAGGGGTGTTCTCATCAAAAGCGGTATTGATCTCTGGACCAAGATTAATGGCAGGTCCCCATTTGGCATCATCGGTAATGGTGCTTTTCCAGATATCGTAACCTCCAGATCCGCCCGGTCTGTTACTTATAAAATACAAAGTTCTTCCATCGGGACTGATTGCCGGTTGTGATTCCCAATATTCTGAATTAACGGGTTTGCCAATATTATAAGGTTCGCCCCAATCTTTTCCTTCACGGTGTGAAACATAAATATCACATCTACCCAGACCATCCGGTCGGTTGCATCCCGTAAAAAAAAGGTACTTCCCATCAGGTGAAATGGTTTGCGCCCCTTCATTGTATCGGGCAGTATTTATTTTGCTGGATAAGGGAGTAGCGACATCCCATTTACTGTTTTTAAGCTGTGATGTCCAGAAATCTTCATTACCATTTACCTGGCGGGTAAAAACCAAGGTTTCGCCATCAGCAGTTATGGAAGGAAAGTACTCAGCATCTGTTGTATTTACACCTTCACCTAAATTTGTTGGACTATATTTTACGGGTTTATTAATTGCTGTGGCAGCGAAATCACAATCTAAAAGATATTTCTTTGCTCTTCTTGCTCTATCAGATGAAGGATCTAATATCAAAAATTCATTAAAATGCTGTTTCGATTTTAAATAATCCTGACTTGCTAATTCGGTTTCAGCCAAGCCATAAATTACAGCCGGAGCTACCGTTTTATTGATCAATATGGCTTTTTCGTAAGCGGCTTTGGCATCAGCATACTTTTTTTGTGTTTTATAAACGCCAGCAAGCACAATGTAGGCATTTTGAAATAACGGATCAGCTTCAACTGCACTTTTTAATACCTGTTCGGCAGCAGCATAATCCAATTTATCAATAAATGGACCTGCTTTCTCAAAAAAAACCTGTGCTTTTTTATTCAGGGAGCTTTGCCCAAAACAATAAATACTCAGTATGCTAAAGAAGAGGGCTAAGCGAAATTTCATTACATTAACATTTGGTTATAAAGCTAATGTATTGTTTTTAAGGAATATTTAAAAATTTGTGCGTTTGTAATGAAATTTCCCATTTTGGGTTTGCCATTACATAATCAATAATTAATGGTGTAATTTCTTTTGATTTAGACCATTCGGGCTGGAGATATAATTTACAGGTAGGAGATACCATCGCCGCGTATTCTTCAGCCCATTTAAAATCGCTTTTATTAAAAACGATCACTTTTAATTCGTGCGCAAAAGGCGTAATATCCGGCCTTGGTGCTTTAAATTTCTTTGGTGATAAGCAGATCCAGTCCCAATTTCCAGAAAGAGGGTAAGCACCAGATGTTTCGATAAAGGTAAGAATACCTCTTTCTTTTAATTTGTTGGTTAAATAATCCAGGTTATAAATCAAGGGTTCACCACCGGTAATTACAACAGCCTTACCAGGGAATTTATCGGCGTTTTCAACAATTACATCTGAAGCCGTAAGTGGGTGCATTTCGGCATCCCAGCTTTCTTTCACATCGCACCAATGGCAGCCTACATCGCAGCCCCCTAAACGGATAAAATAAGCTGCTTTACCAGTATTAAATCCTTCGCCCTGTATGGTATAAAATTCTTCCATTAAAGGAAGTAATGTGCCGTCTTCTGGTATATCTTGTTTCATTTTTGAGGATGCAAATATCCTAAAAAAATATGGTGATGCTGTTCCTCTTTTAAAATTTAATGCAAAGATGAAATAAGACTGATATTTATTTGCCGTATTTTAGCTGTATGAAGTGGTTTAAGGCGCTAAATAATAATCAAATACCCCGTCCTGATACAATTAAAACAATTGAAGTTGCAGGAAAACAAATTTGTTTGATTAATAATGAAGACAAAATTACCGCAACCCAATCGCATTGTCCGCATGCTGGAGGGCATTTTAGTGGTGGCTGGTGCAAAAACGGGCACCTGGTTTGTCCAATCCATCGGTACGAATACAGTTTATCCACGGGAAGGGGAGCAGAGGGACAAGGTGATTATATCAACATCTATCCAACGGAATTACGCGAAGATGGCCTCTATATCGGTTTTGAAGAAAGCTGGTGGAGTAAACTTTGGGGGTGATTGGTTCACTAATTCATTTGTCATTAGTTTATTGGTGAATTCCCGCCTAACAAAAAAAGCGGCTCAATTTCTTGAACCGCCTTTGATATTTCTTCTGCAATGGGTTTACCTTAAACCCTCCACCTTTCAACCCTATACCTTTCAACCTTCTACCGCTAAGCGTATATCTCTTTTCTAGCCGATGCTAAAGTATTTTTCAATAAACCAACAATAGTCATTAAACCCACACCACCAGGAACAGGCGTAATGTATGAAGCCTTAGGTGCTACGTTTTCGAAATCTACATCACCATATAACTTAAAGCCAGATTTGGTTTCAGCAGAGGTTTCGCGGTTAATACCTACATCGATAATAATGGCGCCAGGTTTTACCATATCAGCCGTAACAAAATTCTTTTTACCAATAGCGGCAATCACAATATCAGCTTGGAGAACCTGTTCTTTTAAATCTTTGGTACGTGAGTGGGTAAGTGTTACTGTACAATTGCCTGGATTGGCATTGCGGGCCATTAAAATGCTCATCGGGCTACCTACAATATTACTGCGCCCCACAACAACACAATGCATTCCGGTCGTATCAATATTGTATTCCTGTAGCATCAATAAAATACCATAAGGTGTAGCCGGGATAAAGCAAGGCAGGTTGCGCATCATCCTACCCAAATTTACCGGGTGAAAACCATCCACATCTTTACGATGATCGATTTTTTCGGTAACTTTCTCCGGATCGATGTGTTTTGGCAAAGGCAATTGAACAATTAAGCCGTCTACATCATCATCCTGGTTAATTTCTTCAATTTTCGCCAATAACTCAGCTTCAGTTACTGAATTATCATATCTATGCAGTGACGATTTAAAACCAACTTTTTCGCAGTTTTTCATCTTACTGGCCACATAAGTTTCGCTACCACCATCATTGCCTACTAAAATGGCAACCAAATGCGGCTTGCGACCACTTTTATTTAAAAATTCAGCAGCTTCTTCTGCAATTTGAACTTTAATCTTTTCTGATACGTATTTACCGTCTAATAATTTCATTCTAAAAGTATCGAGTAGTGAGAATCAAGTATCAAGACCAATGGTCAACTCAATCATCACTGTGCTTTAACTATATTTTTATCTTGATACCTAATACTGGTATCTTGATACTATGTATTAATCTAATTTCAAAACCGCCATAAAAGCACTTTGTGGAATCTCTACGTTTCCAACCTGGCGCATACGTTTTTTACCTTTTTTCTGCTTTTCCAATAATTTACGTTTACGGGAAATATCACCACCATAACATTTAGCTGTTACATCCTTACGTAAAGCGCTTAGCGTTTCGCGGGCAATAACTTTGGCTCCGATAGACGCCTGTATTTTAATCTCGAATTGTTGACGAGGGATTAATTCTCTTAATTTCTCGCAGATTTTCTTTCCGAAATCGTAAGCATTACTTCTATGGATTAGCGATGATAAAGCATCAACAGGCTCATCATTTAACAATAAATCTAATCGCACCAAATCAGATTTACGATAACCAATCTGGTGATAATCAAACGAAGCGTATCCTTTAGAAAGCGTTTTTAACCTATCATAAAAGTCGAATACGATTTCGGCCATTGGCATTTCGAAAACCAACTCAACCCTGTCTGAAGTTAGATATGATTGATTAATGATCGCTCCCCGTTTTTGGATACAAAGCGACATTATTGGACCAACAAAGTCAGCCTTGGTAATAATATTTGCTTTAATATATGGTTCTTCAACCGAATCCAACTTACTTGGATCTGGCAAATCAGATGGATTATTTACAATAAACTCATCACCTTTTGTAGTGTGCGCAATGTATGATACGTTGGGAACTGTTGTAATTACCGTCATATCGAACTCACGTTCTAAACGCTCCTGGATAATCTCCATGTGCAGCATTCCTAAGAAACCACAACGGAAACCAAATCCTAATGCGGCAGAACTTTCAGGTTCGAAAACGATAGAAGCATCATTCAACTGCAACTTGTGCATGGCTTCGCGCAATTCTTCAAATTCATCCGTATCAACAGGGTAAATACCCGCAAAAACCATTGGTTTAACCTCTTCGAAACCTTGAATGGCATCTAACGAAGGCCTGGCAACAGTCGTAATCGTATCACCAACTTTTACCTCTCTGGCTTCTTTAATTCCAGAAATAATGTAACCCACATCTCCGGTTTTCACCACACTACGCGGCGACATATCCAACTTCAAAATACCAACCTCATCGGCCAGATATTCTTTACCAGTATTAATGAATTTTACTTTGTCGCCTTTTTTAATTTCGCCGTTTACTACTTTATAATAAGCAATAATTCCCCTGAATGAGTTAAAAACAGAGTCGAAAATCAAAGCTTGCAAAGGCGCTTCCGGATCACCAACCGGAGCTGGAACGCGGTCTACAATTGCCTGGATTATATCAGGAATGCCCATACCGGTTTTACCCGATGCAGGAATAATATCTTCTCGTTTGCATCCAATTAAATCAATAATCTGGTCTTTTACTTCCTCGGGCATTGCCCCAGGTAAATCCATTTTATTTAAAATCGGAATAATTTCAAGGTCGTGTTCAAGCGCTAAATATAAGTTAGAAATGGTCTGTGCCTGAATACCTTGCGAAGCATCAACAATAAGCAATGCACCCTCACAGGCGGCGATGGAACGCGAAACTTCGTACGAAAAATCTACGTGTCCAGGTGTATCAATCAGGTTGAAATTATATTCAATATCACCAACTTTATAGTTCATTTGTATGGCATGACTTTTAATTGTTATGCCTCTCTCACGCTCTAAATCCATGTTATCGAGCAATTGTGCCTGCGCCTCACGCTTTGAAATTGTCTCGGTGTATTCTAATAACCTATCAGCCAAAGTACTTTTACCGTGGTCAATATGTGCAATAATGCAAAAATTACGTATATGCTTCATCTTTGCGCAAAGATATGCTTTTTAATGGAAAATGTAAGAGGGAAAATGGAAAGCATGTTTGCCATTTTTTTACTGTTTTGGAAAGCAAAAACAAGGTCTATTCGGTTACTGCAGTCCTGCTTTCCACGATATATTTTTTAGTGAGTGCCGCCTAGAGGAGAGGTTAATTTCTTAAAAACCAATATTTAAGAGGGGTTGATTTTAGTAAATTAGTAGGCTACAATGACGAGCTGTCTATTAAGGTTTTATATTACATAAAATTAAACCATCGTTTTTTTCCATTTACCCTTTTTAAACAGGATAAATGCTGCTATGGCAATACCTGCTTCGGCCGTTGGGATGGCAATAAAAACACCTGTTGGGCCCATTTCTAAAAACTTGGCCAAAAAGTAAGCCAAAGGAATCTGGAACAACCAAAAGGCAAAAACATTAATTTTGGTAGGCGTCCAGGTATCGCCAGCGCCATTAAACGCACTACTGAATACCATCGCAGCTCCATAAATCACAAAACCAATACTTAAAATTTTTAAAGCTTTGCTTGCAACGGCAATTACAATTTCATCTGATGTAAAAAATGCCGCGAACAAATGTCCACAGGTTAAGAACAGTACACTTACTACTGCCATGAAAATAATAATGTATTTCAAGGTTTGGAATACCGATTTTTCAGCGCGGTCTATATGGCCAGCGCCCAAATTCTGACCAACCAAGGTAGCGGCTGCATTGCTTAAGCCCCAGGCTGGCAACATAAAAAACATCATGAGCCGTAGTGCTGTTTGGTAACCCGCCGACCCAGTATCGCCACCGGTGGTGGCAACAAGTTCTGCCAAAAACACCCAGCTACAACTCGCAATTACGAACTGAAAAATAGCCGGAGCGGCAATCTTAACGATGGCTTTAATCTGGGTAAAATCAGGCAAGAAGTGACTAATGCGTATTTTTAATATGTTTTTACCACTAAACAGATTATAAACCTGATAAGTAACACCCAAACCGCGGCCAATTGTTGTGGCAATGGCAGCACCTGTTAAACCAAATGCAGGTATTGGCCCTAAACCATTGATAAAAATAGGGCAGAGGATGATATTCGCAATATTGGCGATCCATAAACTCCTCATGGCGATGGCCGCATTACCTGCCCCTCTAAAAATCCCATTGATTAAGAATAAGAGTACAATAATGATACTTCCACCCATCATAATCCGGACAAATGGAACGCCTTGAGCGGCTGTTTCAGCTGAAGCCCCCATGAGCAATAGAATATCTCTGGCGTAAATTAAGCCCAGAATACTGATGATAATGTTAACGAAAACCGCAATTACAATCGTCTGCATACCGGCTTTTGATGCCGCTTCCGGATTTTTCTCGCCAATTCTCCTGGCAACCACCGCTGTCGCGGCCATACTCAACCCGATGGCCAATGAGTAAATAATGGTTAACACCGATTCTGTTAAACCAACGGTTTGTATGGCGTGACTACTGTTTTCCAAGTGCCCTACAAAATACAGATCGACTAAGGCAAAAACCGACTCCATAGCCATTTCCAGCATCATTGGAATGGCCAATAAAATAATTGCGCGTTTGATACTAATTGAAGTTAAATCAACCTCATGACCTTTTAAAGATTGGACGAGGATATCGAAAAAAGACGAAAGTTTGCCCTGCGTCTTTGTTGACTGTGACATATAATAAAGTAAAGTGTAAGGATATAAACCAATGATACGCCTTTAAGCGTACATATCTAAAAATTGAAAGGGGGAGGGAATCCTCGGTTATTTAGAACCTCAAACGGATTGCAGATACTATCATGGCTCTGTTCTTTTTGATGAACCAAAGATAGATAAAATTTTGAATTGTCAAATTTAGATGACTATTTTTTTTGTGAAAGTGATTAATTTTTTATTGTTATCCATGGTATGTGTCTCACAGACCATCCAGGTGGATTTACGAGTGTTTTTTTTATCACGTAGACTATTTAACAGCTATCAGTCTGAGCGCAGTCGAACACTTATATACTATAGGCTTTAATCATTTCTTCTGAAACCTTTGTTCCACGGCCAGTAGTTAAATCAATCAATACGTAATCAAAAATGCCATCTGAAGCTACTTTGCCAGTTTTTCGATTAACGATTTCGAATTGAACCGAACAACCTTTATCGTTCATTGTTAAAATACCAGTCCTAATCAGCATTAAGTCATTCATTAACAATGGGCGTTTAAAGTTAATGTCAACATGGCTTACAACCCAGCCCAGCCCCTGTTTGGTAAAATGCTCCCAAGGCATACCGTAGAATTTTTCCATTTGCTCATAACGTGCTGCCAGTACATAATCAAGGTATTTACTATTATGTACATGGTTAAACATATCGATATCATCAGGACGAACCCGTAATTCACTTTCGAAAATGCTGTATTGATTCTTTTCCAACGGTAAATGTTTTGTGCAAAAGTATTAATAAAGCTTGATTGTAAAGTATTGCTTGCAAAATGTGGAAGAAAATGTAATGTATTACTTGACAATTTTTCGTATTTTTGATATGAAATGGGAAAACTCAAATTATATGATATTAATACTCCGCGCGAAACAATCGTTGAGGAACGTGATGCTATTTATTTGAGTCGCACCCCTGAGCAGCGTTTTTTTAGCGTTCTGCAGCTTAATAATATTTCGGTTACCATGAATGGCGGCAAGCCACTAAAATCTCCGCAAGGCAAAGGGCTTGTAATCCGTAAGCCATCAATTTAATTGGTTTATGTCTTTTGATAAAGAAAATCCTGAAATGCTTTTGTTATTAGAAACATTTGAGCATTTTAACGTCAATTATCTAATTGTTGGCGGCTTTGCCGTTAACCGATATGGTTACAACCGTACTACAGGCGATTTAGACATCTACTTAAAAGACACAGAAGAGAACAGGCAAAACCTTATTTACGCTTTAGATAAAATGGGTTACGGCCGGTACGATATGTTGTTAGACGTTCCAATTATAGCAGGCTATTGTGAAGTCTTAATGGATGATGGCATGTATGCAGATCTAATGACCGATATCCCCGGGTTGGATAAACAGAAATTTAATGAGTATTTTGAAATGGCTACAGTTGATGAAATAAATGGAATTAAAGCCAGATTTCTTCATTATAACCACCTTTTAGACAATAAGCGGGCAACAAACAGACCTAAGGATCAATTGGATGTTTTGGAATTAGAGCGCATTAATAAAAGAAATTAAGTTAATTGCAACATCTGTACCTAAACAGGACTTAGGGGCAAGAGGGTAGCAAACGATGTAAAACTGAATTGGCTTTTTAAAAAATGATAAATTAAAATTTAATCAATTTCCTGTGGCCCGGCTTTATCATTACTGATAAAACGCCATTCTTCTCCATAAAGCGATTTATATTGAACCATAATTTTAATATTAGCTTTTTCTACTAGCGGTCCCAGGTGTTCATCGTTTATATTGATCAGACTTAACTTTTCGCCGACAGGCAAAATTTCATTTTTCCAAAGATTAGTTAGCACGACAGATTTAGTAGCTTCTAATTTGTTATCGTTTTTTATTTCTTTAAGAATTTCCGCAATATTCTCATAACGTTCATTTTTGTAATAAAAACCATAATCGGATACTATGGCCGGGCCAAGTCCTTGGTTTACAATCAGAAACTCATAATGATAATTATCTTCCCCAGTTTTTTTTATATCCGAAAAACTGTTTGAATAACTCATAAGCAGGGGTTTCACAGAAGCATATTGCTGAACTTTTTGCAACCTGGTTTGATATAAGGTTATAATAATGGCACAAACACTGGTTACAATTGCACATAAACCAACCACAGTATTTAATGATAACTTGGACTTATTTTGCGCTTTCTGCATATTTCATGAGGTTTTAAATTCAATCTAAAATAGAAAATATCAGTTGTTGAACCAATAACGTGCTGAATATTTCCAAAACGCCTAATACACAAGAAAGATAATAATAACAGGCACTTGCTTATAAATAAAAATAGCCTTATCTTTGCGCCACAATTAATTAATTTTTTATTGCTTTAATATTATTCAAGAATGTATTTAAGTCCAGAGAAAAAAGCTGTAATCTTTAAAGAACACGGCAAAGTAGAAACCAACACTGGTTCTGCAGAAGGTCAAGTAGCGTTATTTACATACCGTATTGCGCACTTAACGGAACACTTAAAGAAAAATCGTAAAGATTTCTCTACCCAGTTGTCACTTCAAAAATTGGTAGGTAAACGCCGCGGTATTTTGGCTTACCTATACAAAAAAGATATTGAGCGCTATCGTGCTATCATCAAAGCTTTATCGCTTCGTGATATCATCAAACAAAAATAAGCGCAAGTTTATCGATAAAAGCCATTCTTTAGGGAATGGCTTTTTAATTCCCTGTTAATTTTTTTAACGGGTTTTATTATAGATAGGCTTTTTTAATCCTATCTTCGTTTGCAAAAACAAAAACATATATAAACAACGGTGTGTAGAAAGAGGAAAACACACCATAATTCTAATTAAATGAATGTAATAAAAAAATCGTTCGATTTGGGCGATGGCAGAATTGTAGAAATTGAAACGGGTAAACTGGCTAAACAAGCTGATGGTTCGGTTGTAGTAAAAATGGGCGATACAATGTTGTTGGCAACAGTTGTATCTACTGTTGGTGCTAAACCAGGTACTGATTTTTTACCATTATCGGTTGATTATCAGGAAAAATATGCGGCTACAGGCCGTATTCCAGGAGGCTTTTTACGTCGTGAAGCAAGGTTATCTGATTACGAGGTTTTAATCTCTCGTTTGGTGGATAGAGCTTTACGCCCAATGTTTCCAAGTGATTATCACTCTGATACACAGGTGATGATTTCTTTAATCTCTGCTGATAAAGATATTATGCCTGATTGTTTGGCAGGTTTAGCAGCATCAGCTGCATTATCGGTATCTGATATTCCTTTCAACGGTCCGATTTCTGAAGTACGTGTAGCGAAAATTGATGGTAAATTGGTAATCAATCCATTAGCTAGCCAATTAGAACGTGCAACTTTAGAGTTTATGGTTGCTGGTTCAGCTAACGATATAGGCATGGTTGAAGGTGAGTGTGATGAGATTCAGGAAGATGAAATGGTTGAGGCTTTAAAATTTGCACATGATGCAATTAAAGTTCAATGTGCCGTTCAGGTTGAATTAACAGAGGCTACTGGCAAAACCGTTAAACGCGAATACAGCCACGAAGATCATGATGCTGATTTAAAAGCTAAGGTTTATGCTGATACTTACGATAAAGTTTATGCCGTAGCAAAAGCTGGTGGCAATAAAGATGTCCGTAAAGAAGGTTTCACTGCAATTATTAACGAATTCTTCGAGGCTATGCCAGAAGATACTGCAGATTTAACTAAAGCAATGGCTAAACATTATTATCATGATGTTCAGTACGATGCCATCAGAAACCTATTGTTAGATGAAGGTATCCGTTTAGATGGCCGTAAGACTACCGAAATCCGCCCGATCTGGAGTGAAGTTGGTTATTTACCTGCTGCTCACGGTTCAGCTGTATTTACACGTGGCGAAACACAATCATTAACTTCAGTTACTTTAGGTAGTAAAGATGATGAGCAAATGATTGATGGTGCTTTCTTTAATGGTTACAACAAATTCTTATTGCACTATAATTTCCCTGGTTTCTCAACTGGCGAGGTTAGACCAAACAGAGGCGCTGGCCGTCGCGAAATTGGTCACGGTGCTTTAGCACAACGTTCATTGAAAAAAGTGTTGCCTCAAGGTGAAGCAAATCCTTATACCATCCGTATTGTTTCTGATATCTTAGAATCTAACGGTTCATCATCAATGGCAACTGTTTGTGCTGGTACATTAGCATTAATGGATGCAGGTATTAAAATCAAGTCTCCAGTTTCAGGTATCGCAATGGGTTTAATTACCGATGAGAAAACCGGTAAATATGCAATCCTTTCTGATATTTTAGGTGATGAAGACCACTTAGGTGATATGGACTTTAAAGTAACTGGTACTGAACACGGTATCGTTGCTTGCCAGATGGACTTAAAAATCAATGGTTTATCTTACGAAGTTTTAACCAAAGCTTTGTTACAGGCTAAAGAAGGTCGTTTACACATCTTAAACGAGATGAAGAAAACCATCAGCTCGCCTAACGAAGATTACAAACCACATGCACCACGTATTGTTTCTTTAACTATTGATAAAGAATTTATCGGTGCAATTATCGGCCCTGGAGGTAAAATTATCCAGGAAATGCAACGCGAAACCGGTGCTTCAATCTCTATCGAAGAAGTTGATGGCAAAGGTATTGTAGAAGTATTTGCAGATAACAAAGCAGCTATCGATGCAGCGGTTACCCGTATCCGTAATATCGTAGCTAAGCCAGAAATCGGCGAAGTTTACCAAGGTAAAGTAAAATCAATTATGCCATTTGGTGCATTTGTTGAGGTGATGCCAGGTAAAGATGGTTTATTGCACATCTCTGAAATTTCATGGGAACGTTTAGAAACCATGGATGGTGTATTAAAAGAAGGTGATAAAATCGAGGTTAAATTATTAGACATCGATAAGCAAGGTAAAATGAAACTTTCTCGTAAAGTTTTATTGCCAAGACCGGAAAAACCAGCAGCGCCACAAGCGTAATAATCAATACGTCACGCTGAACTTGATTCAGCATCTGTTTAATAGACCCTGAAATAAATTCAGGGTGACGACACAAATAATAAAACCCTTTCAGTTTTACTGGAAGGGTTTTTATTTTATTTAAAAATTTAACTTCGGGCTTTCTGACTAAAAACTTTCGGACTTCTTTCGTAACTTGCATTCTTAGTAAATCGTACAAACAAATCGTCATTGCGAGGCACGAAGCAATCTTCAAGTAGACTATTTTAAAAGATTGCTTCGTGCCTCGCAATGACGGAATTATAAAAGAAATGAAATACATCATTGCCCCATCCATACTTTCTGCCGATTTCGGCAATTTACAACGAGATATTGAAATGATTAACCACAGCGAGGCCGATTGGTTCCACGTTGATGTGATGGATGGTGTTTTCGTTCCAAACATTTCTTTTGGTTTTCCCATCATGGCTGCTGTAAAAAAGCATGCGACCAAAGCTTTAGATGTACATTTAATGATTGTTGAGCCAGATAAATATGTTCAGGATTTTGCCAAAGCAGGAGCAGATAGGATCACGGTACATTATGAAGCCTGCACACACCTGCATAGAACCATTCAGTTAATTAAAGCTTCTGGTTGCAAAGCTGGTGTAGCACTAAATCCTCATACACCAGTAACCTTATTGCAGGATGTAATTGAAGATCTTGATCTTGTACTCATTATGTCGGTTAATCCTGGTTTTGGTGGACAAGCTTTTATCCATAATACCTACAAGAAAATAAAGGATTTAAAGACTTTGATTCAAGGGGTAAATGAAGACTTAATAATCGAAATCGATGGTGGTGTTGGTTTGCAAAATATTGCTACATTAGTATCAGCAGGTGCCAATGCTTTTGTGGCCGGAAATGCGATTTTCGCAACAGATAATCCAACGGAAACCATTTCTAAAATGAAAAGCTTGACAACTAGCGCTATAAATATTTAAATTGTTAAATGTTTTATTGCTAAATTGTTTTTAGGGTGAGGCGCATACAGTCTTAATACCTGATACTTTTGTCTTGATACTAAAAATGCTCAAATTTCGGCTAATCCTCTTCCTTTTAATTGCTGGTTGCAGTTTTGCGGTTGCCCAGCCTTTAGTTAGGGTTTCGGGGATAGTTTACAGTGATGAAAAATTACCCTTGGCGCAGGTTACCGTAATCGTTTTAGGGCAGGCACAATCAACAGTTACTGATGAGTTTGGTGTATATACCATTTATTCAAAATCGAAAACGTTTAGCATTAAATATTCGCTTTTGGGCTATCAACCGCAAACAATAAAATTTAGTGAGCGGTCGGGTGCTCGCATTATCAAACAGATAAATTTAATTGCCAATATCAATGAATTAGAACAGGTTAACATTACCAATAAACAGAATCAGTTAAGTAACACTACTACTATTAATATTGCCGATGTTTCTTCAATGCCATTGGTTTCTGGGAATTTTGAAACCATGCTCAAAACCCTGCCAGGTGTATCTACAAACAACGAACTCAGTGCCCAGTATAGCGTTCGGGGAGGTAATTTCGATGAAAATCTGATTTACATTAACGATGTAGAAATTAACCGACCGGTATTGATCCGCAATGGACAGCAGGAGGGACTAAGTTTTATCAATTCAGACCTGGTGAGCAAAGCAAAATTCTCTGCAGGTGGCTTTGAAGCGAAATATGGCGATAAACTTTCTTCAATCTTAGATATTAAATACGATAAACCGGATAGTAATCAAACCATCTTTAGCAGCAGTCTTTTAAACACTTCGTTAACAACCAAAAAGCTGTTCAAAAACAGCTTCATTTTGGCTGGTTTACGCTATAAAAATAATTCGAGTGTATTAATTAAACAGGACGAAAAGGGAAGTTATAGTCCAAATTTTGCCGATGCGCAGCTCCTGTATCAATATGATTTTTCATCAAAATTCAACATCAGTTTTTTGGGCAGTTTTAATCTTGGTCAGTTTAAATTGGTACCCACCAATAGAGAAACCCAGTTCGGAACATTGAGCACTACATTAAGGCTAAATGTGGACTATATGGGACAAGAAATAGACGATTACCAAACTTTGGGAAGCGCCGTTACCGCTACTTATTCGCCCAAACCAAATCTGGTGATCAAGTTTATTAACAGTTATTTTAGTACGGTAGAAAGAGAGCGTTTCGATATTAATGGCAGCTATATTTTTGATGAGGTGGATAATAATTTTTTAGGTGAAAATTTTGGGGTGATCAATAAAAACAGGGGCATTGGCAGTTATTATAATTATGGAAGAAATAGTTTAAATACACAAATTTTCGCTTCTGAAATAAAAGTAGATCAAAATTTCAATAATCATGTTTTTTCCTGGGGGATAAAATTTGATAAATCTAATTACGACGATCAGTTGAATGAATATAACTATACCGATTCTGCCGGCTTCATTTTGCCCAACAATTCGAAAAATATTACGTTACAAAATGTAATCAACATACAGAACAATATCGATATTAAAAACTACAGTGCTTATATCCAGGATAGTTATTCGCTTTCAAATTCGGCAGAACTGCAATTGGGCGCCCGTGCTACCTACAGTTCATTAAGCAAGCAGTTGCTAATCAGTCCGAGGATATTAATTGCTTACCGGCCTAACTCGAACAATAAAATTTTAAGGTTTTCTGCCGGCGTTTACAAACAACCGCCTTCCTACCGGACCATTCGTGATTTTTCGGGCGTGCTGAATATCGATCAGAAAGCGCAAAGTTCTTACAATACTTCTCTGGGTTATGAATACGCTTTCGATGCTTTTGGAACGCGCTTGAAGTTTACTTCTGAGGCATATTTTAAATATTCGGACCGATTGATTCCGTATAAAATAGACAACCTGAGAATTAAATACCTGGCGAATGAGGTCTCTCGTGGTTATGCTTATGGTGCCGATTTCAGTATTGGCGGCGAATTTGTTAAGGATCTGGTTTCTTATTTCAGAATGTCGGTTATACATGCCAACGAAGATATTATTGGAGATAGTTATATCCAGAATGGAACTACGATTTATCCTGGCTATCTAAAAAGACCAACTGATCAACGTTTAAATTTCTCCATATTTTTCCAGGATAAATTATTAAATAGTCCAACTTATAAAGTACACTTAAACGCGCTTTATGGCTCAAAATTACCGATCGGTCCATCGCAAACACCAAGGTATTTGGATAAGTTTTTTATCCCATCATATAAGCGTGTAGATATCGGTTTTTCCAAAGATTTCCTTGATGACGCCGCTTTGCACAAACCCAAATTTTTAGACAAGAATTTCAGTTCAGTTATTCTGTTTTTCGAGGTTTTTAATATGTTGAATATCAACAACACCGTTTCATACTTATGGCTAAAAGATGTAGATAATGTACAGTATGCTATTCCAAATTATTTAACAGGCAGACAGTTTAATTTAAAATTGATTGTGAAGCTTAAGAACAGACCGTAAAACATTAACCAACTGGCTAAATATCATTAAAAGATATTTTAAAAAAGGCGTCTTTATAGTGATATCTAACGCCTTTATTAAATAATTGTCTTTATTTTTATTTATAAAGATGCTTAAGTGCAACGATATCATTATCGTTAAAAGTACTGCTACTACCATCAAAACAGGCTAACATTATAGATCCGGCGTCTGGTTTTGATGGTGTTCCTTTAATGCGAATGGCACCAATATCAGCCTTCCCCTCATTATTATTTCCGGGATCATTCGGACAGCTAAAATTCCGGTTCATATAATCGGTATGTCTGAAACCAATACAATGGCCAATTTCATGCTGGAGTACAGAAGCGATGTAATTCTTGTTTGGATTAGTACCATAGGCCTGCGGGTGTATATTCATTTTAATGTTTGGATGTGGCTCACCTGATGCTTTAGGAAAGCCAGCATACCCAAGCAAAATTGTTCCATTAGGTTTAGGTCCCTCACGAAAGCCACCGATGTGTATATCGCCTGTTTTGCCAGACATCGCTCTTTTGAATTTAATCCTTAAGTCTAACGCATTATACCTTGAAATCATTATATCTGCAGCTTTACTGTATGGATCTGCTAAATTGGAGCCTATCGATATGCTGATTACTCGTGGTAAACTTTTAACAAGGTTTTTGGTTCTGTATTGTTCAGTTTCAGCAATATTAAGGCTAGTTCCCGACACTGTTTCAGTTAAATTTTCTTCAGTTAAAAAAATATCACCTTCTACTACATACCCATCCTCATACTTTTCTACGTTGCTAGTACCAAACCCCAAGCTTTTTATCTGCTCAATTTTATCAGTTGGTACATCAATTTTAGTTTCTACTGTTTGTTCAGTTACATTGTTTTTACAAGCGTAAAATGCTGTTATAAATAAACAGGCTGTAATTGTTGACGAAAATTTTAGATGCTTCATACACTTGACATTTTAAATTTTTAAATAGCTTACTAATAGCGTTTTAAAATCGCTTTGTTCTCCTCGTAATTAACAGCTATCGCATATTTTTGTTTGATAAATTCAATTTATACGAAGATCGGCAATCTAGCTGTTCTGATAAATAGTTATAAAAGGGGAAATTGTGTTTAAGCAGTACTAGGATAACTGATCAGAGCTTGTAATTCGAATCGTATTCAACGTTGTTTTATAAGCTAGAAATGATATTAAATCGCTAAATCTGAAAAAGGTTTACCAACTGATGAAAACACCATAATTACTACTCAAAATAAAAAATGAATAAACAATTTTAGTTAAACGATTTAATTACAAAAACTGCAATAAATTAATCAATTTTCTACTTTTTTTTAACAAAATTTAATTTTTTATGATACGATTTTATGGGCATAACTGCTTTAAAAATTTTACATTTACGCCCATAAAACATTATATAATAAGATGAAGCATAATTTTGGCGCAGGCCCTTGTATTTTACCTCAAGAAGTGTTTAAACAAGCAGCTCAGGCTGTTTTAGATTTTAACGATGGATTATCAATTTTAGAAATTTCGCACAGAACAACCGAATTTGAGGCAGTTGTTGCTGAAGCTGATAAGTTGGTAAAGGAATTATTAAATGTGCCGTCGGGTTATTCCGTTTTATTTTTACAAGGTGGTGCAAGTTTACAGTTTGCAATGGTTCCGATGAATTTATTGGGCGATGGGCAAACAGCAAGTTATTTAGATTCAGGCGTTTGGGCAACCAAAGCATTAAAAGAAGCTAAATTTATCGGTAATGTAAATGTGGTTGCTTCTTCTAAAGATGCAAACTACACTTTTATTCCAAAGGATTTTGAAATCCCAGCTGATAGTGCTTATTTCCACTATACTTCAAACAATACCATTTACGGAACTGAGCTTTTCGAAGTCCCTAAAACAAACGTTCCTGTTGTTTGCGATATGTCTTCTGATATTATGAGCCGTGTAATCGATGTTTCTAAATTCGATTTAATTTATGCCGGAGCTCAAAAAAATGTAGGTCCTGCTGGTTTAACCATCGCTATTGTTAAGAATGAAGTTTTAGGTAAAATCGACCGTAAAATTCCATCTATGTTGAACTATCAATCGCATATCGATAACGATTCGATGTACAATACACCTCCGGTTTTCTCAATCTATGTAGCTTTATTAAATCTACGTTGGTTAAAATCAAAAGGTGGCGTTGCTGAGATTGAAAAAGAAAACAAACAAAAAGCAGAAGCACTTTACAGAGAGATCGACCGTAATCCATTATTTAAAGGAACTTGTGCAGTTGAAGACCGTTCTAGAATGAATGTTTGCTTCGTAATGGAAAACCCAGAATTGGAAAAACCATTTTTGAAATATGCTGAAGAGCAAGGTATTGTGGGTATTAAAGGGCACAGAAGTGTTGGTGGTTTCCGTGCATCGATGTATAATGCATTGCCAATTACAAGTGTACATGCCCTGGTAGATGCCATGCAGGTATTTGAAGAACAACAGGCAAAAACAAATTAAGAATTAATTATAACCGCAGATTATCAATATAATCGTTTTAATCTGTGTAATCATAAATAACAATGATTAAAATATTAGCAAACGATGGGATTGATCCGATCGGAAAAGAATTATTAGAAAAAGCAGGTTTCCAGGTTGATACTGAAACCGTTCCTCAGGATAAATTAGCTGAAGCATTAAAAAACTATGATGCCATTACTGTACGTAGTGCAACAAAAGTTAGAAAAGAATTAATTGATGCTGTACCTAACATCAAATTAATTGGTAGAGGTGGAGTAGGCATGGATAATATCGATGTAGAATATGCACGTAGCCAAGGCATTAATGTAGTAAACACGCCAGCTGCGTCTTCGTTATCCGTTGCCGAGTTGGTATTCTCTCACTTATTTACAGGTATCAGGTTTTTACAGGATGCTAACCGTAAAATGCCGGTAGAAGGTTCAACCCAATTCAATAACTTGAAAAAAGCTTATGCTAAAGGAACTGAATTAAGTGGTAAAACCATCGGTATTATCGGTTTCGGCCGTATCGGTCGAGCCACTGCAAAAGTGGCTTTAGGCTTAGGCATGAATGTTTTGGCTTACGATTTATATCCTTCAGAATCTGAAATTACACTAGAATTCCAAGGCGGGAAATCAGTAAGCATTCCAATTAAAACGGTTTCATTGGACGAAGTAATTGCAGGAAGTGATTTCTTTAGTTTACATACTCCATTTGCTGATAAACCAATTTTAGGTGCAGAAGAATTTGCTAAAATGAAAAACGGAGTAGGTATTGTAAACTGTTCACGCGGTGGAACAATTGATGAACCAGCTTTAATTGAAGCACTGAATTCTGGTAAAGTTTCTTTCGCTGGTTTAGATGTTTTCGATAACGAGCCTACACCATTGGCAGAAATTTTAACCCATCCAAAAATCTCTTTAACACCACATATTGGTGCATCAACTAACGAAGCACAAGAACGTATTGGTACGGAACTGGCCACGCTGATTATTGAGCATTTTAAGAATTAACATTAGTGCCATCACCCTGAACTTGTTTCAGGGTCTTTCAAAAACAGGTGCTGAAATAAATTTACTGCGTAACTTTCCACTGCGCTACAGGTCAGCATGACGAATTTTGTAAAAAGACCAATCTCAGATTGGTCTTTTTTAATCTAGCGCATTCGTTAGCACCCAATAGCGATAACCCAATATCGCTCTCTGAAAAGCAGTCAGCTTATTCGGATCTTTTCTATACAAACTTGGTAAGAGCGCCTTATTTATCTTCACCAAGATTTTAAACATTCTCTTTTTCATAATTTGTCTATTATTTTTAATAATCAAGAAGCTACTAATATCCAATTGTAATTTTAAGCGCTGATTTTAGCAGTTTTATACCCTTGAAGTTTTTTGCTGAAGAAATAAAATCCACCTGCCATTACTAAAATTAAAAAGACGATGATGTAGGTTGATAGACCTCCTTTATTCTTTTTCTCTAAATCTTCTTTGAGCTGCGCATTCTGATCCTGTAGTTTTTTAATGGTTTGCATATAACGTTCCATACGCTCCTGAGAATTATCCGCCACAGCTACTTTCTGCCGGTTCTGCAAATCTTTATAATCCATTAATACTTTCAGCTCTTTGAAAATATTGTTGTCGGTTAAAACTACCTGACGAAGAATTTCATTGGAATTTTTAATATCACGTTTGGTTTGCCACCCGAATATTCCAGTTCGTTGGTTTAAACTTTCATCATACTGACCAAACTTGTTACTTCTTTCTACAAGTAATGAATTTACTTTAGCACGCTGAGCTGCATAGGCAGCGGTGTCTTGCTGTGCAATCGCCTGCATATTCAGCATCAAAAAAGAGAACAGATAAAAATATTTCTTCATGCGATATAAACGTGAAAAGGGTGAAAGTTGTTTTGGCTGGTTTATTGGTTCATTGGCCATTAGTTCATTGGTTAGCAAAGTGGTTATTCTGTTTCATCATTGCGAGCGCCAAAAAATAGTTTGCAATTAGTTGTTTAGGCACCATGCCAAATGAACCATTGAGCCAATGAACTACTGAACTTTCTTAAGGATGAAACTCCACCCGTACAATATCACCTAAATGCAGGCCTAATAAACCACTTGCTTTACCTTTATTAATTGCTATCTCCAAGTGGTTACTAATCCCAAACAGGCAAAGTTTTTCACCTTCCTGTACTTCGTTGTAATGCCAGCTCAATTGTGTAATGGTTTCGCTTTTTCTAAAGTATAAAGTAAAGTCCCTGTTTTTCTGGATTTTGGTAAACAGATCTTTAGTAATGTTGGTAATTACATTACAAAAAGTATCGATATATACCACACTACCGCGGATCACATCTCGTTCAATCACAGGATGTAAAAGCATCTTCTGCTCAATCTCTGCTACAGGTAAACCGATGTCTTTAAGTTTGCCACCCTTGGCCAAATGCGTTGCTGCTTTAACAAAAATATCAACCAAGGGAAAGTGTAGATATTTCAAATCCTGCATAATGTTCAGTTCTACCACATCTTCCGGAATATCGTCAAAAAGAAGGGAGAAAATACCATTATCAGCCCCTACAAAAAAGTGATCACGATGCTTTACAGCAATATATTTGGTGTTTTCACTGTATACAGAATCGATACCGATTAAGTGCACCGTATTCTTCGGAAAGTAAGGATAAGCGTTTTTTAGCACAAAGGCTGCGTACGAAATATTGAATGACGGAACCTCGTGGGTAATATCAACTAAATTAACATTAGGCATAAGACTCAACAGACTACCTTTAAGGGCACTCTGGTAAAAATCTTTTGAACCTAAATCTGTTGTTAAAGTAATTATCCCCATTAAAAATTCATTATTATTGCTTATTCTTGTGTACGGGCCTAAGCGTCTGCAAATATTCAAATTTTAATTAATATACCCCGATAACTTTTTAAAATACTACAGTTTGAACGAATTAAAATTAACTCTGGATACCGTAAATCCTGCTCACTTTTGGGGGCCGAATAACGAGAATTACGAAATGATTAAAGGTGCTTTCGCGAAGTTGAAACTGGTAGCGAGAGGTAGTGACGTTAAGGTTCTCGGTGATGAACAGGAACTTAAGACTTTCGAGGATAAGTTTAACCAGCTTATTGCACACCTCGAGAAATATAGCTCACTTACCAATAATGATGTAGAATCTATACTGGGTGCAAAGGTAGCCGGTGTAGTAAAAAAAGATGTAGAACAACCTACCGGAGGCGGTGGAGAGGTAATTGTTTTTGGCACAAACGGCCTTTTGGTTAAGGCACGAACTGCAAATCAGCGCAAAATGGTAAGCAGTATTGCTAAAAATGATATCCTATTTGCCATTGGCCCCGCCGGAACAGGAAAAACATATACTGCCGTAGCTTTGGCTGTTAGGGCATTAAAGAATAAAGAAATTAAACGGATTATTTTAACCCGTCCGGCGGTTGAAGCAGGGGAGAATCTTGGTTTCTTACCTGGCGATTTAAAAGAAAAAATCGATCCATATTTACGTCCGTTATACGATGCATTGGATGATATGATCCCTGCAGAGAAATTGAAATTCTACATCGAAAACCGTACGATAGAAATTGCGCCATTGGCATTTATGCGCGGACGTACCTTAGATAACTGTTTCGTGATTTTAGATGAGGCGCAAAATGCGACCGATATGCAGTTAAAAATGTTTTTAACCCGTATGGGGCCTACCGCTAAATTTATTGTCACTGGCGACGTAACACAGATCGATCTGCCTAAAAAACAGATGTCGGGTTTATTTAACGGCTTAAGGATTTTAGAAGACATTAAAGGTATTGATATTATTTACCTAAGTGGCGAAGATGTGGTAAGACATAAACTAGTGAAAGATATCCTGAAAGCTTACGGCGATATTCAGTAAGTCGTAGGTCAGAAGTCAGAAAAGTCCGAAGTTTAGGTCTTACAATAGAACTACTTCGGACTTTTGTTTTTTACCCTTCATCATCCGACTCCTGTCTTCGGACTTTCGGACTTTTTTCCTATTTTTATCCCCTCATGAAAGCACTAAAAGAAACTCATTTCAATTTTCCAAATCAAAGTAATTTTTACAAAGGCAAAGTTCGCGATGTATACACCATAGCTGACCAATTTATGGTAATGGTGGTATCAGACCGTATTTCTGCTTTTGATGTAGTATTACCTGAAGCTATTCCATTTAAAGGGCAGGTATTAAACCAAATTGCAGCTAAGTTTTTAGCAGCTACGCAGGATATCGTTCCTAACTGGGTTTTAGCCGTGCCAGATCCAATGGTTACGATAGGTCGTATTTGTGAGCCATTTAAAGTAGAAATGGTAATTAGAGGTTATTTGGCCGGTCATGCATGGCGCGAATACAGCGCAGGAAAACGTTCCGTGTGCGGTGTTTCTTTACCTGATGGATTAAAAGAAAACGATAAACTACCTCAGCCCATTATTACCCCAACCACAAAAGCTTCGGTGGGGCATGATGAAGACATTTCAAAAGAAGATATTTTAGCAAAAGGTATTGTTTCTATAACCGATTACGAAAAGTTAGAAGAATACACTTATGCACTATATCAACGCGGAACTGAGATTGCTGCTAAAAGCGGATTGATTTTAGTGGATACGAAATACGAGTTCGGCGCTGCTGATGGCGTAATTTATTTGATCGACGAAATACACACACCAGATTCTTCACGCTATTTTTATGCAGAGGGATATCAGGACCGCCAGAATAGTAATGAGCCACAAAAGCAACTTTCGAAAGAATTTGTAAGAAAATGGTTAATCGAAAATGGTTTTCAGGGAAAAGATGGACAAGTTGTGCCAGAAATGACACCTGAAATTGTAAATTCAATTTCAGAACGTTACATCGAACTTTACGAACAAATTGTAGGAGAGACCTTTATAAAAGCTGATGCTGATGCCATTTCTAGCCGCATTGAAACCAATGTTTTAAAGGCTTTAGAAACACTTTAAATTCGAAAGAAATTTATACATTAGTAAAATAAAGATTAGAGAGATGAAATTTTCAGTAGATAAACACGATAAATATGTAACCTTAAAGTTAGAAGAACCTAAGTTTACAAACGATAATGCTCCAGGATTAAAATCAGAGTTCTATTTGCTCAACGCAGAGGGATTTCAAAATATAATTGTTGATTTAAGTCATGTTACAGAGTGTAACGATGCGCAGGATTTAAGCTGCTTATTGGTTGGGGATAGGCTTTGCAAATCGGCAGGTGGATTATTTATTGTAACCGGAATTAATGATGAGTTGGCATCTATTATCGAATTATCAAACATATTTCAATCTGTAACGTTTGTTAATACAATAGACGAAGCAACTGATTTTATCTTTATGGATGAGTTGGAAAAAGAGTTTAGAGGCGCTAAATAACAAATATTTAAATAACATTCCGGCCTCGTAGTTTCTAAAAATCTACGAGGCTTTTTATATCTTATCATGATGAAATTTGAAGTTACAATTTTAGGAAGCAGTTCTGCAACTCCTGTATTTAACAGGAACCCATCGGCACAGCTTTTAAATTGTAATGAAAAATATTACCTCATTGATTGCGGTGAAGGCACACAACAACAATTGGCCAAGTACAACCTTAAAGCCGCCCGCATCGATTATATTTTTATCAGCCACTTACATGGCGATCATTATTTCGGTTTAATAGGCTTGCTTTCCAGTTTGCATTTAAACGGCAGGATAAAACCCATGCAGATATTTGGCCCCAAACCTTTATTAGAAATTTTAGAGATTCAGTTTAAATATTCTGATACCGTATTAAGGTATCCAATTGAGTTTTTTCCGATTGAAGCCGATGAGTCAAGACAGATATTCGAGAATAGTGATTTAACAGTTAAAACTATTGTTTTAAATCACCGTATCCCTACAACTGGCTTTATTTTTCAGCAGAAGAAACGACAACGTAAACTAATAAAAGAAAAGACTGATGAAGTGCCAATGGCGTATTATACGGCCTTAAAAAAAGGACTTGATGTAGAACTACCAAATGGCGATATTTTACGCAGTGAAGATTATACCATCGAGGCAGATGCACCAAGATGTTACGCTTATTGCTCCGACACCTTATTTGATGAAAGTTACTTTGCTACAATAAAAGATTGTGATACCTTATACCACGAAGCTACCTTCATGCATGATTTATTGGATAGGGCTAAAGAAACGCATCACACAACCGCTTTACAGGCAGCAGAGGTAGCCAAAATTAATGGCGTAAAGAAATTACTTATCGGCCATTTTTCTTCGCGTTACAAAACCTTACAAATGCTTTTAGAAGAAGCACAATCTGTTTTCGAGAATACCGAGTTGGCTGTAGAGGGGAGAACTTTCCATCTTTAGGGATTTTATCTTTTTACCACAGAGCACACAGAGGAATGCGCAAAGAACCATAGCGTTGCGTGGATGCCATTCGTCATCCTGAACTTGTTTAGGATCTAGAAAGATGCTGAAATAAATTCAGCATGACGAACGCTAAATGTCTAGTCCTTGAAAAAGTTGACTATTTATTTTACTAAATTATAAAATTAAAAGAACCATTAAAATCTATTTTGATGGTTCTTTTTTCTTCCACCGTTTTACAAATATCTTAGGTTTTGAGTGCGCTTGTCTCGGCGTTAACATATTTACTGAGGAGTGTAATCTCATCTGGTTATATAATTCAATCGCCTGGTGCACTTGTTTATATAATTGGGCTTTCCCCTTAAAGACTGCATCCAATCCAAATTCGTCCTTTAAAATCCCATTGACTCTTTCTGCGACTGCATTTTCATATGGATCACCATTTTCAGTCATACTGATTGTGATGTGGTTATGCGATAAAAGCCTGATATAATCATAGCTGCAATACTGTAGTCCCCTGTCAGAATGGTGGATGAGCTGATGCTCATATTCCCTCTTGCTTATGGCCATCTCCAATGCCTTTTTCGTAGACACAGCCTTCATATCGCCACAGACTTCATACCCCATTATTAGCTTCGAGCCTGCGTCGGTAACCAGATGAAGATATTCATTTCCCGCAACCGTTTGTAGATATGTTATATCTGAAACCCATAGCTGTTCAGGCATGGTAAGTTCCAGGTCCTTAATTAGGTTGGGGTATTTCCTCATCCAGTGCTTCGAATCAGTTGTTCTGGTATACTTGCGTTTCCGTTGGACTAGCAGATGCTGTGATCTTAATATCCCAAAAAGTTTGTCGCG
Organism: Pedobacter sp. GW822-FHT03F06; assembly: GCF_058801365.1. Classification (NCBI taxonomy): domain Bacteria; kingdom Pseudomonadati; phylum Bacteroidota; class Sphingobacteriia; order Sphingobacteriales; family Sphingobacteriaceae; genus Pedobacter; species Pedobacter sp. GW822-FHT03F06. The sequence continues at coordinate 113,350 of NZ_JBXANE010000004.1, forward strand.
TCCAACCCTCATGTTCTTGCGGGACATGCTTTCCCGTAACATCACATGCAGCTTACGGACCCCGGTCCGCGGTAGCTTATGTCGAATGTTCAGTACCATCTCTTTGATCTCCTGCTCTGCAACAGTCTTTTTTGAGCTATTGGATCCTGCCTTATAGAAAGCCTGTTTCGTGTAGCCAAACAGCTTGCACAACTTAGTAATAGTGTTCTTACTGGATAAAAGTGCTATTTCTTGAACTGCTTGGCGCCAGACTTTTTTCGGATCTCGATGTTCAGTTCCCGCTCCGCGATCTCAACAAATTTCTTGTACATGGAAAGCTGATGTTCTGCTTCCCTCAACTTCTTTTCCAATGCCTTGTTCTCTTGCTTTAACTCGGACTCAAGCTCTTTGAGTCGCTGTTGATCATTGTCCTTCATAGGCCTGCCAATGCTTTTATATCTTGGATAGGCTAATTTACTATATTTTCGCAACCAATTCTGAATACACTGATTGCCGCGGATATCGTATTTACGTTGCAACTGGTCTTTATTCAAATGACCGTTCTCGTATTCCTCTACCACTAATCGCTTGAAACTCTCACTGTAACTCCGGGGTGAACGTTGCAGTTTTTTTAAATTATTATTGACCATTTTGTTAAGATTTGGTCAACCTTTTTTAGGACTCCACAAAAACAAAAAAAGCCCTACAATTTAAAACTGTAAGGCTTTCGAATTTATAAAAATTAATTACTTGTCTTTTTTGTTGCCACCTCCAAATACCGAGAAGTGTACATAACGTTTAGGATTAGCTTTCAAATCGATCATTAATTCATCAAGATTTTTTGAAGCACTATTTAAATTCTGATACATTTTATCATCATTTAACAGCAATCCTAAACTGCCTTTTCCATCTTTAATTCCTGAAATTACACTTTGTAAGTCAGCGATAGCATTGTTTGCATTATCTAAGGTTTGTTTAAAGTTAGCAGCGGCAAACTTATCGGTAACCGTATTAATGTTGGTTAAGATATCGCTGATTTTTTGATTATTGTTATTCAGGTTGGCCGTAATACCTTCAACGTTTTTGAAAATTGCTGCAATACGTGCGCTTTCTGAACCTACTAAACCATCAACTTTTTTCGATGTAGTTTCTAACGAAGCTAATGTGCCAGCTATACTGTTAAAGCTTTTATCGACATTTTTCTGAAAGTTAGGGTTCAGAATAGAGTTTACACTACTTAGAATAGAATCCATTTTGCCGATAATTAATTCTGCTTTCTTTTGAACCGGCTGTACCTGTTCCATTAAGCCTTTTTCTACATTTGCGTTTAAGGTGTAACCATCTTCGGCCATCTTTTTCGAATTACCTAACGACATTACAATAGCCTTGCTACCTAAAAGATCTGTACCTTCTAAACGGGCAATACTATTTTCTGGAATTTCATATTTGCTGTTTACACTTAAGGTGGCAATAATACTACCGTCTGGCTGTAAATCCAATTTGGCCACCCGGCCAATCTGATAACCATTAATTAGGATAGGTTTTGAAACACTTAAACCATCAACCCTCGTATATTTTGCATATAATGTAGTTTCATTTGAGAAAATTGAATTTCCTTTTAAAAAATTATATCCAATTATTAATAAAGCAATGGCAAATGCAGCTAAAATACCTACTTTGGTTTCGTTCTTAATCTTCATGAGTGTTTTATTTAATGGCTACAAGCGCTGAAGGTATTCTTTCTTCACTTGTTAGAGCGTAATTAATTCTTGTGCTAAACCCTATAAATACACAAAGGCTGCACTATTTGTTTGGTACCTTGTTTTATATTTTTTCCAAAGGTAAAATAAACATCATTTATAATGCCACTTATTTAACCTCAATATTTTTTTTATATGTTTTTATTGCTTCCAAAATAGAATTGGCGATTTCGCTTTGTCCATTTTGGGAATTAATATATTTTTCTTCCTCTGTATTCGAGATAAAACCGACTTCTGTTAAAACGGCGGGCATACCACAACGCTGCAGTACTAAAACGCCTTGCTCTTTAACACCTCGGCTTAATCGCTCATCCCGCTTGATATAACTGTTCTGTATTAATTTGGCAAAATTAATACTTTTGTCCCGAAAGGCATTTTTTAAAAGCGATAAAAGGATAAAACTACTCGGGTTACTTGGATCATACCCATCATACTTACTTTTGTAGTTCTTTTCCAATTTAATATCGGCGTTCTCACGTATGGCCGCATCCTGTTCTTTTAACCGGTGCGACCCCGCAACCAATGTTTCTACTCCTTTGATATGCTTGTTGCCTGGAGGCATTGAATTGCAGTGTACCGATATAAAAAGATCGGCATTAGCTTCATTCGCTATTTCCGCCCGCCTGTATAAATCAACATCTATATCCGTTTTACGCGTAAAAATTATTTTAACATCCGGCATTTGCTCCTTTAATAAGGCGCCTAGTTTTAATGCAACCTTTAAAGAAACATCTTTTTCTTTCGAAAAACTACCAGAGGCTCCAGGTTTTCTGCCGCCATGGCCGGGATCAATAACAATTGTTTTGATCTTATAACCTTGAGCAGGTGCTTTTTCAGCAATTAGTAACGAAAAGAAAAGTATTGTAATCAGAAGTTTAATCTTCATGCAGGAGGGATGTTAAAATGAGGTTTCAGCGATACGTTTATAATTTTTAATTGCTTTAATAATTCCACTTACAATTTCATTTTGTCCTTCAGGAGAATTCATGTAATCTTCTTCATCTGGATTACTCACAAAACCAATTTCAGTTAACACAGCAGGCATAGCTGCACGGGCCAATACCGCAAGGCTTTTTTCTTGTACACCTCTGTTGATCCGGCCTGCATTAACATATTCTTGTTGAAGCATTGAAGCAAACTTTAAACTCCTATCTCTATTGGTTTGTTTCATTAACGATAACATAATGTCACTCTCAGGGGTATTTGCAATAAATCCCTCATAGTTTTTCTGATAATTCTCTTCCAGAAACATCGATGCATTTTCTCGTTTGATCACCTCATCCTGCTCACCTAAGCGGCGAGTTCCCGACACGAATGTTTCTGTTCCCCTCGTTGAGGTACTTTTAGATGTAACCGTTCTATAAACAGGTACTTTTCTGCCTCTTACTTTTTTGTAATAATCTACCACTCTCGATACCCGAACCGGCATATCATTTAAGTGGATAGAAATAAATAAATCGGCCTTTGCATTATTTGCAATATTGATACGCTCGTATAAAGGAATAAATACATCCGACTCCCGGGTATAAATCACTTTGATATCTTTCAAACTATCTTGAAGCGCCCGGCCAAGGTTCAATGCCGTTTTAAGTGCCACATCTTTTTCCTTCGAGTATACACCATGGGTTGCACCATCTTTACCGCCGTGACCGGCATCGATCACAATTGTTTTAATTTTATATTCTTGCGCAAACACCTGATTATCAATCGAATTTGATAACACTAAGTAAATAATAATTGTTAAAATGGATTTAAGATACATCAATGGTATATTTTTCACTAATTTTGAACGTTTTTGATTAAACATTTGTGCAAAAATAACATTCAAATACGAATTTGAAACTTCTTAAGAGCTCTATTTTACTAATATCTGTCATTTTATTAACACTTGTTGTTGGTAAAGCTAACGCATTTTCTCATTTTTCATTGCAACAAATCATCCGGCAAGACACAACCAAAAAGGATACGACTAAAAAGACAGGTAAAAATAATAGCAGTATCGACCAGAAAGTAGAATACAAAGCGGAGGATTCCGTAAAAATGAGTGCCGATAAAAGCATTGTGTATTTATACGGAAACGCAAGGGTTGTATACGGTGATTTTGAGCTAGATGCGGCTTATATCAAATACGATAAAAAGCAAAATTCCATATTTGCACGTGGTATTAAAGATCCGAAAACTGGTAGATATACCGGAAAACCAATCTTTAAATCGGGTGCTGATGGAACAGCCATTGCCGATTCTATTTTTTACAATTCAGAAACAACACGGGCCAAAGTATATGGTGTTTTTTCTGAACAAGAGGGAGGTTTCTTCTCTGGTGGGCAGAGTAAAAAGCAAATAGATGATGAGCTGCACATTAAAAATGTAATGTACAGTACCTGTAATCTACCGCATCCGCATTTTGGATTAATGATTTCTAAAGGGGTGGTAACAGAGAAACAGATTATTACCGGGCCTGTTTACATGATTATCGAAGATATCCCCACGTTTCTGGGGCTACCGTTTGCTTTTTTTCCAAAACCTAATAAACGAACATCGGGTGTAATCCTTCCTACGCCGGGCGAAGATGCAACCAGGGGGTTTTTCTTGCAAAACGGTGGTTATTACCTCGGATTGAATGATTATTGGGATGCTAAACTTTTAGGCTCTATTTATACCAATGGCTCTTATGAAACAAGTTTGCTGAGCAATTACACCAAAAGATATAAATACAACGGTAACATTAACTTGGCTTACTCTAGTTTTAAAGATGGTTTAGAAGGTACCGAGGCATTTAGAAACCCCACTAAAAACTTTAGTATCAATTGGAGCCATAGCCAAAATGCCAATGCCAATCCGGGTACAACATTTAGTGCAAGTGTGCGATTGGTATCTACAGGAAGAAGAGGTTATTATAAAAATACTGCAGCAGGTACCACTTACGACATTAACACCATTGCAACCAACTCAACAAGTAGTAGTATCAGTTATGCTAAGGCTTATTCGAATGGGATGAATTTCTCTTTGGCTGCATCAAGTGATCAGACTTTAAGTACAAGAGCGATATCGTTAAGGTTGCCCGAAATGACATTCAACGTACCTACATTTAACCCGTTTCGACCTAAAGATGCAGTTGGCGAGCAAAAATGGTATGAAAAAATAACGGTTGGCTATAGCTTACAGGGAACCAACAGAATTGATACTTTTGATAGTTTGTTGTTCCAAAATGATGGTTTAAAGCGATTAAGAAGTGGATTTTCGCATAGTATTCCGATAAATATGTCTTTTACTGCCTTAAAATATTTAAACTTTAGTTTGGGCGGTACCTATAATGAGGTTTGGAATTTTCAGAGTGTAAATAGAAGATATACACAGTTTGCCGATAATACCTATACTTTTAGAGAAGATACCCTCAGTGGCTTTAAAAGAGCGGGCAGCTACAGCCTATCAACCAGTATGTCGACTAAAATTTATGGCAGAAGAGATTTTAATCCAGCTGGCAAAATTCAGGCACTAAGACATGTAATGACTCCAAATGTTTCCTTCTCTTATTCTCCGGATTTTACGAAAGCAGGAGCGGGGCCTTTTAGACCTGCAATAGACCAAAATGGCAATCAAATTTATACTAGTGGACAACCTTTAAAATATTCCATTTTTGATGGTATGGCACAGCCAGGCTCTTTTGGCGGCCCTAATGCATCCATTGGTTTCGGCCTGGATAATACCGTAGAACTGAAGGTGAGGAATAAAAACGATACGACCGGAACAGGCTCAAAAAAGATCCCAATTATTCAAGGTTTGAGTTTTAGTGGTTCATATAACTTTCTAGCGCCTTCTTATAAATTATCAACCATTGGTTTTAGTGGCCGCTCGCAGTTTACCGATAAATTAGGGATAAATTATAATGGAACATTAGATCCGTATGCTTTAAAAGACACAACAGTTAACGGTCAAACCATTAAAATAAGAGAGGATCGTTTATTTTTCCAAAAGAACAAATTCCTGCCACGTTTAACCAACTTTGGGTTCTCATTCGATTATAGTTTAAATCCAGAGGCATTAAAACGTAAAAATGAGGCTAATGATAAATTAGGCGAAGCCGCCAATAAAAAAGGATTGACCGATATACAATCGGAACAATTGGCGGCAATAAGTCGTGATCCAAATGCTTTCGTTGATTTTAACATTCCCTGGAATTTCTCTTTCTCTTACAGTTTTCAATATTCGAATGACGGAAACAACAATACAATTTCGAATACACTAAACTTTAATGGCGATGTTAACTTAACACCAAAGTGGAAAGTTACTTTTAACTCCGGTTACGATTTTAAGAACAATGGCTTAACCCCAATGAATTTAGCTATTTACCGCGATTTACATTGCTGGGATATGAGTGTAAACTGGGTTCCATACGGTGCATACAAAAGTTATTCTGTTACTATAAAAGTTAAGGCATCGATATTACAGGATTTGAAATTGAGCAAAAGACAAGGTTTTTACAGCACATACCAATAAATTATGCTAGCCGAAATTATTACCATTGGTGATGAGATTCTCATTGGCCAAATCGTTGATACCAATTCTGCCTGGATGGCTAAACAGTTAAATTTAATTGGTGTTTCCGTTAAGCAGATTACTTCAGTTTCTGATGATGAGCAACATATTATTGAAGCCCTCGAACTTGCCGAAAAACGTGCAGATATTGTTTTAATTACAGGTGGACTAGGACCGACCAAAGATGATATTACCAAGAAAACCTTGGCAAAGTATTTCAATATGGGCTTTCGCAATGATCCCGGAGCATTAGAAATGGTTCGTCAGATTTTCGAAAAATACAAGCGTCCTTTATTGGATATCAATATTCAACAGGCTGATGTTCCTGATGGTTGTGAGGTTATTGTAAACAAAAATGGCACTGCGCCTTGTATGTGGTTTGAACAGAACAACACCATTTTTGTATCGATGCCAGGTGTACCCTACGAAATGATGTACCTGATGGATGACGAAATTCTACCCAGAATTACGAGCAGATTTAAGCTACCGTTTATTGTACATAAAACTATTCTTACGGCAAATATAGGCGAATCATTTCTGGCCAAAGAGATTGAGGAAATTGAAGATAGCTTGCCAGCGCACATCAAATTGGCCTATCTGCCAAAATTAGGACAGGTACGTTTGCGCTTATCGGCCAAAGGCGATAACGAAACAGTGTTACTCAAAGAGGTTGAGGTGTATGCCAAACAGATCATTTCAAAAGTAAATAAGTTTGTGGTAACCGACGAAGATATTCCTTTAGAAAAAGCGATCCTGAACCTCATGAAAAGCAAGGGTTTAACCCTATCTACGGCAGAAAGCTGTACCGGTGGGTACATAGCGCATCTGATTACGCAGCACCCGGGTTCTTCTTCGGTTTATTGGGGCGGGGCAGTAGCCTATGCGTACGAGCTTAAAGAATCTATTCTTGGTGTAAAAGAAAGTACCTTAAATACCTTTGGCGCCGTGAGCGAACAAACTGTTACAGAAATGGCCGAAGGTGCAATTAAACATTTCAAAACAGATTATGCTATTGCGGTTAGTGGCATTGCAGGTCCTGATGGCGGAACAGAAGACAAACCAGTTGGTACGGTATGGATTGCAATTTCTTCAAATCACAAAACTGTAGCTAAGTTGTTTAATTTCAGCAACAAACGTATTCAAAACATCGAACGATCTGCTGCATCGGCACTCGCCATGTTATTAAATCTCCTTAAAGAAACAGTTTAGAAAGAATAAAAACTGTATTTTTGTAGCATTACCAATATAAAATACTGTAATTTAATATGGCTCAATACGAACTATTGTTACCAAAAATGGGTGAAAGTGTTGCGGAAGCAACGGTGATTAAATGGGTAAAACAACCTGGTGATTCTATTGAATTAGATGATACCATTCTGGAGATCGCTACTGATAAGGTAGACTCTGAAGTTCCTTCTCCGGTTGCCGGTAAATTGGTAAAACAGTTATTTGCTGCAGATGAAGTTGCCCAGGTGGGCGATGTAATTGCCATTATTGAAACTGAAGGTGGAGAAACCTCAACGGTAGAAGCCCCAGTTGCAGAAAAGCCAATAGCTGAAGAAAAAATTGAAACTATTCCTGGAATTGCACAACTGCCGTCAGAAAAAACAACTGTAGCAACTGATTTCAGCACGTCTGACCGCTTTTATTCTCCTCTGGTTAAAAGTATTGCCGCACAAGAAAATATCTCGTTAGCTGAGCTTGATACCATTAAAGGCTCTGGTACTGACGGACGGTTAAATAAAGATGATCTATTAGATTATATTGCTAAGAAAAATGGTGGAGAACCGATATTAACTCAAACCGTTACTATCACAGCACCTGTTCCACCAACAAACCAACCTGCTGAAAATAAAACAAGTTCAGCATCAGTTGTAAATAAAACATCAACAACCAGTGTTAGTGGTGGCGACGAAATTATTGAGATGGATAGAATGCGTAAACTGATTGCCGATCATATGGTAATGAGTAAAACAACTTCACCGCATGTAACTTCGTTTGTTGAAGCCGACGTAACCAATATGGTTTTATGGCGCAATAAAGTAAAAAATAGCTTCGAAAAGCGTGAAAGCGAAAAAATAACCTTTACACCAATATTTGTAGAGGCAGTTGCCAAAGCGATAAAAGATTTTCCGATGATCAATGTTTCGGTTAACGGTACTCAGATTATCAAAAAGCGTGATATCAATATTGGTATGGCCGCTGCTTTACCAAGTGGAAACCTAATCGTTCCTGTAATTAGAAATGCCGATCAGTTAAATTTGGTTGGCTTAACCAAAGCAGTTAATGATTTAGCTGCAAGAGCGAGAAACTCTAAATTAAAGCCTGATGAAACGCAAGGTGGCACTTTTACGTTAACCAATGTAGGTAGTTTCGGCAATGTAATGGGCACACCGATTATCAACCAGCCCCAGGTAGCTATTTTAGCAGTAGGCGCCATTAAAAAGAAACCAGCTGTTTTAGAAACCGAACATGGTGATGTAATTGCGATCAGGCATATGATGTTCTTGTCTTTATCTTACGACCACAGGGTTGTAGATGGTTCTTTAGGGGGAATGTTTGTACGTAGAGTAGCAGATTATTTAGAAGGCTGGGATCTGAACAGGGAGATTTAACCAGTTTACAGTTAAAAGTTTACCGTTGGCTAATACCAACAATTTACCAGTTTAACAATCAAAAATGTTAGCTTCAAATTTAAAATCGATAGTTTCAGATAATGTATTGCATGCCAAATGGTTAAATACATTGTCTTATATGGAAAATGCAGGTGCAAAGAAGATTTCAGCTTCGGAGCATAAAGAAAATGTAAACCTCATTATTCTTAAACACGCTGCAGAAGAACACCGCCATGCTTATTATTTAAAAAAGCAGATTTCGAAGATTGACGTGGCACATTGTAAAACTTACACCAATGCCGAGTTATTATCTCCAAATCATACAAAATATTATTTACATGCTTTAGATATTGCTGTTTGTCGGTATTTAAAAGCGGTATTTAACCTTTCTGGTTACGATTTAAAATTCGCGGCCTATTTATTTGTTACTTATGCGATTGAAGTGCGTGCCGATGAATTGTATCCAATTTATCAAACGGTTTTAGACGAAGCAAAAAGCAAGGTAAATGTAAAATCGATTATATTAGAAGAAGAGGGCCACTTAGAAGAAATGATGAACCAACTGGTTAGTTTTTCTGATGACTGGGAAAATCATGCAGCTGAAGTAATCAAAATCGAAAAAGCTTTGTTTGAAGGTTGGGTTGCTGCCTTAGCCGCAGAACTGCCGGTAAGTGCTTAATTGAATAATTAATTAATCAAATTCGTCATCTCGACTGAAGCATAGCTGAATGTTCCAAAGGAACTCCTTCTGAGGAGAGATCTATTATAGATTTAGCTTCGCTGAGCACTACGTGGTTCTCAACTACGTTGCATTTCTTTCGAAATGACGATTTTTCGTTAAAAACTAATCCAGCTCATCGTTGTTTCTAAATAAATACAAATATCATGGCTAAGTTTTCAGATTTAATTAATGGTGACAAACCTGTTCTTGTTGATTTTTTTGCCGAGTGGTGTGGTCCTTGTAAAATGATGAAGCCCATTTTGGAACAATTAAAATCTCAGGTTGGCGATGCTGTTTCTATCATTAAAGTAGATATTGATAAGAATCAGCCAGCTGCTTCTTCCTTTAATATTCAAGGCGTACCAACTTTAATTCTTTTTAAAAACGGAAAACAGGTATGGAGACAAAGTGGTGTTTTACAGGCATCACAGTTAAAACAGGTAATTGATGCCCACGCCTAAACTTCTACCACACTTTTAGGCGTTACTGCAAAAATGCGTTCGTTTGCTTTAGGATAAACCGTATAAAGTCCGGTAAATAAACTAAAAGCGGGCAAAACGGCGTAGTCTTTACCAAAATAAAAACATGGAAATTTTAATCTTTGTTTGGCTTTGCCTACAATGGTTACACCTGGATGGATATGGCCGCTAATGGGATATAATTCTTCTTTCATACCATTTGGAGCATCATGAATAAAGCAAAATGGCCCCAGGCAAAAACTAGGTTCATTTATTTCGATATTCATCGCAGCATAATTGGCGTCTGAAAGCCTATCGTGATTTCCCTTTACCAATAAAAAATTAAGTTCCTGGTATTGTTTTCTCCATACAGAAAATTCATCAATATCGGTATTTAAACCATGATGAAACATATCTCCATTAATTAGCAATGTTTTCGGATTGTATTGGTTAATCAATAAACTCAAGCGTTGAAGATCGGTTTGGGCAATAGTAGAAGGTACTTGCAAACCGGCCTGACGGAAGTGCGCAGATTTACCCAAGTGCAGATCGCTTATGGCTAAAAGCTGATGTTTAGGTAAAAATAAAGCCCTTTCTTTATTTAAAATCAATTCTTCACCCTGGCTTATTATGTTCATTTATTTCGCTCTATTGTCTTCCTGAGCCTGTCGAAGGATTTTTTAAATTCCGACTGAGCCAAGAAGATGCATTTATTTAATTTTCTCTGATTCCGCTTTCATCCGTATAATCCGTTGCTCTAACTCTTCTGAACTCATATTTTCACGCAAGCTATCTACCTTAATTGGGAAAGACAGTGGTGTAAAACTTTTAGGATTGGTGATTACAATTGCCCCATGCTGGATTCGATCCAACGCTGCCGCCAATCTTGGCTCTTCCAGTTGTTGGTAAAAAACTTCATCGTATGCCTGTCGCAAAAGTAAATTATGTTTATCATAATCGCTAAAAACATTAAAAAACAAACCAGCAGATGACTGGAGATGCTTATTAGCCACATATTTACCAGGGTAACCCTGAAAAACGAGTCCGGAAATGCAGGCAATATCTCTAAATTTTCGTCTGGCCATTTCAGTTGAATTGATGCTCAGTGTAATATCTTCGGTCAAATTTACGGGCGAAAAAACCTCGTAGGCAATCGATTCGTCCATAGGAATTTCCGTTTCACTCAAAAGTTCAAAGCCATAATCGTTCATGGCAATAGAAAAACTGATCGGCAACAATTTACTTAAACGATAGGCAACCAGGGCCGCCAAAACCTCATGTACCAAACGCCCTTCAAATGGATAGGCAAAGAGATGAAAACCTTCTTTGTTATTAATGAGTTCGATCAGTAATTCATCATTTTTGGGTACATGAGAACGTTTTTCCTGTAATAGAAACAGCGGATACACGGTATCTAATTCTTCATCCTGATGTGTTTTATCCAATGCTTCATTGTATTTCTTCCGTAAAACTGACCCTAAATTGGAAGAAAGAGGTAAGCGGCCACCATTCCAGCTTGGAGAGATCGCATTTTTCTGTTTACTAACCCTCACCACCACAGTCATATCTTTTACCTGAATAAATTCTAAAACCCTACCGGCCAGACGGAAATTATCGCCAGCTTTTAAACGGGTAACAAAATATTCTTCAACCATACCAATATAACCTCCGGAAATAAATTTGACTTTCAGCATCGCATCACTGACGATTGTTCCAATATGCAAGCGGTGTCGCATAGCTAATTGTCTGCTCTTTACTTTCCAAAGCCCATCTTCGTCCTTAACCACTTTCTTAAATTCAGTGTAGGCACTTAAACTATCTCCTCCAGAAGTGATAAATTGCATTACCCAGTCCCATTCTTCGGGAAGGATAAGCTTGAAAGCATGGGTATTCTTAATTTCTTCGTAAATGATTTTATCATCAAATCCGTCACCTATGGCCAATGTAACCAAATATTGAACCAAGGTATCAAATACCATAATAAAAGGCTCACGGCTCTCTATATTATTGGTTTTAGCAGCTTCTTTAATCGCTGCTGCTTCTACCAGTTCTAATGCGTGGGTAGGTAAAAAATATATTTTAGAGGTTTCGTGAGGGGAGTGGCCCGAGCGGCCCGCCCTTTGCAAAAACCGGGCAACACCCTTTGGCGAGCCTACCTGAACAACAGTATCAACAGGTTTAAAATCTACACCCAAATCTAACGATGAAGTAGCAATAACAGCTTTAAGCTGTCCGGTATGTAAAGCATCTTCAATCCAGTTACGAAGCTCAAAATCTATCGATCCATGGTGTATGGCAATCCTTCCGGCAAGTTCTGGTTCGATATTCAACAAATGCTGATACCACATTTCCGATTGTCCGCGGGTATTGATAAAAATTAATGTGGTTTTACTTTTCTCAATAATCGGTAAAAGTTTATAGGCTAGTTTTAAACCCAAGTGTCCAGCCCAGGGCAATGTTTCGATATCATCGGGTAAAATTGATTTGATTAAGATTTTCTTTTCCAAATCGGCTTTAACAATAATCCGTTTGGCCTCCATATTGGGTTCGAGTACATCCAATGCCTCTTCAATATTACCAATAGTGGCAGAAATCCCCCAAATTCTTAAAAACTGGTTTTTCTCTAACTTTTGTAAGCCCTTAATCCGCGATACGGCCAACTCCACCAACACGCCTCGTTTGCTACCCAAAAGCTCATGCCATTCATCAGCAACAATACATTTAAGATTTTTGAACAAAGTTGAAGCGCCTTTTTGCGCCAGTAACAAGTGCAGGCTTTCCGGCGTAATCAACAAAATTTCAGGCATCGATTTTTTCTGCTGTAATTTCTCTGCCTGAGAGGTATCGCCATTACGCACACCAACGTGCCAATCCAACTCCAGCTCCAATAAGGTTTCGCGCATGGCCCTTGCAATATCTTTGGCCAGGGAGCGGAGTGGGGTAATCCAAATTAACTGTAAACGGTCTTTCGCTTTTTTATTATTGGCTTCAGTTGCATTTAGGGCCTCAATCACTACCGCTAAAAATAGAGAAAATGTTTTTCCGAAACCTGTTGGTGCATTTACCAAACCGCTGTAACCATCCAAATAATACTGCCAGGCATCTTCCTGGAACTGAAAAGGCTTGCGTTTATTGGTCTTTAGCCAGGCTTTTATCTTTTTATAACCTTTGGTTTTGGTTTGGTCCATGCTTAAATATCGCTGCTTTTGATGGTTTTCTAATTATTTTTTGAAAAGCAATAACAGTAATGCTTCGGTTACGGCAGTCCCGCCATTCGCTTTACCTTTTTTGTAATTACCGTTAAATGTTAATTTATCAGTAACAAAAAAGGGTACCGCTGCTGTCGGGTTTAAAATCGTGGGGCATACCTATATAGGCTAAACCTGACAGTAGCAAGCATCTTCAAAACCTCGCAGGTTTTGAAAACCTGCGAGGTTTAAAATACCTTACAAAGTTGATTGCAGCAACTGCCTCAAATCTTCCAAAGTATTAATTTCATCGGCTTTTTTATCTTTTCGCCAGCGCAATATACGCGGAAAGCGCAACGCTAAACCTGCTTTATGCCGTTTACTTTCAGCAATTCCCTCAAATGCAATTTCGAAAACCAGTTCGGGTTTTACGGTACGTACCGGGCCAAATTTCTCAATTGCATTACGGGTTACAAAGGCATTTACTTCTTTAATTTCTTTATCCGTTAAACCTGAATAGGCTTTTGCAATCGTGACTAAGTTTTCGCCATCACGAACAGCAAAGGTATAATCGGTAAAGAAATTAGCCCTTCTGCCACTTCCTTTTTGCGCATAAATCATTACCGCATCAACCGTATAGGGATTGATTTTCCATTTCCACCAATCTCCCCGTTTTCGTCCACTATGATAATGAGAGGTTAACTTCTTCAGCATAATCCCTTCGCTATTAATCGATCGTGATGTTTGCCTTAACTCTGCCAATTCTTCCCAAGAGCTGCAACTGATCACAGGAGATATCACCACCGGACTTTCAGTTAAACCACCAATCAACCCTTCGAGTGTTTTTCGTCTTATACTTAAAGGTTCTTCTCTAAAATCCTTGGCTTCATATTCTAAAATATCATAAACAAAAAAGCCAATGGGTGCATCTTCCAATTGTTTTTTACTAATCGTTTTGCGATTTAAACGTTGTTGCAGTGTACTAAATGATAACACCTGTTTATTTTGCACAGCTAATATTTCGCCATCCAAAACCACACCATCAGGCAAAACATCGATCATAAAATGCAGTTCGGGGAACTGTTCTGTAACGAGTTCTTCGCCACGGCTCCAGATAAAAAGTTCTCCATTCCGTTTTACAATCTGCCCGCGGATGCCGTCCCATTTCCATTCGGCCTGCCATTCAGAAATATCACCCAGTTTCTCTGGTTCTTGCTCTAAGGCATAAGCGAGGCAAAAGGGGTAAGGCCAGGAATTATCAGTATTCACATGAATACCATTTATCAGTTCGTGAAAGGTAATTTCATAAGGGTTCCATTTCCCCATAATGCTATGCATAATCTGGGCGCTATCTAAACTGCTTTGTTTAGCCAGCGCATTCACCAGCATTTTATTGGAAACACCAATCCTGAAATTTCCAGAAATCAATTTGTTAAAAATAAAACGTTCCTGTGTTTCCAGTTTATTCCATGCGCTCAGAATAAATTCTTTTTTGGTTTCATCATCTTTACCTTCCAGATCATGCAAATCTTCAATCCATTTGTGCAATTGAAAATCTGAGGTGTTTTCGGCAGGTGGCAATAACAGGGCGATGGTTTCGCTTAAATCGCCAACATTGGCATAACTTTCGCCAAATAACCATTCTGGCGTTTCGGTAATGTTTATGGCCCAATATTTAAGCAGGGCTGATTTAATTGGTCTTTTAGGTTTTTTACCGGTAAACAGTGCGATAACCCACACCTTGTCTTTATCATCAGCATGGTTAAAATAATTAACCAATGCCGCAATTTTATCGTTGGTTTTATTGCTCAGTTCGAGCTGTTGGATCAATTGGGCAAAACGTTTCATCCTTATTTATTTTCGTTTTGATCAACTAGATCTACTTTATTTTCTTCATCATCTTCTTGCCCAAACTTGGTTAATACTTCAGCAGCTTCTATACCTGCATCGTTTAAAAACCGACTAAAGGCAGCCGTAAAACCATGCGTAACATATACTTTTTCTGCTCCGGTTGCAGTAATGGCTTCCATTAAGCCGGGCCAATCGGCATGATCACTCAGCGCAAAGCCGGCATCGGCACTTTGCCAACGGCGGTGTGCCCGCACCTGCATCCAACCAGAACAAATACCTGTTACGGGATGGGCTAAATTTTTGATCCACCGGCTGTCCCTCATAGCGGGCGGCACAATTACAATACCTTTCTGTAATTCATCCTTAGTAGTTTCTGGCGTAATTCTAATGGTTTCTGGAAGCTTTACACCGGCATCAATAATCACTTCATTCAGATTAGCAATACTGTTATGTACGTAAATAGGAATATCACCAGCCAAATTTTTAATCAAACGTTGTGCTTTGCCTAAACTATAGGCAATTAATACACTTGTTTTTTGCTGTATAATATTATCGCTCACCCAACTCTTAATGCCGTTAAAAACAATTTCTTGCTTTTGCCATTTGTAAACAGGTAAACCAAAAGTACTCTCAGAAACAAAGGAATGGCACTTAACAGGCTCGAAGGGTGTGGTAATGCCATCATCTTCAATTTTATAATCACCAGAAATTACACAAATTTCACCTTTATAAGCTAAACGCACCTGCGCAGATCCGATAATATGTCCGGCAGGAAAAAATGAAATATTCACTCCATTACGTGTAATGCTTTCTCCATATTCCAATGTTTCTACGTTCAAATCTTCGCTGATCCTGCGTTTGATGATGGGCTTGGTTAAGGTATGGCAGAGATAGTATTTATTTCCAAAACGCACATGATCGCTATGTCCGTGCGTTGTAACCGCATAATCTACAGGCCACCAGGGATCTATATAAAAATCGCCCTGCTTACAGTAAATTCCTCTTTTGGTAAATTCTATTAATGCCATAGCTATTAAACAATAAATTTATTGATTAGTTTTAGATCAATATCGGCTAAATACCCGATAATTTAAAATATCGGCTAAATACCCGATAAATAGAAATATCGGCTAATTAGCCGATATTATTTTTGAAATATGAATAATAAATTCGATATTGTAGTATGATTTGCATTATAACAGGTGACATTGTAGGCTCAAGGAAGATTAAAGATAGCTGGTTATTAAGCTTAAAAACCGCTTTAAAAATAATTTCCGATCAGAATAACAAATGGGAGATTTACCGGGGGGATAGTTTCCAGGTAGAAGTTGAGCCAGAAAATGCCATCAGGGCTGCTGCTTATCTAAAAGCATCCATCAGGGTAAATAAACCTGCAGATGTAAGGATGGGCATTGGAATTGGAGATATCAAAAACAAACGGAAAAAACTTTCTGAATCCAGCGGAGATGCTTTTGTAAATTCGGGAGCGGCATTTGACAGTTTAAAACAGGCTAAGGTTAATTTAGCCATTAAAACTGATTCTGCTGATTTTGATGAGGAAATTAACGTCTTAATAAAGCTTTCGCTAATATCAATGGATAGCTGGGGAGTTGTAGCTGCCGAAATGGTAAAACTTGCCTTAGAGAACAACAACCTGTTACAAAGCGAACTGGCAGCTATTTCGGGTCGAACACAATCATCTGTAAGCGAAGCTTTAAAGCGTGCACATTATACCGAAATCATGGAAATGGATAGGCTTTACCGTAAAAAATTGAACCAAATGATTTTAAAATAATGGATATCTATTTAATCAAGCTTATCCTTGTGCATTTAATTGGAGATTTCTTTTTACAGCCAAATGCCTGGGTAAAAGATAAAGAAAGGAAAAAATTAAGATCTATAAAGCTCTATTTGCATGTGGCCATCCACATAGCTTTAATATTTATTATTTTCTTAAACTTTGGCGTTTGGAGGATAGCCCTATCAATAGGAGTGCTTCACTTTGTGATTGACGCTTTAAAATCAATCTTTCAGAACAAAAAAAATGCACGGATACTGTTTTTTGTTGACCAGGTTTTACATTTCACTTCAATAGTAGTGGTGTGGCACTTTTTTTATAAGGGAAGTTTAAACATCAGTTTTTTTAATGAAACCAAAACCTGGGTTTTAATTGCAGGAGCTTTATTTCTAACGATGCCTACATCTATTGTGATGCGGGTAATTATTGCCAAATGGCTTCCTGACAACCAACCAGACAGCCCACAGTCGCTACAAAACGCAGGTAAGTATATCGGGATACTGGAAAGAGTGCTGATTTTCTTATTTATCTTAACCAATCATTTCGAAGCTGTTGGCTTTTTACTCGCAGCCAAATCCATATTTCGGTTTGGCGATTTAAAAGAAGCACACGACCTTAAATTAACTGAATACGTACTGATCGGAACTCTATTAAGCTTTGGAATAGCCATTGTTACGGCAATGCTTATTCAAATGTTTATTGCATAAAAAAAGCAGCCCGAAAGCTGCTTTTAAATTTTTCTATCTTGCTCCCGGAGGGCAGTTTTCTTTTAAAAACTTAGTGTAAGTTAGGGATAAATGTTTGCCAGTTCCTTCGCCCTCAGAGATACTGTGGGTTCGGTTTGGATAACTCATCAATTGAAAAACCTTTCCATTTTTGATTAACTCATTAATCAGCATTTCGGCATTCTGGTAATGCACATTATCATCGCCAGTACCATGAATGTACAATAAATTGCCTTTTAAGTTTTTAGCATAAGTAATCGGAGAGCCCTTAATATAAGCCTCTTTACTTGGGAAAGGGGTGCCCATATAACGTTCCTGATAAACATTATCGTAGGTTAACTGATTACCAACCGCTGCAATTGCGATACCTGTTTTATAAATTTCAGGATATTGGAACATCAGGTTTAAAGTAGATGAACCGCCACCACTCCAGCCCCAAACAGCAACACGGTCTTTATCCATAAAGGCATTAGTAGCCAAAAGTTTTTTAGCGGCCATTGCCTGATCGCGGATATTGATCACCCCAATATTTTTATAAATACTTTTGCGCCACGTACTCCCTTTTGGAAGAGGGGCACCTCTATTATCCATTGAAATATAGATATAACCATCTTTGGCCATATCACCGGCATATAAACCGTTTCTTCCTGCACCATAAGTATCTAATGCTGTAGCTGAAGCAGGCTCACCATAAACATAAAATACTACAGGGTATTTCTTATCCGGATTAAAATTATCAGGTTTTTTCATCCAACCGTCCATTTCAATACCATCTTCAGTAGTTACTTTAAAAAACTCAACTTTGTTTTTAGTTGCCGCTTGCTTAGCTAATTGTGTAGTAATGCTCCCGTCCATTGTAAATGGATTCCCGGTAGTAAAGTTCATCCACTCTTTAATTGGCTCAACAAGCGAACTGTTATATGAATGGCGGGCAAAAGCAGCATTTGGAGAAATATCGTAATTGTGTGTTCCTGGTAAAACCGAAGGTGTAACCTGTTCTAATTTACCTTTTCCATCTAATTTGGTTTTAAAAAGATATTTCTGAGTGGCATTTATTGGTGATGCCAGAAAATAGACCATGTTGTTTTTTACATCGATCAATTTTACATCAATCACATCATAATTGCCTTTAGTAACCAATGTTTCTTTTTTTCCATCCAAACTGATTCTATACAAGTGGTTCCAGCCATCCTTTTCAGATACAATGGTAAACTCTTTATTATCATTTAACCATTTCCACTCATCCTGTGCATCAATCCAGGCTTTAGCTTTTTCGGTATAAACTGCTTTTGCCGATCCTGTAGCTGCATTACAGATAAATACTATACTTTCGTTCTGCTCGCGGTTAAGCTGTTGTAAAATAATGTTGTTACTGTTAGGTACCCACTGCATACGTGGAATATAGTGCTGAATATTATCTCCAGGAACATTTAACCAGTTCGTTTTGGCGGTTGCAATATCAACCACACCAACTTTACAAGCCGACGGATTTTCGCCCACCTTTGGATATTCTACAGGAATGGTATACGGATAAATAGAATCTGTATTATTGATCATCAAGAAATTTTTGATCTTGGTTGCATCAAGCTGCCAATAAGCAATAGATTTGCCATCCGGACTCCATCTAAAACCGTCACGACAATCAAATTCTTCCTCATAAACCCAATCGAAAGTACCGTTAATCATTCGGTCTGTGCCATCAGTGGTTAAGGCTTTTGCACCAGTTCCATCGATGTTTTCTACATATAGGTTATGTTTGCTTACATAAGCAACCTTGCTGCCATCAGGCGATAACTTAGCAAACATCAGTGATGAAGCTGGCCTATCTTTTCCAATTTGAGTGATTTTATTGGAAGTTAAATCGGCCAACCAATAATCACCACGGGTATCGTAACGCCAAACTTTTTTACTATTGGTGTAAATTAGTGCTTTAGAACCATCTTCTGATAACTGGAAACTTCTTACTCTAATAGCATCGCTTTTTCCGGCTGGCGTTAATAATGCGCTTGATATAATGGTTTTTCGGTCGTTTTTAGGTAGTGTAATAGAACTGATTTCACCATTTTTGGTAACCTCATAATAGGAATTTCCATCTTTTGCCCAATTGATATTTTGAGCTTTTGCATCAATTAGCGTGCATAATGCTATACAAGCAATTGATAATCTTAATAATAATCTTTTAATCATATATAGTTTTTGGACATAAAAAAAGCTTTTCAACTTTCGGGCTAATTTAAATAAAAAGCCTGCAGTTAAAAAGCTGTAAATTATCTGGAATTGGTTAATTATTCACCACCACCTTGCATGGCTTTCAATTCATCCATAGTTACTACGTCGTAACCTGTAGGGATTTCAGTGCTAATGGCACCTACTTTAGCTTCAGAAAGAGATTTTAGAAGCAGATCTGAATTTACGCCATTAATTACTGCCGAATATTTTACAGGAAGTGCCCCCAGGCCTTTAAAGAAACCACCATTTGTAATTGCAGCAATATCCACATCTTTAGTTGCCCATAATTCATGCGCTCCACCTTTGTCATCTTTGTAGGTGTATTTTTCAGCACTAAATCCAGCTATTGTCTGTTTTTCACCAGTTGCTTTATAATCAGAATATTTTGGCAATAAAGCTTCTTGCGCTTCTGTTTCTGCTTTGCTCACCTTTACCGCAAACTGTTTTTGAGCTACCGGAACGTCAATTAATAATAATCCGGTTTTATCTGCCGTGTTTGAAATGATGTTAACCATAGCAGGGCCATTTTCAATTTCTATTTTGGTTAAGTTACCATTAAATTTAGTTTTAACATCGGTTGTTGTACCATTAGCAGTTACTGCAAATACCAAAGTACCTTCAGCAATTTTCTTTTGTGCATGGGCAATTATAGCAGTACTTACTAAGATTAAAGCTACAACGCTGGTTTTGATTGATTTGAACATGTTTTTATTTCAGTTTAGTTTTTTACCAATTAATTTTTTCTTTGTTTAAAAATGAAGAGATTCCTTTTTTAAAATCTTCACTCTCTCTTACACGGGCATTTATCTGTACCGCAGTTTCCAGGCATTTTTCCAATAGGGGATTGGTTGTTTGCGTAATCAGTTGTTTAGTAATCATTAACGAATTACCAGAGCTCCCGTTACACAAATTTAGTGCAAATTCTCTTACCATTTGATGAATATCGGATGAATTTGTTACAAAATTTATCAAATTATATTTCAATGCCTGCTCAGCAGAAAAGATTTTTCCAGTTAGTAAAATTTCCTTGATGATAGATTCGCTCACTTTTTGTTTTAAAAAACAAGAAACAATAGCAGGTACAAAACCAATTTTCACTTCAGTATACCCAAAATTACTTTCTGGGGTAGCAAAAACAATATCACATATCGTGGCCAAACCACAGCCACCAGCAATGGCATGACCTTCTACCTGTGCAATAACGACTTTTGGTAAATAATAAATGGTTGTAAAGAGTTTTTTTAAATGATTGGAATCGGCTACATTTTCTTCAAATGTATTGTGCTGTAATTGTTGAAGATAGGCTAAATCAGCACCAGCACTAAAAGTATCGCCATTTGCTTTCAATATGATCACTTTTACCAGGTCATCTTCAGATGCATTTATAAATGCGGAAGTTAATTCAGCGATAAGCTGGGGGTTTAGCGCATTTCTTTTTTCAGGTCTATTGATAGTTATCGTTGCTATTCTTTCAGCAACCTGATATAAAACCAGATTTTCCATGTTATTGGGTTAGTTGCACCAAATATGCTTTATTTTTCTTTAAAACATGTACATCTATATCATTATTCTCCATATACTTCTTTAAGATCTCAATTTTATAATCTTTATTAGTAGCATCGATTATTGCGGTTTTATATTTTATATCAAGCCCCATTTTGGCTAAATTAAATTTAGTATTCCCACTTAACCAGATACTTGAAAAGGTAGCATTTCCGTTTATATTTTTATCGTTCAGGTTTTCATCAATCAACAGCATCTTATAATCAAAAAAGGCAATTTGGCTGTTCTTTAATACCAACTGCCCTAAAACAGTATCTTTGTTAAAATGAATAAAATGTATTTTGTCTACCTGCAATTGCGTTAATGCCGGCACAACAGAAAAATTATAATTTTTATCTTCAGCGCTTAAATCTGAAACCAAAACAGCTTCTTTTCCATTAATAAAAGCAGCCGCATAGTTTTTTCTCAATGAAAAGAAAATAATTTTCTTTTGATGGAAAACGTTTAGATCATGGTGTACAACCAAAAGTTGATGGCAAACAAATAACATTAAAGAAGAAAACAAAAGTCGTTTGTTAAATTTCGTCAGGGCATAAATAAACAATCCGAGCGATAGGCTCAACAATACAAATTCAGGCAAATCAATCCATATTGATGATAAACTGGCATATGGTAAATTGGCTATCCATTTTAATACGGCATTTGTAAAATTTATTATCCATTCGAAAACTGCCGCTAAAAACCTGAATGCCGGAATTAATACTGCAATTCCTAAATACATCATTAACCCCAATGGGATGGCGATAAAAAGATTCGCAAAAAGGAAGTAGAGTGGAAATTGGTGGAAATAATAAATACTTAACGGAAACGTGACCACTTGCGCGGCTAAAGACATAGCTGTGAAACTCCATAATTTATCGAGCCAAATGTATTCAGTATAAAGAAGGTTGTAAATTTTAGGCTGAAGATAAATTAGTCCGAATACGGCCAGATAAGAAAGCTGAAACCCAACATCTAAAATTAAAAATGGATTGTAAACCAGCTGACAAAATGCTGAAAAGGCCAAAACATTATAACTATTGGTTTGCTTCGATAAAATATTAGCTGTAATTAGAATGCTGATCATTACAGCCGACCTAGCCACAGAAGGTGATAATCCTGTTAACAAAGCATATCCCCAAATCAAAGTACAGACTAACAAAAGCTTCACAATCCTTAGTGCCCGATTTTTGTTCAAAAAGAAGAACAAAAAATCCAAAACGACATAAATAATGGCTACATGTGCTCCAGATACAGATAAAGCATGAATGGTTCCGGTTTTGGAATAGGCCGATAAAGTTTCTTTGCTTAAATCAGCACGGTAGCCTAAAATAAGGGTAGAGGCTACCGCAAAAGCTTCGTTACTTTTAATCAGGCTTCGGTATTTGGCTACCTGCTTTTCTCTTATGTTTAAAGACATCTTTATAATGGGATTACCAATGTTTTTTTTGTTGCTAACGATATGCTCCTGATCTACAAAAGCCTGATGATAAATATTCTGACTGCCAAGCCAAGCTTTAAAATCAAATTCTGCAGGATTATATGGAGGCTCTATTTCGGCATAAATAGCTGGGATCATAATTTCGTCGCCATACTTTAATTTAATAGGCCTTATACTATCTAATTTTATGGAAAGAAGCATCTGCCCCGATAATCTGATCTGTTTGCCTTCCTGATATCCCGATACTACCTTTGCTTTAAAACGTATGATATTGCTACTTTTCTGAGGTTCATTGTTCACCCAAACTTTTAAATAGCTACACTGCGTTTTTGCAAAGTAATTTTGGTTTAAACTTTCGTTATGGAGCAAGGAAAGTAAACCGCCAAGGCTGAGGAAAAGTATAAAAATTAAAATACCAACAGCTCCCTTGTAACGGTACACATTTAATTTTTTATAAATAATATTCAACAATAAAATGCTCAATAAAAGAACAAGAACGACCGAGGTCAACATTTGAATATATACGCTTTTTGGAGAAAAATAAAAAACGCAGATACCTAAAAGAAAAGGGAACAGGATCCTGACAAAAACATATTCTGACTTAAACATTGTTTAAAATTGATAGCGTACCTGAATTTTAACTTCCGATTTTTTATTGCCCTTAATTTCATCCAGGTAAGTACCTACTGTTTCTACGTCCTTATAAACAAACAACCCATATCGAGCCCAAACATTTAGCTTCTTAGCTATACGGTATTTCAGGTTAAAATAAGTCCTGAAACCTCTTCCATTATACATTCCAAAAGCAAAACTGTACAGCACATCATCTTCATAGGCATAAATTCTGCTGTTATAACTTGGGGTGTTGAAATAGGCAAATCTTACATTTCCGGTTAGCTTAGCGAACATTGGTGAATAATCTACATCCTGATAAACGAGGTATCCAAATTCTCTATTGGCACTACCTTTTTTATATTGAGAAATCTCTAGCCTGTTTTGGAAGTGCCAATTATTATTCAATTGCCAGCTTGCCTCTGCCCGATATCCCCCTCTTTTTACAAGGTCTAAAAAGTTAACAGGAACATCCAAATCCGTATTTTGTTGTTTATGTTCTGTTTTAAATCTGACTAAAACTTTAAAGGTTTTGCTTGGTGTGTAAACGGCCTGGGTTAAAATCTCGTAACCTTTTGACGGCTCATCAACACGGTATTTTAACCACGGGAACCGAAAATAATCACCATAGAAAGAAAAGGCCCAGTGTTTATTTGGGTTAATATTTAAGCCCGCATACAATCCTTTTTCATTTACCGCTTCGCTCGATTCGGATACCGCCTGATTAAAGAAACTATGATAATCTTTAGCATAATCGCGATAAGTTAGCGCAGCAGAAACTGTTGGCGACAAACTAATCAGCACACCGTTAATGTAGGCAAAACCACCACCTAAACCTTTACCTGCCTCGCCATAGAGGTACATATTTTTATAGGTATAATTGTAAAACAACCCCAAATTGGTTAAGGCTGTACCTGTGAAACTATATCGATCGTAAGCTGCTGTTTGTGTAATAAAACGGTTCTTATAATGAGTATGATAAGCAATTGCGCCAACAGCAAATTCGTTTTTGGCATATTGAACAGTAGTACCAAATACGCTTTGCGCTAAAACACCTTTATTCTTAATCTCAGTAGGGGTTCTATGTAAACCGGTTTGATTAATGGTGGCCTGAACTAAGTTTCCTTCCGAATTTAACTTTTGGCTGGCATCAAGATTGCGGAACGAAACAAAAGGGGTAATGTCGACATTTTTAAATAAGTTAATCGTTGCAGCGCTTCCTCTAAAAAAAGAGTATTCGTTAGTAGAGTTATAAGGCCTTAAACCTAAATCTTTTTTAGCTACGCTGGTTACATCAGGACCTTTGCCAAAAGAAAAACCCGACCATAATGTTAAGCCCTGTCCAAATTGTAAGGTATAATCGCCAACTACCAATTTTTTGAGCTTACCCAATTTAAATAGTGCGATATTACCCGAATAAAAATCGAAAGGCTTGCCTATAAATTTTTCACCAGCATCTTTATCTAAAGTTATAGCTGCAGACAAAATTGAGCTATATTGATATCGATAACGCAGCTGAACTCTCTCCGGAGAACCTAAATACCGGTTCCCAGGTAAATCGGTATAACCTCTTTGTTTTTGTAAGGTCTGTGCAAAGCGCATCATCAAATCATTTTCACCAGTACCTATAATGTTTTTAAAATTGAGCTGCTGGTATTCAGCGATATTGGTCAATCTTATAAATGGGAGGAGATTATGCACGGTTTTAATATCAAAACCATCAATACTTTGTAATTCCAGCACATCTGTAAGCTGACCATTTTCCTTTAGGTGTGTAAAGAAATTAGCGATCTGCAAGGGAGACAGTAAAACCAAAGTTTTTAATTCTTCAACTGAAGTACGGTTCAGATTAATTGGATGTTTACGATATTTCTCCAATACATCAATCAGTTCGGTCATATCGTAATCATCCGGGAGGTTTTCCGCCATACTCTCCAAAATATCACGTGTATCTGTTTCCCCAGTATTGACTTGAGCATTTGCCGTGAATCCAATCATTACAAATGCAACAATTAAGCGCTTAAACTGCATAGCTACCTCCCGTTAGAAATTTACGATAAAGGTTAACAGCCCATGCAGTTACCGTTTCTCGGTTAGGGGTCAATGCAATTCCAAAAGGATCTGCTCGCAGAAAGAAATGATTAACTTTTGCAGATAAATAACTGCCCAAATGGCTTGGGGGAAATAAAAAACAGAGGAAAAAGACAAGCAACAATACATACCATATTTTCATAAGCAGGGGTTAAACCAGTTAATAAAAAATAGGGGTGATTGATGTTTTGGTTTTGCTAATATAGAAAAATAATTAAAAACCTACAAAAATGTATTTTTGTAATTACATGAAAGTAATGCAAAGAAAATCGATAATTATAAAGGAAATAAAGTGTTTACAGTTCTTCTGCCAGATTTACCAAAAAGCCTTTCAGTTTTTCTAACGAATCGATAATCTTTTGATTCTCTCTAACACCTGTTTTATTATTCTTTAAATAGTCTTTGGCACCTTTTAATGTAAATCCTTTTTCATCAACAAGATTGAAGATGATCTTTAGGTTTTCAATGTCTTCCGGTGTGAAAAGACGGTTACCTTTCTTATTTTTCTTGGGCTGCAGGATATCGAATTCTTTCTCGTAAAAACGGATCTGTGATGCGTTAACATTAAACATTTCAGTCACTTCGCCCATGGTATAATACATTTTATTAATGTCTCTTTCTTTATACGGCATATTTTGTGCTTGATTATGAGTGTCTTATATCGATTAATTAAAGTATTCAAATGTAGCTCGATTTTTCCTTAATAACGCAATAAAATTTTAATTTTGTTCCCTCCAATAATATTGAAATGACAGCAAAAGAGATTAGACAGGCATTCCTTAGTTTTTTTGAATCGAAACAACATCATGTTGTTCCTTCCGCACCAATTGTGGTTAAAAATGACCCCACTTTAATGTTTACCAATGCGGGTATGAACCAGTTTAAAGATCTGTTTTTAGGAGAGGCCGCCATAAAATATGCTCGTGTTGCTGATACCCAACGTTGTTTACGCGTTTCGGGCAAACATAACGATCTGGAAGAAGTAGGTATTGATACTTACCACCACACCATGTTCGAAATGTTGGGTAATTGGAGTTTTGGCAATTATTTCAAAAAAGAAGCCATTGCCTGGAGTTGGGAATTATTGACCGAAGTTTACAAAATCCCGAAAGAAAAATTATATGTTACCTACTTCGAAGGTGATGAAAAAGAAGGGCTGGAAAAAGATCAGGAAGCATACGATCTTTGGAAACAATACGTTGATGAAAGCCATATTTTACCGGGAAATAAAAAAGACAACTTCTGGGAAATGGGCGATACAGGACCATGCGGACCATGTTCTGAAATCCATGTAGATTGCCGTACAGATGAAGAAAAAGCTTTAGTTGATGGTGCTACCCTGGTAAATGACGATCATCCCCAGGTAATCGAAATCTGGAATAATGTATTTATGCAGTTTAACCGTTTAAAAAATGGTTCATTGCAAAGTTTACCAGCTAAACACGTTGATACCGGAATGGGCTTTGAGCGTTTGGTACGTGTTTTACAGGAAAAAACCTCTAACTACGATACCGATGTTTTCCAGCCGATGATTCAGTTTATTGCAGAAAAATCTGGTATAAAATATGGTGCTGACGAAAAAACCGATATCGCCATGCGCGTTATGGCTGATCACATCCGCGCCATTTCCTTTGTTATTGCCGATGGGCAGTTACCTTCCAATAATAAAGCGGGGTATGTCATCCGCAGGATTTTACGCCGGGCTGTACGTTATGCTTATACTTTTTTGAACTTTAAAGAGCCTTTCTTAAATCAGTTGGTTCCTTTATTGGCAGAGCAATTTAAAGGTGTTTTTGACGAATTGATTTCGCAACAGGATTTTGTTCAGAAAGTGGTGCTGGAAGAAGAAGTTTCTTTCTTGAGGACTTTATCAACAGGAATTCAACGTTTCGAAAAATACCAGGCTACTAATGATGTGGTAGAGGGTGCTTTTGCCTTCGAATTATCAGATACATTTGGTTTCCCAATCGATTTAACAGAATTAATGGCCAGAGAAAAGGGTTGGAGCGTTGACCTGGCTGGCTACGAACAGGCTTTGAAAAAGCAAAAAGACGATAGTCGTGCCGCAACAGCCATTGATACAAGTGATTGGATTGTGGTAAACACCGAAGAACAGAGCGAATTTGTAGGTTATGATGATTTAGAAATTGAAACGGAGATTTTAAAATACCGTAAAGTAAAAGCTAAGGGCAAAGAGCAATATCAAATTGTGCTTCGCCAAACACCTTTCTATGCCGAAAGTGGTGGTCAGGTAGGAGATACCGGCCGATTAGAAGACCATAGCCGCCAGTTTTGGGTAGACATTACCGATACTAAAAAAGAAAATGGCTTAACCGTACACTTTACCGATATCTTACCAGATAATTTAGAAGGTAAATTTTGGGCCGTTGTAGATGAAGATAAACGTGTTTTAACGGAAGATAATCACTCAGCCACGCACTTACTGCATGCGGCATTAAAACAGGTTTTAGGCAAACATGTTAACCAGAAAGGCTCGTTGGTTAATGCAGATTACCTGCGTTTCGATTTTTCTCACTTTGCTAAAGTTACTGACGAGGAATTAGCACAGATTGAGGTAATTGTGAATCAGAAAATCCGCCAGAACATTAAATTAAAGGAACAGCGTAACGTTCCTTATCAAGATGCCATTGAAAGTGGTGTAACGGCTTTATTTGGTGAAAAATACGGCGATTTTGTCCGTATGATTACTTTCGACGACCATTTCTCTAAAGAACTTTGCGGTGGTACACATGTAAAGGCTACAGGGCAGATCGGCTCATTTAAAATTGTTTCTGAAAGTGCTGTAGCAGCTGGTGTTCGCCGTATCGAGGCCATCACTGCTGATAAAGCTGAACAATACTTCTTAGACCAACGAAAGGAACTTGGTCATTTAAAAGCATTACTTAACGGAAGTAAAGATTTATCGGCATCTGTTCAGGCTTTATTGGATGAAAATGCAAAACTGAAAAAGGAAATTGAAAAGTCGACAATAGAACGGGTAAATACCTTAAAACATGAAATTGTTCATCATGTAAGAGGAATTAACGGCATTAACCTGATAGCTAAACACATTGACTTGCAAAGTGCCGATGCAGTTAAAAATCTGGCTTTCTCTTTAAAAGATATGGTTGATAACCTGTTTCTAGTTTTCACTACAGAAATTGATGGTAAACCCGGAATAACCGTAATGCTTTCCGATCACCTGGTAAAAAAAGGATTAAATGCTTCTAATATTGTTCGCGAGCTCGGTAAAGAGATTCAAGGCGGTGGTGGTGGACAACCGTTTTATGCTACTGCAGGTGGTAAAAACCCATCAGGTTTAAAAGTTGTTTTGGAAAAAGCAGAAAGTTTTATTCCGCATCATTGATTGAAATAATAAAATAGAACCTGAAATAAATTTACTTCGTAGCTTTCCGCTTCACTACAGGTCAGGGTGACGTTATGTAAAATAAAAAAGAGGCTCTAGAGACTCTTTTTTATTTTAATGTCTTCCGTGTTTTTCTCTATGTCCTCTAGAGAATAAGCTGGAATTTATGTTTCTATCATGGTATCTGTTATCTACTCGGTAAGATCTGTAATTGTTTCTTGGCGAGCTATAACGTACCCGGTTTCCTCCACCGTATGATGAGCGGTAGTAATTATTGTGATGTGAATAACTTACTCTGTGGCTATTATAATTACGATATGGGCTATTTCCATAAACCACTACTTTTCTTCCGTGGTGCAGATCATAACCTCTATATCTCGCTGGTAAATACCTTGATCTTGTCCACCTGTTCCCACTTAAATAAACAAACTGCCTTTGAGGAACATAATAGTAAGACTGCACTTCCGGGAGATAGTAATAATTAACGTTTTCATAACCTGCAGGCACCCAAGCTGGTTGCGCACCGATATTTACATTAATACTTACCTGAGCGTTAGATTGATTAGATGTTAAAGCCACGATACCTAAAATCGCGGAGATGATAAATAACTTTTTCATAATAATCTATTTTATTTGTGTGTACTTCAATAATTCAAACGCTGTGCCAAAACTTCTATTGTAACAGATATATAAAAAAAGGAGTCTCTTTCGAAACTCCTTTAAATAAACTGATAAAGTTAATGGATTAGTGTTTTCCTTTACCATTCCCATGCCCTTTTCCATTATTTCCATTATTCTGTTTTCCATAAATCTTTTTAGCCTGTCCCGGAGGCATACCATGAGGATGTCCTTTTACTACATAATATTTACGGTCACGGCTATCTCTAATTACCAGCTGACCTTTATTGCCTTTATACTTGGCATATTTCACCTTATCGTTTTTGAAATTCAAATAGGGCTTAGGTGAATTAATGACTACTTTGTATCCATTATATAAATCGTAATTTCCGTATCTTGAAGGTAAAGAATTGGCAAAAACCCAATCGTTTCCATTTAAGTACACAAACTGCTTTTGTGGAACATAATAATAACTTTCTACGTCAGGGAGATAGTAATAATCAACATGATCATAACCCGTTGGTCCCCAGAGCGGTTGAGAGCCGATGTTAACATTTACATTTAACTGTGCTTTTGCGGGGAAACTGAGAAATGAAATCATCATAACTGCAGCCATTAAAAATAATCTTTTCATAATCAATTCATTTAGTGTTTATTATTTATAGCCAAACCACGTGCCAGAAGTAAACAAATAACAAAGGAGCCCCCTTAGAAGCTCCTTTATACAACTAAATATTAATGACGTCCGTTACCGCGGCCCTGATTATTATTTCTTTCAGGACGGTTATCTCTACCATTATTATCCTGAGAACGACCATTATTTTGAGCAGGTCTGGTAACATTTTTTTGTATTACACGGGCAGGGCGGTTATTGTTACGAACTACAGTTACATTTTTGGTCGGTCTTTGATTATATTTTGGATGACCTTTTACCACGTAGTATTTAGTCTCACGGCTATCTCTAATAATAGTTTGATGACCTCCATAGTTTTTATATTTACTATACCTGGTTACATAAATATTATTTCGCAGATATGGTTTTGGTTCATTGATGACCACTTTATAAGCCCTGTACGGGTC
This sequence comes from Pedobacter sp. GW822-FHT03F06, assembly GCF_058801365.1. Taxonomy (NCBI): domain Bacteria; kingdom Pseudomonadati; phylum Bacteroidota; class Sphingobacteriia; order Sphingobacteriales; family Sphingobacteriaceae; genus Pedobacter; species Pedobacter sp. GW822-FHT03F06. Next base: position 143,961 of record NZ_JBXANE010000004.1, read on the forward strand.
AAAGTTTCTGTATTGAGCAGGCAAACTGTTTACCCAAACCCAACTTCCACCGTTTGAATAAATGTATTGACCAGAGGGAACGTAATAATAAGCATCAATGTCAGGGAAATAATAATAATCTACATGATCATATCCTGTTGGTCCCCAAACTGGTTGCGAACCAATATTGATATTTAAGCTAACCTGTGCTTTTGCATTGTTTATGCTGAATAATGAAACCATCAGAACTGCAGCAAATAAAACTAACTTTTTCATAATGTTTTTTAATTAAAGGTTTCTTGTGTGTGTTTGCTGAGATAGACAATAGTAATTTACGCTGGTTTAATTAAAGCAATTCCATTTAACATTCTTTAACTATTGTATAGGCCATTGAGTAATTTTACTCAGCCTATTGAGTAAATTGTAAAAACAAACATAACTAACTTACTAACAGCTATATACTTACTAATTTTTAATATAATAATTAATGAGTACTGCTATTTTTGTTATAATTATTAACTAGAATTCAGTAATTATTTTGAATTACTAGAGGCTTTTAGTAATTTTACTCAACATATTGAGTAAATTGTTAAAAATGTTCCAAAGGTCTTATTTACAGAAACTTGTAAAGATTATGAATGAACCAAAAAGGTTTATTCAAGTGCTTGTGGGCCCTAGGCAAATAGGCAAAACAACAATGATCAGTCAATTGATCAAGGAAATTAGTACACCTTGTATATTCGAATCTGCAGATGCTGTTGCTGCTTCAGATAGAACTTGGATAGAGCTGATATGGTTTAATACAAGAGCGCTATTAAAAGAACCAGGGGTTGATGAATATATTCTTGTGATTGATGAAATTCAGAAAATTGATAACTGGAGTGAAATTGTGAAGCGCTTATGGGATGAAGACATGCGAAATGGGTTAAACTTAAAAGTAATTTTATTGGGATCTTCTAGACTGCTAATTCAACAGGGATTAACAGAATCATTGGCTGGTCGGTTCGAATTAACTTATTTAGGGCATTGGAGCTTTGCTGAAATGGAGAGTGCTTTTGGTTTTACTGCCGAACAATACGTTTGGTTTGGCGGCTACCCGGGCTCTTCAGGTCTAATCAATGACGAGGAGCGATGGAAAAATTATGTTTCAAATGCTTTGATAGAAACCAGTATTTCGAAAGATATTTTAATGTTAACCCGTGTTGATAAACCGGCTTTAATGAAACGTTTGTTTGAATTAGGTTGTGTATACTCAGGGCAGATCCTATCTTTCACTAAAATATTAGGCCAGCTTTCTGATGCAGGTAATACAACAACATTGTCTCATTACCTGGAATTATTGGATACAGCAGGTTTACTGGGAGGCATTGAGAAATTTGCAGCTGATGTGATTCGCAAGCGTTCATCGAGTCCAAAATTTCAGGTACACAATAATGCTTTGGTAAGTGCCCAAAGAAATGAATTCTTTGAAGAGATAAAAAAACAATCAGCAGAATGGGGGAGAATGGTAGAGTCATCAATAGGTGCGCATTTATTAAATTCTTCGTTTGTAGAAGGTTATAAAGTGTTTTATTGGCGACATAGAAACGACGAAGTAGATTTTATTTTAGAGAAACGAGGTAAAATAATTGGAGTAGAAGTTAAAAGTACAGGCCAGATTACGGGTACTTCCGGTATGAGTGCTTTTAACAAAATGTATAAGCCTGATAAAATACTTTTAGTGGGAGCCGGAGGATTGCCCTGGCAAGAATTTCTAAAAATTTCTCCGTCAAGCCTTTTTTAACGAAAGACTAAATAATAACTATATTTGACACATTAATATTTAACCCCAGATTAAATCTGTGGTTAATAAAACTTATAACAACACGAAGCTTTAAATGCCTTTACAAGAAACAAGCCCCCAAACTGCTTTCGAACTCGTTTCAGGACTAGAAATCCACGTTCAGTTAAATACCAACACTAAAATATTTTCTGCTGATAGTGCATCTTTCGGGGCTTTACCCAATCAAAATATATCTACGGTTTCGCTGGCATTACCTGGAGCCTTACCGAAGTTAAACAAAGAAGTAGTTGCAAAAGCCATCCGTATTGGCCTGGCTTTAAACTGTACCATTAACCAGACCAACCATTTTGATCGGAAAAATTATTTCTATGCCGACTTACCAAAAGGATACCAGATTACGCAGGATAATCAACCCATCTGTGTAAATGGTTTTCTGGAGCTTCAACTGGCTGATGGTTCTACGAAGAAAATCGGAATCAATCGCATTCACCTGGAAGAAGATGCTGGAAAAAGCATTCATGATCAGGACGACAACTATTCGTTGGTTGATTTGAACCGTGCGGGTGTACCTTTAATTGAGATTGTAACCGAACCAGATATTCGCAGTTCGGAAGAAGCTTCTGTTTTACTCAGTGAAATCAGAAAGCTGGTGAGGCACTTAAATGTAAGCGACGGCAATATGGAAGAGGGCAGTCTGCGTTGCGATGCCAATATTTCTATCCGTCCGCAGGGCACCACCGAATTTGGAACACGTTGTGAAGTAAAAAACCTAAACTCGATGCGTAACGTACGTAGAGCAATGGATTTCGAATTTGGCCGTCAGGTAGAAGTGATGAGTAATGGAGGAAGAATTATTCAGAGCACACTGAATTTTGATGCCGATAAAGGAACTACCTCACCGATGCGTACTAAAGAAGAAGCGAATGATTATCGTTATTTTTCAGATCCCGATCTGCAACCCATTTATATTTCTGATGATTGGTTAGCTGAGATTAAATCTTTAATGCCGGCTTTACCAAATGAAATTTCGCAGCAGATGGTTGCTGACTTTGGGATCAGTAAAGCTGATGCAGCACTTTTTGCGGAAGATTTAGACCTGTTAAACTACTTTAACCAGGCTCAATCAGCTGTTCACAATAAAAAAAGCTTAATTAATTGGTTAATTGGCCCAATTAGAGCGGTTTTAAACGAAAAAGGGATTACGATATCTGATTTCAAGGTTAATCCCGCACAGTTAGCAGAAGCAATTAACCTGGTTGACGATAAAAAAATCACTCAGCAAATTGCCATTCAACAATTATTACCTGCTGTTGAATTACAGGAAAATGCAAAAGTTACCGATCTGGCACAATCATTAAACTTATTGATCTCTGAAAACGGAGACGAATTAAGTAGTTTTATTGATGAAGTGTTAAATAAATACCCACAACAGGTAGAAGCGTACAAGAAAGGCAAAAAGGGCGTTTTAGGTTTGTTTGTTGGCGATGTAATGAAATTAGCCAAAGGAAAAGCTGATGCTAAAAAATTAAATGAATTAATACTTGAAAAACTGAAATAATGAGACTAAAACAATTGAGCCTGATCATGCTGATCGCGATTGCCTTCACTGCATGTAAACCCAAAGATAGCTTTACAATTGATGGAACTTTCCAAAACCCGGGTACGGAGAAGAAAGTATTTTTATATGGGATGCAAAATAGCAATATGGTTGCAATCGACTCGACCAATCTATCAGAAAAAGGTGAGTTTAAATTCATCCGTAAAACCCCTTCTGTTGATTTCTTTAGGGTATCGGTAGGTAACCATGAGTTTATGTTAATTGCAAAAAATGGCGACGACATTAAATTAGAAGCTGATTTGGCCGACAAAACAATGGCTTATAAAATTTCTGGGGCGAATGAGGTAGAAAAATTATCAGAACTAAATACCATTAGAAACAATTTTGCCAAACAGGTGGAAAAACTACAGACCGATTTCGAAGCGAAAGTAGCAACACAGCCTCAAAACAGGGCGGCCGTGCTGGAATCGATGAAACCTCAGTACGAATCGTACATCAATCAATTAAACACGCAGATCATAAAATTTGCTAAAGACAACAAAGGTACGCTTGCCAGTTTCTATGCCATGAATACTTTGAGTCCACAGGAGTTTGAAGCCGAACTGGTACAATTTGCAGATGAAGTGAAAGAAGAAATTAAAGGCAATGCTACGGTTGATACTTTTGTAAAACAGATGGCACTTTTAAAAGCAGTTCAGGTGGGACAGGTTGCTCCAGCATTCACCATTAATACAGCAGATGACAAACCTGTAAATTTATCAGACTATAAAGGAAAATACGTACTGATCGATTTTTGGGCATCGTGGTGCCAGCCTTGCCGTCAGGAGAATCCGAACGTGGTTAAGGTGTACAATAAATATAAAAATAAGAACTTTGATATCATCGGTATTTCGCTAGATACCGACAAGGCAGCATGGTTAGGCGCAGTGAAAGCAGATGGATTAACCTGGACACACGTTTCGGAATTAAAAGATTTTAACGGAGCAACGGTAAAAAAATACCAGGTGCAAGCTATCCCAACTTCTTACTTAGTTGATCCCTCTGGAAAAATAATCGCTAAAAACCTGCGTGGCGATCAATTAGAGGCATTTTTAGCCAAAACGTTACTTTAAAACAAATTCCATGTTAAACTAATTTAAGTAATTAACAATTTCTTAACTTAGGCTTAACTAAATATTGCATCATAGACACTACTTTCGTAACAAATATTTAACTATGAACAACGCAGGTCAGAAAATATTAATTGTTGATGATGAACCAGATATTCTGGAGCTTATTGAATATAACCTTAAAAAAGAGGGTTATCAGGTTTTCACAGCTACCAATGGCCAAGAAGGAATTACTGTTGCGAAAAAGGTACATCCAGATTTAATCATCCTGGACATTATGATGCCTAAAATGGATGGGATTGAGGCTTGCCGTTTAATGCGTGCAATACCTGAATTCAAGAATACATTTATGGTTTTCTTAACCGCCAGAAGTGAAGAGTATTCTGAAATTGCAGGTTTTAATGTAGGCGCTGATGATTATATCGCAAAACCAATTAAACCGCGTGCTTTAGTTAGCCGCATTAATGCAATTTTAAGACGAAATACAGGAACAGAAGAAGTCTCTGAAAACAAATTGGAAATTGGCGATTTAGTAATCGACCGTGAAGCTTATTTGGTTTTTCAAGGCGGTAACAAAGTGGTATTGGCGAAAAAAGAATTTGAGCTTTTATATTTACTGGCATCAAAACCGGGAAAAGTTTATACCCGCGAATCGATCCTTAAAAATATCTGGGAAGATTCAGTAGTAGTAACAAACAGAACCATTGATGTTCACATCCGTAAACTAAGGGAAAAATTAGGCGAAACATATGTATCAACCGTAAAAGGAGTAGGTTATAAGTTTGAGCTTTCTTAAGTAATAATTATAAAAGCTAAAGTTATTAAGCCGCTCTGATCAACATCGGAGCGGCTTTTTTGGACTTAAAATTTTCAATTAGATCCTGAAACAAGTTCAGGAGGACGATACGCGTAAAGAATTCGTCATGCTGAATTCATTTCAGCATCTTTCCAGAATGTGGTCCTGAAATAAATTCAGGGTGACGCCCGCCTTAAAAAAATAAAATCGTATTTTTGCGGTTCATTAATTGCAGCACAGTTTGAAGTTTCCAAATTTTAAAGACCTTATTCTTTTCGAAGACAACGATTTTATTGTTATCAATAAACCTCCATTTTTAGCCTCGCTCGATGAACGCGGTGGATCTGGAGAAACCAATGTATTACGCCTGGCCAAACAGTATAGCGATGATGCACAGGTTTGTCACCGCTTGGATAAAGAAACTTCTGGTGCGCTAATCATCGCAAAAAATCCTGAAGGTTACCGCCACGCTTCTATGCAGTTCGAAAGAAGGAAAGTAAATAAAACCTATCATGCCGTAGTGGACGGGCACGTTATTTTCGATCAGTTAACAGTTGATCTTCCAATCTTGAACGATGGCAATAAAAACGTAACCATTGATAGGGCAGAAGGGAAAAGAGCTGAAACTATTTTCGATTCGTTAAAGTACTACAAACATTATACACTGGTTGAATGCAAGCCAATAACAGGTAGAATGCACCAGATCCGTATCCACTTAGCAACACAAAGGGCAGCCATTGTTGGTGATGATATGTATAAAGGGAAACCAGTTTTTCTTTCATCAATTAAGAGAGGTTATAAATTAACCAAAGGCGAAGAGGAGCAGCCCATTATGAAACGTTTTGCATTACATGCCAGGCATTTGGTTTTTAAAGCTTTAGATGACAAAGATATTGTGATCGATGCACCTTATCCAAAAGATTTTGCAACCTTAATTAAGTTATTGGATAAATTTGATGCATAAAACAGCCCTTTAAATTGGCTCGTTTCGTTGTTTTTGTTACTTTTGGCCTTCGCCCTCTATTAAAAAACAATAGAATGTACATCAGATTTGTAAATTACCTTGATAAGATTAACCAATATCGAAAATCTAAAATATCAAACCGTAATTTCTTAATTATCCTTGCCGTAATTGTCGGGGTTTTAGCGGGACTCGCAGCTGCCGTTTTAAAAAGTTTGACCCACCACATCGAAGAATTTCTTCAATCAGACTGGCACTGGAAATATAAATACTACCTGTACTTTATATTTCCGATGATCGGTATTTTCTTAACGGTTTTGTACATCAAATACTTTATCCGTAAAACGAAATTCGAAACGGGCTTAACCCCTTTACTTTATGCCATTTCGAAAAAATCAAGCAAGGTAGAAGCACATAATATTTATTCACAGATTATTACCGCAGCCGTTACGGTAGGTTTTGGTGGTTCAACAGGTTTGGAAGCACCAATCGTTACCAGTGGATCGGCAATAGGCTCAAATCTTGGTCGTTTACTCGGTTTATCTTATCGCGAAATTACCATGTTGGTGGCCTGTGGCGCAGCAGCAGGTATTGCAGGAGCATTTAATAGCCCTGTGGCTGGGATTGTTTTCGCTATTGAAATTTTATTGCCAGAGTTTACCATTCCTGCGTTTATCCCGCTTTTGTTATCGGCTGCAACAGCTGCAGTAGTAGCAAGATTATTCTACACACAGCAACTTTTCTTTTTGGTTACAGAAGGATGGAAAGTGAACGCATTGTTTTATTATGTAATACTGGCTTGTTTTATCGGCTTATTCTCCATTTATTTTACCAAAGCAAATTATGCCGTAAAAGGACTATTCTATAAAATAAAACATCCTTATACCAAAGTTATTGTTGGTGGTTTAATGCTTGGCGTTTTGGTTTTTCTATTCCCAACACTTTACGGCGAAGGTTACATCACAATAAAGGGCTTACTAAAAGGAGATTACCAGGCGGTAATCAATAATAGTATTTTCGCCGATTACAATACCATTCCGGCTTTAGTAGTACTGTTTACAGTGGTAACCATTTTTATGAAATCGATAGCTACTTTGGTTACCTTGGGCGCAGGTGGTAATGGTGGAACGTTTGCACCCAGTTTAATTATGGGCGGACTAATCGGGTTTATATTTGCCTATGTGGTAAATCTATCCGGTTTGGCGCAGTTAAACGTATCTAATTTTATTGTGGCCGGTATGGCAGCTGCTTTAGGATCGATTATGCATGCTCCCTTAACCGGTATTTTCCTAATTGCAGAAATTACGGGTGGATATATTTTAATGGTTCCGTTGATGATTACCACTGCAATTTCTTACGCCATTAACCGCAGCTCGCAAAAACATTCTATTTATACTAAAGCACTTGCCGATAAGGGTGAGTTATTATCTCATGAGGATAAGGATACAACTGTTTTAAACCAGATGAAACTGAAATATCTGATCGAGAAAACTTATCCTCAATTATATATGAACGATCTGATTTCGGTTAAGATGACCGAGATTATGCATTCGCATAAAAACATTTGCGCTGTAACAGACGAACTGGGCGATTTCAAGGGCATCATTTACATAGAAGAACTATTTAATGAGATGATCAATCACCCTGATAAGGAAAATTTGCAAGCCTCTTATTTGGTACAACCTGCACCGAACGCCATTACAGAAAATGATGATCTGAAAATCGTATTGGAGAAAATGGAGCAAGATAATGTGTGGATTTTACCTGTATTAACGGCTCAGAACCAATATTTGGGGTTCGTTTCCAAAACAGCAATTTTTAATAAATACCGGGCATTGCTGATGAGGCAAAATGATTACATGGGATAACTCTAAATTCTCCAAGATCGTCATTTCGACCGTAGTGTTCCAAAGGAACTCCTTTGGAGGAGAATTTTTTGTCTGGATATTACTCATAGATCTCTCCATTCCGTTGCACTTCAGTCGAGATGACGATTTGTCTATATGTATAAATAAAAAAGTTGGAATGTTCTCGGACAACCTTAAAACATTCCAACCTCAAAACTTTTAAACTTAATCAGTTACTCAGCTCTTTTTAAGCCGAATTTCTCAATTTTACTGTACAAATGACTTCTCTGGATATCAATCTCATCCGCTGTTTTTGATACGTTCCAATTGTTTTTCTCCAGCTTGAATTTGATAAATTCGCGCTCTGCATGATCTTTATAATCCTGAAAATTATTGAACGAATCGAAAGAAGAAGCTAAGGCTGATCCTCCTGCACCTGCAATCTGTGCACTGGTTGCAGCACCAATGTTTGTACCGCCGCCTGGATTAGCAAAGGCACGTACATCATTTTCGGTAATTACCTTATCGCTCAAAATAATCAAACGCTCAATCATATTATGTAGCTCACGCACGTTACCTGTCCAGGGCAAAGCTTGTAAAGCAGCCATACCGCCATCATTTATTTTCTTAACCGGCATCCCATAATCGCTGCAGATATTCTCTAAAAAGTTCTGGGCAATAACAGGAATATCATCGGTACGTTCCGTTAAATGTGGAACATGGATATTGATTACATTTAACCGGTGGTACAAATCCATACGGAAGTTACCATCTTCGATTTCTTTCAATAAATCTTTATTGGTTGCCGCTAAAACACGAACATTTACTTCAATTTCCTTTTCACCACCTACACGCGAAATTTTATGCTCTTGTAGGGCACGTAAAACCTTTGCCTGGGCAGAAAGGCTCATATCGCCAATCTCATCTAAAAATAAAGTACCGCCATTAGCCAGTTCAAATTTACCGATGCGTTGTTTAACAGCAGAGGTAAATGAACCTTTCTCGTGACCAAACAACTCGCTCTCAATCAGTTCTGATGGAATAGCCGCACAATTCACTTCGATTAAAGGGCTATCTGCGCGGTTCGATTTTTCATGTAACCACCTAGCTACCAACTCCTTACCACTACCATTTGCACCAGTAATTAATACACGTGCTTCGGTAGGAGCCACACGTTCTATGGTTTCTTTAATTTTAGAAATGCTTTCCGATTCGCCTAAAATTTCACGGGTTTTACTCGCTTTACGTTTTAAAACCTTGGTTTCAGTAACTAAATTTCCACGGTCTAAACCATTACGGACCGTAATTAATAACCGGTTTAAATCTGGTGGTTTCGAAATAAAATCGAAAGCTCCTTTTTTACTGGCTTCAATGGCCGTTTCAACTGTTCCATGACCAGATATCATAATGAATGGCAAATCGGGTTTAATGATCTGTGCCTGCTCGAGCACTTCCATACCATCCATCTTATTCATCTTGATATCGCAAAGTACCAGGTCGAAATTTCCTTTTTTGATCATTTCGAGGCCATCGATACCGTTATCGATATCTTCAACATCGTAATTTTCGTACTCCAGAATTTCGCGTAGGGTACTCCTTATCGCGCGCTCATCGTCAATTATTAATAATTTAGCCATTAGAGATGTATTCTTTTATTTGAAATGCGAATATATTATTTTTTAATTAATGTATAGTTTTTTATACAATTAATACGCTATAAACCTAAAAAGATGGGAAAGGTTTTTAATAAGCATAATCCATTTTGAACTTACTTAAATCGGGCTTCTGTTTTTTAGTTCTTTTTAATTCCAATTCGTAAATGGTTCTGCCCAGATTTTTCATAAAAGGGAAACAAACCGTTTCGTACTCGTATTTATTGTCGTTGAAGATACCATCCTCATTGCTCTGCACAACTGCGGTTAAGAAATATTCAATTCCGTTTTTAAAATCAACAAAATAAGAGTTATCGATAATGAAGCCGTAACTATCGCCATATTTATTGAAAATGCGGATATTTGGATCTGGCGTTACCTGTTCTCTACCATAATACAACATCTTGGCATAGGTTGGCCAAAACGCTTTCGGATCGTATTTAGGAAAATCACTTTCCGTTGGGTACTTGCTCATATAAGTATAAATGAGTTTATAATCCGCTTTGTTAAGGTTAAATCTTTCTTTAGCCGGAAAAGCCTCAGGAAAAATCAATTTCTGCATGAGTTTCTGTTGATCATTAATGGCGAAGGCATTTTTCCCCGCTAAACTGAAAGGTTTGTTTACCAGCTTGTCGGTGCTATCCATGTATCCGGTACCCATTACCAGGTTGCTTAATTTCAATTCATACGCTTTTGGGTCGTACTGCGCCGGTTGATCATACACCAATTGTTCACCATTGTAAAATTTGATGGGATTGGTATGTTTCGCAGATTCTCCTGCGTCGCCAATGGCCAGACGGTTTAAAATACGGCTATCGTATAATCCGTTCGCTTTCAGTTTTTCATTAATTTCGGCACGACCAATAAACTCGAATAAACGGTTAAAGGCATCATTATCACTGGTAAGCAAAATCTTTTTAACGTAATGTTCTATTGATGGAAGCCCATTTTTAGCACTTGTATCTGTCAAAACCTTCGTTTGTCCTTTATAGGCACTATCTGTAATCATAGCACTTTTAATTGTTAAACCTGTATTTTTCAACCGGTTTACTTTCTCTAAAGCAAAAATGACTGCAGCAAGTTTAACCGTACTTGCAGGATAAAAATAATGATGCGGATCGAGATTGTAACTAAAGGTTTTAAATGTAGGTTTATTCTTCGCATCTCGGTTAACCTGTGTATAAAGAATCTGGATCTGGTTTTGATCAGGATGATTGAGTACCGCAGAAAAAAGTTCTGGCCTGGTTTCCATCAGTTTCTTCAGAAAAACAGTATCGGTTTTTTGCGCCATAACAGATAGGCTTATTAATGAAAAAGCAACAATTAATATTCTTTTCATAAGTGAAAATTTGATTCCTAATTTAGTCTTTTCTGTTAAAATCACCATTTTCCATCATCCATTTTACATGTTGTTTAATTTTGCTAGTTTTGCAGCGCTTTTGGTTTCCGGCTTTACACCCGGAATTAAAAGGGAATACAGTGTAAATCTGTAACTGTCCCGCAGCTGTAAGCTCCTTAACGGATTTCCAATCAATCTGCCACTGTTCCGACTCGTCGGGATGGGAAGGCCGGAAACCCGGGAGTAAGTCAGAAGACCTGCCTTAGCATTATATTTCATAGCTTTCGGGGATTGAAGCTAAGGGGTGATGTACTTACGTATTCGTATTTCATTTCTTTTCCATCTGTTGGCTGTGGGTTAAACTCACAATCAAAATGACAAGTAAACATTCTGCCTATGCGGGCACAATGCAGTTTTTTCTATATTCTTCCATTTTATGGACAGGATTTCTATTGCCTTTAAATGCCAGGGCACAAACTGACAGCACCAAAAAAGCAACGCAACTGAAAGAAGTTCAGATTAGAGAATACCGCTTAACGGAGCAAAGTAAATCGCCTACTCCGGTACAAATCCTATCTGCCGAAGACCTTAAAAGAATCAATAGCTTATCTATTGCCGATGCCATCCGCTATCTTTCAGGTGTGCAGTTGAAAGATTACGGCGGAATAGGTGGGATGAAAACGGTGAATGTACGCAGTTTGGGTACCAATCACAGCGCAGTTTTTCTGGATGGAATCCAGATTGGCAACGCTCAGAATGGTCAGGTTGATCTAGGTAAATTTTCATTGAACAATCTCGAAGAAATTTCTCTCTACAGTGGCCAAAAGCCCGAATTATTGATTCCGGCGAGAGGTTATTCGGCCGCAAGCAGCATTTATCTCAAAACCAAAGATGCCGATTTCGAAAAAAAACAAAATCAAAAAATAGAACTGGCTTTAAAAAGCGGATCCTTCGGTCTGATCAATCCTGCTCTCGTTTATCAATATAAGATTAATGAAAAGCTAAAGGCGAGTATCAATACCGAATATATACATGCCGATGGTAGATATAAATTCAGGTATACCAATGGTGTTTTCGATACCACTGCAGTAAGAAATAATGGGGATGTAGAGCGCTTTCGTCTACAGGCTGCATTGTTTGGTAAGTTTAGAAATGGGAAATGGCACGCGCAGGCCTATTCATTTTTATCAGATAGGGGATTACCAGGTGCAATTGTAGCCAACAGGTTCGATTTTAAGCAAAGAATATGGGATCGCGATTTCTTTGTTCAGGGGAGCGCAGAGAAAAGTTTTTCTAACAAATTCACCATTATGGTAAACGGTAAATATGCTTATATATATCAACGTTACCTCGATCCCGATTATGTAACTACAGCAGGTTTTTTAGATAACCGGTTTAAAGAGCAGGAGGCTTACCTATCGATTGCTGCAAAATATAAAATCAATTCGGTTTGGGAGGCCGCTTATGCATCTGACTATACCTTCCAGACTTTGGATGCCAATATTTACAGGTTTCCTTATCCAAATCGAAATACTTTTTTAAATGTTTTAAGCTCATCTATAACCTTTGAGAAGCTTAATATCCACGCAAACCTGCTCAGCACAACCGTAGTCGATCGGGTAAAACTTTATTCCTCATCGGGTAACAAGCAGGTTTTTAGTCCAACCGTTATGCTCTCATGGAAAGTGTTAAAGGATCGGGATATCAGAATCCGTGCATTTTATAAGGATATATTCAGGATGCCCACCTTTAACGATCTATACTATACTTTCATCGGCAATACCCTGTTAAATCCCGAGTACACTAAACAGTATGATTTTGGTGTAACCTATTTCAAAAGCTTCAAAAACCAGAAGATAAAGTTTATCGATATCCAATCGGATGTTTATTACAACCGCGTAAAAGATAAAATTGTAGCACAACCTGGTGCCAACCTATACCGTTGGATAATGTACAACATTGGTCTGGTTGATATACGTGGTTTAGAGCTTAATGCAAAAACAGCATTCGAACCACTTAATGATTTCATGCTCAACATAGGCATCAATTATACTTACCAGCAAGCTGTGGATGTGACTTCAAAACTCGAAGAGACTTATAAAGATCAAATTCCTTACATCCCTGAAAACAGCGGTTCTTTTTTAGCCCGCTTAGATTACCATAATTGGCATGCCAACTACGGCTTTATTTACACCGGATTCCGTTACAACCAAAAAGCAAACAACATTTACAATTACATGGAGCCATGGTACACCCACGACGCAGCAATTGGTTATGAGTTTAAATTAAAAAAAGGAAGTGTAAACATCAATGGCGAGGTAAATAACCTGCTTAACCAATACTATGATATTATTCCAAACTTCCCAATGCCGGGCAGAAACTACAGATTAACCTTAACCTATAAATTATGAGGCATTTAAAGTTTCCGATATATATTTTGGCCTTTCTTATGGTGATTATCAGCGCCTGCAGAAAAGATCCGCAGCCTTTACCCTCCGAAATTACGAAGGTAGAGCCAGAGCCAACATCAGTCATTAAAGGTTTTTATCTGGTGAATGAAGGCAATATGAACATGAATAAAGCTTCGCTTGATTATATGGACCTCGTAAACGGTATTTACACCCGTAACCTGTACAATCAGGTTAATCCGGAAGTAACCAAAGGTTTGGGCGATGTGGGGAATGATATTGGCCGATATGGCAGCAAACTTTATGTGGTGGTTAACATATCGAACAAGGTTGAGGTACTGAACATTAAAACCGGTAAAAAAATCGGCCAGATTAACATCACCAACTGCCGTTACATCACGTTCAGTAATGGAAAAGCCTATGTAAGTGCCTATTTAGGTAAAGTTGGCGATCCGAAGGCCCCCAATGGGATAGTGGCTGAAATTGATACCACAGCACTAAGGGTAAATCGTACTATTGAAGTGGGCAGGCAACCAGAAGAAATGGCCATTATGGGCACCAAACTTTATGTGGCCAATTCTGGAGGATATAGTCCACCAGATTACGAACACACTGTTTCGGTAATCGATCTTCCCAGTTTTACTGAAATTAAAAGGATTGAAGTTGCTATTAATCTCAGCCGTATAAAGGCCGACCGTTATGGCGATCTGTATGTCACTTCAAGAGGGGATTATTATACCGTTGCCTCTAAACTTTTTGTAATCGATACCCAAACCGACCAGATTAAAAAGGTATTCAATATTGCGGCCAGCAACCTCGTGATAGATGATGATTACGCCTACATCTACAGCACCGAATGGAATTACATCGAAGGCAAGAACAGGATTACTTACAACATGATCAATACGAAAGATGAAACCGTGATGGATCGCAAATTCATCAGTGATGGCACTGAAAAAGACATTAAAATTCCTTACGGAATTGCGGTTAACCCCATTAGTAAGGACGTTTACGTAACCGATGCCAAAGATTATGTTAGCCCAGGCAAATTACACTGTTATAGCCCCGAAGGGCGATTAAAATGGTCGGTTACTACCGGCGATATCCCCGCACACATTGCATTTACAAATTAAATATAAACCATGAGCAAATTTTACAAAAAACACATTTTAATTATCCTCGCCGCAACGGCCGTTTCTATTTCAGCCTGTAAAAAGGATAGAACAGAGATAGTGGAAAAAAAACAGATCATTACAGATACCAAAGGCATTTATATACTCTGCGAAGGGTTAATGGGTAACGGCAACAGTGCCATTTCTTACTATGATATTGCGACAAAAGCAACAGTAGCCGATTATTACAAACAGGTAAATGGCACATCGCTCGGCGAAACCGCAAACGATTTACAGCAATATGGCAGTAAGATGTACTGTGTTGTAGCAGGCATACAAGGCACCAAACAATCTTTTCTGGATATTATCGATATCAAAACCTGCAAATCGCTAAAAAGGATTTCATTCAATTCAGCGACTGATGGTTATATACCAAGGTTTGTTGCCTTTTATAAAAACAAAGCTTATGTATCGCGTTATGATGGTAAAGTGAGCCGTATCGATACCGCAACAATGGCAATTGATGGTGAAATAATGCTTTCAGAGGGACTTGAACAATTGGCAATAGCTAATGGAAAGCTATATGTGTGCAATTCATCACATCCTTTTTATCAAAATGGAGCTAAAAACAAAGTATCGGTAATTGATCTCGCAACCTTTACTAAAACTAAAGACATTACCGTAAACAATAACCCGGTAAGAATACAAACTGCAGATAACGGTGATTTATTTGTGGTGTGCTGGAACGATTATATCATCAATAACGACCCCTCAGTCGATAGAATTAATAGTGTCAGCGATACCAAAACAGGTTCGTACAGTTATGATCTGGGCATAATTGCCATTAATGGTTCAACTGCTTATGTAGCTAAAGATATTTACTCCAACCCTGAAATTAAATCGTTTAATACCGTAACTGGTGCCATTGGTGCAAATTTAATTACAAGTGGTCAGAACATAAATATACCGTACGGATTAACTATAAATCCATTCAATAAAGAAGTGATCGTTGCAGATGCTAACAGTTATGGCAGCACCACAGGATCAGCATACTGTATTGGAACAGATGGAAAAGTAAAATTCAGTTTTGAGACTGGCGCATTGCCACAACATGCTGTATTCAATTACAATTATAAATACGAATAAAAAGCACATTAACAATTACACATAGAATAAACACGATTACAAAACACATAAATGAAAACAAGTTACCTCATATTAATGCTTGGTGTTGCTACACTGGCATATAGCTGTAAAAAAAATAATGAAGCCGTTCCTGATGTTAACCTCTTTATTAAAGGAGAAACGATGACCGGACAAGTGAATACCAAAACTGCCTTTGCAGCTGGAACAAATAATGGAAAAGGCTTTACTCACCAATGGAAACTTGATGGCACAGTAGTAAGCAGTACCTATAACTACGACTTTACTCCATTAAAAGCTGGCACTTATGTAATTGAATATACTGCAAGTAACAGCGCAGGATCATTTTCGCATAAATACACGGTAAGAGTTCCGGTTCCTGTGGTAGAAATCACCCCAAACAGTACAAAATTTATCACTACTGTTTTTGAATATTTACCTGCACCTGGCCAGTTTATCAACGAAGGTTTAGGAAGCCTAGCAGGTGCACAAAAAATTATTGGCGATGTAAGTAAAACCAGTATGGTTACCCTTGGCGGTTTTGGGGGGTATGTGATTTTTGGATTCGATCACTCGGTAGTAAACAATACAGGTGCCGATCTCGCCATTTATGGTAATCCGATCGGTGGTACAACTCCTTTTGCTGAACCAGGGATCGTAATGGTGAGTCAGGATGCGAATGGAAACGGTAAACCAGATGATGAATGGTATGAGCTCGCCGGCAGCGAATACAACAACCCACTTACGGTTAAAAACTACGAAATTACCTACATCAACCCGAAAGGTTTTGCCAATGTAAGCTGGACAGACAATCAAGGCGGCAGCGGAACCTACGATGTAAACAATTTTCACAAACACAATTTCTACCCTGAATTTGCCCCTAACCAGGAAAAATTAACATTAAAAGGCACCTTGCTTCCATCCACCTGGGGCAAAAACGGCAGCATTTTCATTAACAGTGCATTTGCATGGGGTTATACCGATAGTTGGTCGATAGCAGATGATTATGCCACTAAAAGATACAACAGTTTAGATCTTGATTGGGCCGTTGATCAAACCGGGAAGAAAATCGTATTGCAAACCATCGATTTCGTAAAAGTTTATACCGGGCAAAGAGAAAAAGGAAATACACTCCTTGGAGAAGTTTCAACCGAAGTTAAAGGCGCAGTAGATCTGGGCATTAATAAATAAGCTGATGAAAATAAAATCAATAGTAAGCTTAGCACTTTTATCTGCTGTACTTCTTTCCTGTAAGAAGGAAAATGCAGTTGATAAAGATGGGGAAGGAGATAAACCTACGGTTAACCAATCGCCATACCTCAATAAAATATATGAATTTAAGCAAGCTCCAGGGCAATTTACCAACGACCTTGTTAAAACTGATATCCTAATTGGCAACGCAGGTAATGGCCTGGTTTCACTGGGAGGTTTTGGCGGTTATATTATATTCGGCTTCGATCACAGTATAACCAATGCAACTGGAGCAGACCTTGGTATTTACGGCAATCCGCTTATCGGTGTTGGCATGGAATTTTCAGAGCCAGGCATTGTATGTGTAATGCAAGATCTGAATAAAAACGGTTTGCCAGATGATGTTTGGTATGAACTTGCCGGAAGTGAATATAACGATCAGGCTACCATCAAGAATTACAAAATCACCTATTACAAACCATCGAAATTAACTGATGATATCCGCTGGACGGACAATCAGGGAGAAGAGGGCCTTGTACTAAAAAATCAATTTCACACGCAAGATTATTTCCCTTCATGGGCTACTACAAATGAAATTTCCTTTACCGGAACCTTGGTCAAAAATACACTCACCCCAGGAGAAATCATTACCAATAAACCGTTGGACTTTGGTTACGCCGACAATGGATCGAGCGAATATGCAAGCCTACAGGAACAATTTGGCAGAGGATACAACACCTTCGATATCGATTGGGCTGTTGATGCCACAGGTAAAAAAGTAACCTTAAGCAGCATCGACTTTGTAAAGGTTTACACAGGCCAAAACAGTAACGGTAATCCCTTTAGTCCAGATAATGATAACAACCGTTCGCGCTACATCGGTGAGATTTCTACAGAATTCGGTGGAGCGGTAGATCTTAAACTTTTAAAAAATAAATAATACCCTATGAAACAATTCAACTTTAAGCCATTATTTGTAACTGCAGCTCTTTTAATAACAGGTCTTTATTCTTGTAAAAAAGACAATGTAGAAGATATACAGACCAATCCGGTAGCAGGGAAATATGAAAATGGTTTCTTCGTAATCGGCGAGGGATCTTACGGACAGAGCGCAGGTGCAGTAAGCTTTTACCGTTATGGCGATGATACCCTTTCGATCAGGGCATACGAAAAGGAAAACCCAGGGAAAATATTATCGAATACACCCAAAACCAGCACCTTACAATTTGCGTCGATAATTAACGGTAGCATTTATTTGATGAGCAAAATAAACGGGCCCATTGTAAAAATAAACGAGCAAACTTTAAAAGAAGAGGCCAGATATATACAAGAAGCCAGCAACTGGAGAAGTATTATCCAGGTTGATGGGAGCAGAGGCTTGGTGAGTGCAAATGACGGCGTATATCAGATAGACTTAAATACACTTACCGTTCAAAATAAACTAACAACTGTTGGTGCTGTAAATACAGGCGATATGTTGAAAAAAGGAGATAACGTTTATTTGTTGCAGAGTAATGGAGCAAAAATCATCTCGTCGAGCAATTACTCATTGGTTAAAAGTTTCTCGAACATTAACCGTGGATTCGCACAAACACCAAATGGCAAAGTTTGGGCTTCAACAGGTAGCCGTTTAATCGCAATCGACAATAATTTAGATACTGCAGGTATTGCCTTAACAATAGCTTTAGGATCTTTCGGTCTTGATGCGCCAACGCGTATTACCGCGTCAACCAAAGAAAATGCAGTTTTTTATCACGCTGGAAAATCAATTTATAAATATATTGATGGTGATAAAACATCCTTATCGCAACCATTTATCAATATTACCGAAGATCCTTTTATGGTATACGGTGCTATCCGTTACGATCGGAATAAAGATTATATCGTAGTTAACGGAATCCAGGGTTATGGTGCAGCTTCTACTGTAAATTATCTACTCATCTATAATGCATCAACTGGTGCTTTGGTTAAAAAAATCAAATACGGTGGTGATGGAGTAACAACTGATTTTAGTAAAATCTATTTCCCTGATTTAGCCATATTTCATTAAAATATCATTCAGTAATTACCTCTCGAAGTTAAAGGTCTGCCAGTGGTGCAGGCCTTTTTTTATGGTTTCGCTAGCCTTAAAGCTAAACCTGTTGTAAAATTGATTAGGTATCAGGAAGTATTAGCTACACATTTACCTCGCATTTTGTTCGGGTATTATTGTCACAACCCTGTCTTAAGTCCGAACCAACCCCGAACCAACTCCGTTTTAACCATATGCCATTAAGATGCTAAACTGTTTCTAATCGGTCTCCTTTCTCTCCGCTCTTTTTACTACATTTGCGCTGCTTTTGGTTCCTGATGTAAAATTGGGATTAAAAGGGAATACAGTGTAAATCTGTAACTGTCCCGCAGCTGTAAGCTCTATAACGTTTTTCAATCCATAAGTCACTGTTCCGCTTATCCGGTACGGGAAGACAGAAAAACGGGAGTAAGTCAGAAGACCTGCCTTTAGCATTTAATTTCATAGCTTTCGGGGATTGAAGCTAGGATTGAGATACTTAACGTTTTTCGTATTTTCATTTCCTTTTCTATCTGTTGGCTGTGGGCAAAACCACAATCAAATGAACAAAAAAAGAATGCTAACTGTAGCCAGTCTGGGGCTAGCACAGTTAATGATTAGCCAAGTGGCTAATGCTCAAACTCAAGACAGTTTGCAGCTTAAAGATGTTGTAATTTCTGCAACAAAAAACGATCAAAAACAATCACAAACAGGTAAAGTGGTAACCATTATCAGCCGCGAAGTATTAGAACGCAGCAACGGTAAGTCATTGCCTGATTTATTGAACGAGCAAGCTGGTATCGTTATCAGTGGGGGATATAGTAATCAGGGCAAGGACAAAAGTATATTTACAAGGGGCGCACTTGGTGGCTACACCCTGGTTCTTATTGATGGTATCGTACAGAACGATCCCGCAAGTATTAGCGGAACATTCGATTTACGTCTGTTTTCAATCGATCAGATTGATCATATCGAAATCCTAAAAGGTGGGCAGTCTACCATTTACGGATCTGATGCCGTTGCAGGAGTAATCAATATCATCACTAAAAAGGGTGGACCTAAAGGAAATACCATTTACGGTGTAGCCAGTGCCGGAAGCTTCGAAACTTACAAAGGAACGATCGGCTTAAATGGTGGCGTGGAAGGTTTTTCATACAACATCAATTATACCCATTTGAAAACCGACGGAATTTCTGAAGCCGCTGTACCACAAGGAAGTGCAGCTATATTTGATAAAGATGGTTTTAAAACTGATGGTTTAAACGCAAATTTCGGGATCAAACTCGACAAAAATTTCTCAGTTAATCCGTTTTTACGTTATTTCTATGGCGATTATAAAATAGATCAAGATGGATTTACCGATGGTTTACCTAACAATAATTCTATTTTAAAACAGTTTAGTGCAGGCTTTAACGCTGAATATAAATTCAATACCGGTAAAATAACGCTAAATTATAGCCACCAAAGCAACTCGAACGACGTAAAGTCTAGTTATGCAGGTTTTCCAAGTAATTTTTTAAACTTCGGAAAGCTTAATGTGGTTGATCTATTCTACAACCAGAAACTTGGAAATAAATTAGATTTATTGGTAGGTATCGACGATAGAAAAATGAAGTTGATTACCGACACCAAAAACCCAACAACCAATATCTTCGCCGCTTACGGATCATTGTTTTTACATGATTTAAGCATTTTTAACCTCGAAGTAGGCGGACGTTACAACAAACACGATCAATATGGCGAGAACTATACTTATTCGATTACCCCAAGCATTAACATCATTAAAGAAGTAAAATTATTTGGAACAGTATCTACAGCTTTCAAAGTTCCTACATTGAATATGTTGTTCGGTCAGTACGGCGCCAATCTGGATTTGAAACCTGAAAAATCTCAAAATTATGAAGCCGGTGTAAACTTAAACATTGCTGATGAAGCCTTTACTTTACGTGTTACAGGTTTCAAACGCGATTTAACTGACGCCATTGTTTATACCACAGGTTACATTAATCAGGGTAACCAAAAATATAAGGGTTTTGAGGTTGAGCCAGCTGCAAAATTTAGTGTTTTCAATATCAATGGTTACTATGCTTTTGTAGAAGGAAATACAGGAACAACCAATTTTTTAATCCGCAGACCAAAACACACCTTCGGCATTAATGCAGGTGCGCAGGCAACTGGCAATTTATATACAAGTGTCAACTTCCGTTATTTTGGCAAACGTTTCGATACCAATTTTATATCTTATTTAAATGAAGAGATGCCATCATACTACTTGTTAAATGCATACGTAGAATATGCTTTGGCTAAAAAACGTGTGAAATTATTTTTTGATGCCAAAAATATCCTGAACAAAAAATACACTGAAATTATTGGCTACAATACACCTGGCTTCAACTTTAATACAGGCGTAAGTTTTAATATCCGCTAATAAAAATTTAACTTTGCTTAAATATTAACCAGAAATAGCATGTCTCATTTAAAATTTAATCCACGTACTTTAATTTTGTTGTTAATGATATTGGCAATAACGGCTTTACGTTTGCTGGTAACATTTAACTCAGATGAATTAAAGTTTGCCAATTTTTCATCAATAGGAGCGGTAGCTTTATTTGGAGGCGCTTATTTTAAAGATCATCTTAAAGCATTTGCTTTTCCGCTATTAAGTTTATTTTTAAGTGATTTAGTACTTTACACAACCATCTATAAACAGTATGTAGATATGTTTTTAGTTCAGGAACTTTGGACATACCTTGCAATTGCATTAATGGTTTTAGCCGGTCGTTTCTTATTAAAAAAGGTAAATATTGCCAGCTTATTCCTATCTACAATCGTAATTGTATTTATTCATTGGATAGTAAGTGATATCGGTTCATGGTATAAGAACCCACTGTATACACAAAACTTAAATGGTTTTATAGATTGTTTAATTAAGGCTATTCCGTTCGAAATCAGATTTTTAGAAGGAACAATGATTTATGGTGCTTTGCTTTTTGGAGCTTTCGAAATTTTAAAAGCAAAATACCCGGTATTAAAACTGCAAACACAAGAGTTGTAGCAATATCCATTGTTTGGTATAATACCAATCAAGTGAAAACAACATAGAAATCCTCTTTTGATTCGATTCAAAAGAGGATTTTTTTTAACTTAGGGCTTACGTCAGGCTGTCCCGAATGTTCGGGATCAGTATCTACTAAGATGATATGACTTTAAGGATATCTGACGTTAAGAATAGATCCTGATCCCGATGTAAAATCGGGACAGGATGACGCATAAAATATAGATATGAAAGTTGTTTCCTTTTTACCTGCCGCTACAAAAATGATTTACGATATGGGCCTGCAGGAATACTTGCATGGTGTAACATTCGAATGCCCTAAAGAGGCCACAGACCAGCCCAAAGTTGTACGTTGCATACTAGAAGGCAAAAACTATTCGAGTATCGAAATAGACCGGATCTTTTCGGCATCCAAAGCACAGGGCAAAAGTTTGTATTGGGTAGATGATGCACTGCTGGAAAGTATCGCACCTGATGTGGTTTTCACGCAGGATATATGCGAAGTTTGCAATATCGACACCGTTTGTACCGAAACAGCCGTAATGAAGCTTAGCAAAAAGCCAACACTGGTGCCTTTATCGCCAAATAACTTACAGGATGTTTTCGAATGTGCCATTACCATTGCCAGGGCTTTAGGAAAGGAAGAAGTGGCTTTAAATTATCTTGCAGGCCTGCAAAAGAAAACAGATCATATTTTAGACCAGCTTAGGGCAAACCGTGCACCACTAAAAAGGATTATGTTAATGGAGTGGATCGAACCGATCTACAACTGCGGACACTGGATTCCTTTTCAGATTGCAGCAGCCGGTGGCGTTGATATGTTGTCTAATCCTGCCGGCGACTCTATTGTGACCCAGTGGGATAAAATCCTGAAATATAACCCAGAGGTTTTGGTCATTGCACCATGTGGTTTTGATATGAAAAGAAGCATGGAAGAAATGGAGCTGTTAACTTCAAAACCAGGCTGGAACAATCTTGAAGCTGTAAAAAACAATCAGGTTTATATTGCCGATTTTGATATGTTTACCCAACCGAGCGTAGGTACACTGGTTGAAGGCATAGAAGCTTTAGCCTGTATGTTCCACCCGGAGATATTTATGGCAGACGAAAACATAGCCAAAAAATTCATCAACCACAGTCAATCTCTGAAATCATTTAAATCTGTGTAATCATATATATGAAATTAGTTGTTTTAACAGGAGCAGGGATCAGTGCCGAAAGTGGCTTAAAAACATTTAGGGATTCTGATGGATTATGGGAAGGATATAATGTCTATGATGTAGCCACCCCAGAAGCCTGGGAGCGAAATCCTGAATTGGTGCAAGAATTTTATAATGAAAGAAGAAGACAGGTTTTAGCTGCAAAACCCAATCTGGCTCACCAGATACTGGCTGACTTGGAAAAAGACTTCGAGGTTGAGATTATTACCCAAAACATTGATGATTTACATGAAAGGGCAGGTTCTACCAAAGTTACCCATCTTCACGGTGTAATTACCAAGTCTCAATCAGATAGAAAAGCAGATTTAACTTATCCCATCATTGGTTCAGAAATCAAAATGGGCGAGCTTTGCGAATTAGGTTCTCAACTTCGTCCACATGTAGTTTGGTTTGGCGAAGCTGTACCCATGATCGAGGTAGCTGCTAAACTTTGCAAACAGGCCGATTTGTTTGTCCTTATCGGAACTTCATTGGCCGTTTATCCTGCAGCAGGCTTAATCGATTTTGTGCCTTCCTTTGTCGACAAATACATTATCGATCCAAAAACACCCGATGTAAAACGTTATAAAAATGTAATCAGCATTGAGAAAAATGCGGTAGAAGGCATTACAGAATTAAAAGAAATCTTAGCCAATGCCAGATAAAAAGCTTTGCATTTTTAATTGGAGTGGTGGTAAAGACAGTACACTGGCCTTACACTATGCCCTACAAGATCCTACTATCGAAATCCGTTACCTGATTACTACAGTGACCGAAAAATACAACCGTGTTTCGATGCATGGCGTTAGAGAAGCTTTATTAATTAAACAAGCTGATAGTATTGGTATTCCACTGTATCAGATCCGTTTGAGCGAAATGCCTGATATGGAAACCTACGACAGTACCATGAAGCATCATCTTTCAAAATTTAAAGAAGAGGGTATTACGCATTCTATTTTTGGTGATATCTTTTTAGAAGACTTACGTACTTATCGCGAAAACAAATTAGCAGAAATTGGGCTTAAGGCTATTTTCCCACTTTGGAAAAAAGATACAAAACATTTAATTGAAGAATTCCTAAACCTGAACTATAAAACCATCATTGTTTGCACACAGCAAAATCTCGAAAATTTTTGTGGAAAAGTAATCAGCCTTGATTTATTCAGGCAACTTCCTCCTGATATTGATCCTTGCGGAGAAAATGGAGAGTTCCATACTTTTGCATTTGAAGGACCAATTTTCAAGAATACAATCACTTTCACCATCGGAGAGAAGGTATTCAGAACTTATAATGCTCCAAGTAAAACCACAACAGATGACGATTCACCTTGTTCATCCACAGCACTTTCCGGCTTCTGGTATATAGATTTATTGGAATAATTTTTCTTTTCAAAACATTTTGGCATCATTTTTTCTTTAGTATTGGTAATTAACTAAATCACACAACATATTGAAACCTGTTTAGCGAGGTTAGGTAGCTAAACAAGCGTCATATTAAAAAATTAAGAGTTATGAAAAAGATATTTGTAGTAATCGCATTAAGTACTTCAGTTTTATTTGCTTGTAATAATAAGGCAAAAGAAGAAGCAGCATTAAAACAACAACAGGCCGAAAAACAATTGGCCATTAAAGCAGTTAAAGATAGTTTAAGATTAGATAGCTTTAAAAAAGCCGAAGTGGCCAAAGCAGAACAGGAAAAAGAAGCTAAACACCAGGCAGAATTAGCTGCAGCTAGAAGAGCAAGCTCATCTAGATCTTATGCAAGCTCAGGTGGTGGTTCTAGCAGTGCTTACGGTGGCACACAACCAACAGCTAAGAAAAAAGGTTGGAGCGATGCAGCTAAAGGCGCAGTTATTGGTGGTGCAGCAGGAGCAGTTGGTGGTGCTTTAATTGATAAGAAAAAAGGTAGAGGTGCTATCATCGGTGGATTGGTTGGAGCTGGTGGCGGTTATTTAATCGGTAGAGGTGAAGACAGAAAATCTGGCCGTGTGCAGCCTAAAAACTAAGAAAGGTTTTTAAAGATATACAAAGTCTCGATTTACATCGGGACTTTTTTTTTTGTTTTACCTGTCCCGGGTCGTCATGCTGACCTGTAGCGCAGCGGAAAGCTACGGAGTAAATTTATTTCAGCATCCTTCTAATCATTAAATACATTCAAGAAAAATTGTATATACCATATAAAATTCCATTGTATTTTTTGTGCTTAATATAAAATGATCGATATATTTAACAAAAAAAAGAACCATGATAGAAACCCAAACCGCAGATAAAGGACAGATCCAACACTTCGTAATGTTCTGGTTAAAACCTCAGCTAACCAAAACCGAGATCGCAGATTTCGCTAACTTCTTTGAAAGTTTAAAACCTATAAAATATATTAAAACGTTAAGTTACGGTTTAGCAGCAGGTACACCTGTACGCCCTGTTACCGATAACTCTTTTACTTATTCGCTAACCATTACCTTTGCCAGCATTGCAGACCATAATGCTTACCAGGAAGATAAAGTGCATTTAGATGCTGTAGAAAAATTCTCTAAAAACTGGTATAGAGTAGTAGTGCACGATACCATAATCTCTTAATAAGTTTTAGCCACAGAAACGCCAAGCATACGGAACATTCTGCGGCGCGTCATGCTGAACTTGTTTCAGGATCTTTCCACCCTTAACCATAGGTGCGCACAGATGAATTCATATTTTCATTGATGCGCATTTTTTATTAAAGATTCATTTACGAAGGGATCAATCCCCACGATCCGTCATTTCGAGCGCAGCCGGGAAATCTATTCTAAGTTAAGTAACCTGGAAGAGGTTTGTCAACATGAATTTATTTCAAGGTTACAAAACAATAGATATTTGTTCATTATAGGATGAAGAAAGTCCAAACCTCCCATTTATTTGGCAAAATAAGCATATAAAATTATATTTTGTGATTATATATAAAAATCAATATACCAATTAGTTATATATATTTATTTAAACAAACACTATTCACTGGAGGTGCTTTTCTTTCCAAAAACAATCAAATATTCAAAATATTATTTTAAACAAACAAATAACTCACTAAAAATCAATTAGTTAAACCAAAAAACAACTAGTATTGATGCCTGTTATAGGCCGTTGTAAAATCAGAACGCATTAGCTTAAATCGCGCAACTACAGTTTGGATAAATTCTTCATCAATAATTTCAAACACATCGTTAACACCGCCTCCACTCAGATCAAGTTCTGCGAGTTTATAACTTTGCTCAAAGGTACCCTGCTCAAACTTTACGATAAACTTTTGGTTCATCGAAAAAATGGTGATCTTACATTCCGGATGCGGAAGTTCTGCTACTACTCTCATTTATTTTATATTTTTATTTACAATTCAACAGATACACCATTAAGCGTACCCCAGCTATCTATAATCGAGAAACGGGCAAACAACTCTTCCTTGTACCATTCGCGCTCCCTGGTAAGCTTAATCACATCCGAATGATCAAAAGATTTATAAGCATAGTTTTTCATACTGTCCGCATCAGCCCAGATCGAAAAGGTGGCCTGATCAAAAAATGGATTTTCGCCAATACCTGCCGACAAGACAAAGCCTGGGGCTGTACGCATGGCATCAGCTGCTCTTTTAATATTCCGTCTAAACTCTTTCAACTTGTTAAATTTAATTGCTGCCCTTGTAATTACAGCAATCTTACCCGTGTGGACATTACTCATTTTATTGGGCTTAAATGGCTCTACTGCTGACCATAAGCCATGGCTAGATAAAGGCTTTAATAAGATGGTAAAACTTTCTATTCCAAAGAAACCAAACCATTTCAGCACGAAAGAATGGCGATAAAAATTATCACAATCGTTCCGGTTATCCCAGGTAGTGAGCACAGCCCAATGCTTATAGTCAGGGGCTAAATCTACCCGGGCATCTTTTCCGCTCCCCATTAACTTCCAGAATCTGCAGCGCTTATTTAACCATAATGGTAATCGTAAAACAGCCATCCCTACAAATGCAAAAGGAATGGTAAGGCCACGGAATTTGGTAATGGTTAAGGCTACAATCATAAACTCACGATTAATGATGCCAAAACTAATGATTTTAAGAATAGGTTATCATTCAAATTTTCGTCATTAAATCCACAATTAGCCTACATCTCACAAATCATAATTAACTTTGATTATAGAAAATAAAAAATGGCAGAAGACTTAACTATCACCAGAAATACATCAAAGGAAGAGCAATATCAATCGATTATTCCCCAGATAGACGCTTTACTTTATGGAGAAACAGATTTTATTGCAAACCTTGCAAATGTTGCAGCAGCACTTAAAGAACAGTTTAATTGGTTCTGGGTAGGTTTCTACCTGGTAAAACAAGACGAGTTGGTATTAGGCCCATTTCAAGGTCCGGTAGCCTGTACGCGGATAAAAAAAGGAAAAGGCGTGTGTGGCGCATCCTGGCAACAAGCAGAAACCATTATCGTTCCAGATGTGGAAGAATTCCCAGGTCACATTGCCTGTGCATCTGCTTCTAAATCGGAAATTGTTTTACCGCTGATTGTTAATGGTGAAGTGATAGGCGTTTTGGATGTAGACAGCGAAGTGTTAAACAAATTTGATGAAACAGATAAAACTTATTTAGAGCAAGTTATATCAATTCTATTAAATAGATAGTTAAAATAAAATCTTGAAACTAAGAGAAGAATATTACCGAAATGAAGACGTGGTAAGCCTAGCTAAAGATCTGTTAGGTAAAATACTCTACACCAAAATTGATAACAAAATTACCGCAGGCATCATCGTCGAAACCGAAGCTTATTTTGGCATAAAAGACAAAGCTTCGCATGCTTACGGCGGCCGCAGAACCAACCGAACAGAAACCATGTACGGCAATGGAGGCATTGCTTATGTATACCTTTGCTACGGCATGCACAACCTCTTCAATATTGTAAGTTCTAAAGAAAACGATCCACATGCTGTTTTAATCAGGGGTATAGAACCTTTGGTTGGGATCGACATTATGGAGCAAAGAAGAAATATGCCACATACAAAGGGCGCTATTTCGGCTGGCCCAGGTTCTGCTGCAAAAGCACTGGGAATAGACAAAACTTTTAACGCCAAAAATCTGACTGGAGATGAAATCTGGATCGAGGACCATGCTATCCGCTATCAAGATGAAGATATTGCTGCTACACCACGTGTAGGCATTGCCTACGCAAAAGAGCATGCTTTATTACCGTGGCGGTTCTTTGTAAAAGGCAACAAATACGTAAGTAAACCAAATAAGGTTTAATTAACGTAAACCTTTTAGCGTACTTCCTGTTTTTCATTATAAACAACTGAAAAGATGAAAAACGAGAAAAACATAGCCATCCTTAAGGAAATGGCAGAAAGCGTACGTACCTGTATGTTCACCACATTTTCCTCAGGAGACGAATTCGGAAGCAGACCGATGGGTACCGCAAAAATTGAAGATGACGGGAGTTTATGGTTTTACACCAATGAATACTCACCTAAATCAAAAGAAATTTCTAAAGAAAACAATGTCCTGTTAGCCTATAGCGATCCATCTAACAATACCTATCTTACCGTAAAAGGTAAGGCCGAACTGGTAGATGATAAAGTACGCAAAGAAGCTTATTTTTCTCCGTTTATCAAGGCATGGTTCCCGGATGGAATAGAAGACCCAAGATTAATCCTGATTAAAGTTATCCCAGAAGAGGCTGAATACTGGGATGCTTCAGCATCTAAAATAGTCGTACTATTCAGTATGTTAAAAGCTGTAGTAACCGGTGATACACCCAATTTAGGTAAACATGATACGATAAAATTTTAATTTCATTGCACAAATTGAAAGCAGGTTTGGAAACAATATCTGCTTTTTTTGTATTATTGAGGCAATGAATTTTGAAAACAACTTATTATTTGCACAAACACAAGACGAAACTGATCAGCTTCGTGATTTCAGGTCTCAGTTCTTATTTCCAAACCACAACGGAAAAGATTTTATTTACCTGTGCGGCAATTCATTAGGGCTTCAACCTAAAGTTGCCAGCGAGGTTTTAAAAGGTCAGCTTAACAACTGGGCCAACTATGCAGTAGAGGGCTGGTTCGATGGAAACGAACCCTGGATGTTCTACCACAAGGCACTCAAAAAGTTAATGGCCCCGATTGTTGGCGCCTTACCATCGGAAGTATGCCCGATGAATACCTTAACGGTGAACCTTCATTTGTTAATGGTTAGCTTCTATCAGCCTAAAGACAAACGCTTTAAAATCATTATGGAAGGCGGTGCATTCCCATCTGATCAATACGCAATAGAAAGCCAGGTAAGATTTCATGGTTTCGACCCAAAAGAAGCGATTATAGAGGTTTTCCCCAACGAGGGCGAAGAAATACTCCATACTGAAGACATCTTAGCTAAAATCAAAGAAAATGCGAATGAAATCGCTTTGGTGTTATTTGGCGGAATAAATTATTACACCGGACAATGGTACGATATGGAAACCATTACAAAGGCCGGGCATGAAATCGGTGCAATTGTAGGCTGGGACCTGGCCCATGCCGCAGGTAACGTCCCTGTAAAGCTTCACGATTGGGATGTTGATTTTGCCTGCTGGTGCTCGTACAAATATCAAAATTCAGGCCCTGGGGGGATAAGCGGAATATTTGTTCACGAAAAACATTTCAGCAATACAGAATTGAACCGCTTTGCAGGATGGTGGGGTTACCAGGAAAGTAAACGTTTTAAAATGGAAAAAGGCTTTATTCCAGAAGCCGGGGCAGATGGCTGGCAGGTAAGCTGCACACAGGTAATGCCAATGGCTTTATACCATGCTTCGCTTCAGATTTTCGAACAAGCTGGGTTCATTGAACCATTAAGAAATAAAAGTATTACTTTAACTGCATATCTAGAATTTATTATAAATGAAGTAAATAAGGACTTGGGCGTGGAGCAATATAAAATCATCACACCTAAAGTAGCTAAAGACAGAGGCGCGCAGTTATCTATCATTGCTCAGCGCAATGGCAAACAGATTTTTGATGGCTTAATGGCTAACCACGTACTTGGCGATTGGCGCGAACCTGATGTAATCCGTTTGAGTGCAGTTCCACTTTACAACACTTTCGAAGATGTTTATTTGGCCGGACAAGCACTTTTAAAAGTAAGTAAAGCCGTATTACAATAAAAAAAGACAAAGGCTTATCAAATAAAAAGCAAGCAGATGATCAATTATAACCCTAAAGATTGGAGTACCTTCATTTTTCACATCCACAAAAGTGATACCTTCAGAAAACTATGGCCGTTAATGCTTGCAGTAGCTATTTTTTCGGGTTTTGTGGCGTTTGCAGAACTCAATTTTTTTCAACTTTCTAAAAGCAGCTATGTGACCAACATAGGCATGATGCACAGCTTATTGGGCTTTGTACTATCGATGCTACTGGTTTTCAGAACAAATACGGCATACGACAGGTGGTGGGAAGGAAGAAAGTTATTGGGATCCTTAACCAATGTGAGCCGGAACCTGGCCTTGAAAATAAAAGCGCTTAAATTAACAGGGGAAGATGTCCGTTTTTTCGAATACGGCATTCCTAAATATGCTTTTGCCTTAAAAGAACATTTACGCGAAAGAATGTATTTTGGTAAAAATAGTCTTTTAATAGAGGTTGAAGAAGGTAAACACGTGCCAAACCAGATTGCAGGAAGCTTAATTAACAGGTTATACGAATTACTCGAAAAAGGTGCTATTTCGCAGGAACAATTTATTGTGCTTTCAGGCGATTTTAATCAATTTACCGATATCTGTGGTGCTTGCGAGCGCATCAAAAACACACCGATTCCATATTCTTACAGTGCTTTCATCAAGAAGTTTATCTTTATTTACGTAATTACTTTACCGATTGGATGGGTATTCAGCTTAGGTTATTTCGTAGTGCCGATTGTTCCCTTTATCCTCTATGTATTAGCGAGTTTGGAGCTGATAGCTGAAGAAATAGAGAACCCATTTGGAGAAGATGCGAACGATCTTCCTGTAGATCAGATCTGTACCAATATCGAAAAACACGTGGAGGAAATTTTAGGCTAATGATTAAGATTGCCTGGCATCCACTCTACGCACACCCTTTGCCCGAAGGACACCGTTTTCCGATGCTGAAATACGAGTTGATACCCGAGCAACTTTTACATGAAGGAACCATAACACAGCAGAATTTATTTAACCCGGAACCCGTTTCGGAAGATATTATACTCCTGACTCACGAAAAAACATATTGGGAACAGCTTAGAGACTTAACACTTTCTGCGAAAGACCAAAGGAGGATAGGTTTCCCTTTAAACGCACAGCTTTTAGAACGTGAGCTGAGAATTACCCAGGGCACAATCGATGCCGCCCATTTTGCAATGGGTAACGGAATTGCCTTTAATGTGGCAGGTGGTACCCATCACGCAGGCAGCAATTGGGGTGAAGGTTTTTGTCTATTAAACGATCAGGCTATTACAGCTAATTACCTGTTAAATAAAAAATTAGCTAAACGTATCTTAATTATCGATTTAGATGTACACCAGGGAAATGGCACGGCTGAAATTTTTCAAAATGAGCCAAGAGTGTTCACTTTTTCGATGCATGGTGATAAAAATTTCCCTTTCAGAAAAGAAATTTCAAGCCTGGATGTTCCATTAAATGATGGAGTGCAAGATGAAGAATATCTTTCAAGCTTAAATGTAAATTTGAAAAAGGCATTCGAAAGGGCCAAACCTGATTTTGTATTTTATCTATCTGGAGTTGATGTACTTGCTACCGATAAACTGGGCAAACTGGCATTGAGCAAAACCGCATGTAAAGAACGCGACAGAATAGTGCTGCAGACCTGTAAAGATAAAAATACACCAGTGCAAGTGAGCATGGGTGGTGGCTACTCCGTGGATATCAGAGATATTGTAGATGCGCACTGCAACACCTACCGCCTGGCTTTTGATTTATTTGGATAAGCCCACACACAAAACCATAATATCCTTATCTTCGCGGCCATATGTTGGAGATTATTTATCAGGACGAAAATCTAATTGCAATTAACAAACCCCATGGGTTATTGGTTCATCAATCTTCCATTGCAAGAGATGCCACGGAGTTCGCACTTCAGTTACTCAGAGATCAGGTAGGTAAGCATGTTAGTCCGGTGCATAGGCTAGACAGGAAGACAAGTGGGATCTTATTATTTGCTTTCGACAAAGTATCTGAAATTGCTATGCATCAGCAATTTATGAACACAGAAACCGATAAAAAATATCTGGCTATTCTGCGTGGTTTTACACCCGATGCGATGGATATCGACTATCCGTTAGCGAAAGAAAACGGAACCATGCAAGATGCTTTCACCTCGTTTAGCACACTTCAAAGAGCAGAAGTGGCTGTAGCTTTCGGTAAACATCAAACCTCACGGTATTCGTTGGTAGAGGCCACACCTAAAACCGGGAGGATGCATCAATTGAGAAGACACTTTAGCCATATCCTACATCCAATTATTGGTGATAGGACACATGGTTGCAACAAACAGAACAAATTTTTTAAAACACAATGGGATATGACAACCATGTTGCTTCATGCCTCGGAGTTAGCATTCACTCATCCCATCACAAAAGAAAAAATCCATTTAAAGGCCGGTTTACACGATGAATTTAAAAGAGTGATGGATTTCATGAAAATGGAACCCTAGCACAATTTTTGCCACCAAAATCTGTTTATATAACATCTATGATTAAATACTTACGTTTTACACTTCCAGTTTTAGCGCTTTTTGCAGCCAGTTGTTCTTCTGTTTATATGCCAAACGTACCAAATACCCCTATGTTAAGTAAACAGGGCGAATTTAGCGGCGGTGCACACATCTCTTTAAAAGGCAATGCCAGTGTTAATGGCGCTTATGCAGTTTCTGATCATATTGGTGTGCTTTTTAGCGGTTCCAGAATGAATAGTGAGAGAAAAAGCAAAGATTTCGGGCATAAACTTATTGAAATTGGTGGAGGATACTTTGATACTTTTGGTCCGGATAACAACCGGATTATTGAAGTTTATGCGGGCGTAGGGAAGGGCTGGAGTGATATTACCTTCCGCGATTATAAAAACGATATCCTCATCAGCAGCGAACTGCAGGAAGTAGATTACCGGAAAACATTCCTACAGGTTAATTACAGTTCGAAAAAGAAAAACAACCTGCGGTTATTCGGAACAGACTTCCCAATTAACTATGGTACAGCATTAAGGATTAGCCATATTAAGATGGATAGGTTCTTTTTAAACGGTGTTGTGCAGCCGAAAGAAGATAATATTTTCTTTGAACCGGTTTTCTTTACGCGTATGGCACTCAGCAAAACTTTTCAGCTACAATATACCACCAGCAGTAATATTGGCTTAAAGAACCGTAAATATATGTCTGCAGGCAATTCTATCTTCACCATTGGTGTTGTGGTTAATGTTGGGGGCAAATAACGAATATTTCGTCAATGCGAATGCAATGAAGAGAATATAAGTAAAGGCCCTTCGACAGGCTCAGGATGACACCACAAATAATTAATTTTAGCTAGGTAATTCA
Source organism: Pedobacter sp. GW822-FHT03F06 (assembly GCF_058801365.1). Classification (NCBI taxonomy): domain Bacteria; kingdom Pseudomonadati; phylum Bacteroidota; class Sphingobacteriia; order Sphingobacteriales; family Sphingobacteriaceae; genus Pedobacter; species Pedobacter sp. GW822-FHT03F06. The sequence goes on from NZ_JBXANE010000004.1 coordinate 177,718, forward strand.
ATCCACCAATTCAAAAAAGATTTGTCCGTCTGAGCCTGTCGAAGCCCACTAACTAAGATTCTTCGCTTTGCTCAGAATGACAATTACCTACCAAAGCCTTCGTTTTATTCTGAAAACGCCTAGGTAATAGAATAGGATCCGTTAACTTTTCTCCTATTTGTAGTTTTTTCTATCAATAACAGGTATCATTTACACAAACCTTTCATTATAAACCCGATAGCAGTGGATGCCGATTCTTCATCGGCTGGAACGAATAGCGGGACTACTGCATCCCATGAAACACTGGCGTTCATTTCCAAAACCTGATGGCGCTGAAAAGTTAATTCATTTTGATTTTCGCAAAATAAATTAACCACTAGCAAAGCAGCCATTAAAATTATAACGCACGTACCTTCAGCGCCTTCGTTTTATTCTGAAAACGCATAAACAATAGGATAGAAGCCGTTAATAAACCCAGGGTTAGCCCGTACCAGATGCCATTAACGCCTAAGTTAAAATGAAATCCTAGTACATAACCAATTGGGATACCAACTACCCAATAGGCCAAAAAGGTAATAAAGGTGGGTATATTAACATCGCCAACACCACGTAAAACGCCTAAGCCAACCACTTGTGTACCATCAAAAAGCTGAAAAAAGCCAGCAATAATCAATAATTGTGCAGCAATGGGAATAACAGCGGCATCTTCCGTATAAATGAAAGGCATGATGTTATTGGCCAAAACAAAAATCACTGCGGTAACAGACATAAATAACAAAATAACATGGTAGCTGGCTATGGCAGATTTACGCAAATCGTCGAAATTTTTCTTACCAAAGTTATTTCCCGTTTTAATGGTAGCCGCCGAAGCTACACCACTGGCAATCATATAAGTCATGGCAGCTAAACTGATCGCGATTTGATGCGCAGCTTGCTCTACAGCTCCGATTGTACCGATAAGCACTGCAGCACCACTAAAAGCACTTATTTCGAACGAATATTGCATGGCAACAGGCATCCCAATTTTAGCAATCTTAACCGCCCTTATTTTATCAAAAAACGTTGCTTTAAAACTGATCAGGTATTTTTTGAAATGTTGAGCACGCAATACATAAAAACACATTACGGTGGCCATTAAAATCCTGTCTATTAACGTGCTTAACCCCACACCACTAACACCCATCGATTTAATACCGAACATACCTTTCACGAAAATGATTCCTAAAATGATGTTGATGGCATTTCCCCAAACAGAAACAAACATGGCCTGTTTAGTAAATCCTAGACCTTCAGCAAACTGTTTAAAAGTCTGGAAAATCAATAAAGGTATAATTGAAACAGATAAAAGATTCAGATAAGGTTTTGCGTAACGCACTACTTCGGGTGTTTGTTCGAGGTTATCGATCACAAAAAATATCCCCAATTGAACCAGTACATATAAAAATATACCCACACAGATATTAATCATTAAACTGTTTGATAAAAGCTTTCCGCATTCATCATAATTCTGACGACCATTTTCCTGTGCAATAAGTGGCGTTAAACCATACGAAATACCTAAGCCTATTACGAGGATAAGCATAAATATGCTGTTCACCAACGAAACAGCAGCTAATTGGATAGTATCAGTAAAATGACCTACAATAATACTATCGGCCATGTGTACCAAAGTATGACCAACCTGAGAACCTACAATTGGCAGTGCCAGATGAAGATTTTCTTTGTAATAGGGCTTATATTTGGTGTAAATTTTAGAAAACATAGGGCTACAAAGGTCGCATTTTTAAAGCTCAAAAAGTAGAGATGTAGAAAGATAGTTAATGTTTGGTTTTACAAAGGCGATCGTTATATCTGACCTGTAACGAAGTGAAAAACTACGAAGTAAACCGAGCCTCAAGCGAGCTCACCGCAGGTAATTTATTTTACAAGTAGATGTAGTATTTTCAATTACCTTTACGTGGTCAGCATTTTTCCTGTTAGTTTTTATATAATTAAAACGCGGGTAAAATAGATCCTGAAACAGGTTCAGGATGACGACCATCGATAACAAACACCTTATCTCACCGCTGTAAAATATTCTTCTTTTTCTGAAGTATGCGATTTGATCACATTGGTTAATATTAAATTAACGAGGACCTTTTGTGCCTTACGGTAAGAACTGCGCAACAGTTTGCTAAACTCTTTCAGCGTAATCTTTTCGTTCTCTTCCAGGTATTCGAGCAGTTTTTTTTCATTTTCAGAATAGGAGATGAGCACACCATTGTTTTTATATTCTTGTTTCAATACTTCCAAAATAATCCGGCTGGCCAATACGCTTTTATCATCTATACGGATATAAGCCCACCATTTTTTTTGATCATCGAGTGCATAATGCGGCTTTGTATCACTTTCAGGAATATTAACTACCAATACCAATTTATCATCAACATAAATTTCTTCGAAGTAAGGTTCAATAGCCGGTTTGCAGAACTGATGTGCTGCAGTTAAAATCATGTATTTCTCTTCTTCTTCAGATTTTACCCCTTTAATAGATCCATCATCAGCTACGCCGATCAATAGCTTACCACCTTTGTTATTGGCAAAAGCAACCAGACTCTTGGCAATTTTCTCGGTATTGGTAATGGTTTTCTTAAAATCGAGCATAACGCCTTCGCCCTGCAAAATTAAACTCTTAATACTCGGCATAATCTAAAAAATTAGTAAGCAACTCTAGGGGTTTCGCCCTGATGCAGGTTTCGGATATACACTTCATTCATCACAGTAGCACACAGCTCGCCATCCTTATTGGTAATTTCCATCGGGTAGGCTTTTACAAACTTCCCCACGGTTTTTAGTGCATGTTCTGCTTCGTTCAACATCTCATCAGTTACAGTTATGGTAAAGTATAATGTAGAACGGCCAGGCTTTAAATATTGTATAGAGGCGCTTTTTAGCCAAACACGAACTTTATAGCCCCGGCGCTGCATTAACTGATCGAACAATAAGGCATAAAACGGATCTGTAGCCGCATAAATAGTACCACCAAAAATAGAACCATTATAATTTTTATTTAAAAAGCTTTTGCTCAGTCTAACCGTACAGCTTCTAAACTCATTTTCAAATTTCTGAACCCAAATGCGTTGAAAAAATAGGGGTGGGTAAAAACGCATTACCCATTTCAGGGTGTTTTGAGAAATAATCATATTCACTAATATCAGAAAGTTTTATCACCTTTTAAAGTTTTGAAGATCTTGTTTTAGTAATATTTCCGTAATTTAGAATTATGCATGTTTATGATACCATTACCGATGCTTTAACAGATTTAGATAGTCGGGGTTATAATTTAGATTTCAATTTAACAGCAGAAAGTTTAGCGTGTAAATCAGTCAATTTATTCCTGAAGCCTGAAGAATTTGAAATTGAAGAAGTATACCGTTTCGAAGGAATGACCGACCCAGCTGATAGCTCGGTTGTTTACGCCATTTCATCAAATGTGGGAAATTTAAAAGGCGTATTGGTAGATGGTTATGGCGTATATGCTGAAAACATATCGCCAGAATTGCTGAATAAGTTGAAGATCCATCATGAATAATGCATTTATTTTGTTTCGCAACACACTAATAATCAATATTATGTATAAAAAATAAGCAATATGAAATAAAAAAAATTAAAACCAAATGAATATAAGGTTGTTAGGTTTATAGATAACAATAAAAACTATGAAAAAAATAATCTTAAGTCTTGCTTTTGCGGGTTCTCTTATGATAGCCACATCAGCATGCAATTCGTCTAAAAATATGGCTGGTTCTTCAGACAGTACGGCGACGGATTCTACAAAAGTAATGGATACGACTAAAACAATGCCAGACACAACATCAAAAAAGTTGCCTGACACCACCAAAATGCCACCTGATACCACGAAAAAAAATCCTCCGATGTAGGAATATAAAAGCCACTCTTGTTTTAGAGTGGCTTTTATTTTAAAAATCTATTTTAAATATTTGTGTTATTGCGTACTTTCAGCGTCTAAACCAAATAATTAAATGGATCTTCAAGCAAAAGCAAACAACCGTAATGTAATTTTCTTAGTTATTGTAGCTGCTCTGGGTTACTTTGTAGACATTTACGATCTTGTTTTATTCTCTGTCGTTCGTGTTCAAAGTTTAACTGAAATTGGCGTTTCCCAGGCAAATATGCAATCTGATGGCTTTCTGATCATCAATTCTCAGATGTTCGGTCTACTTTTAGGCGGAATTTTATGGGGAATACTGGGCGATAAACTAGGAAGGATCAAAGTTCTTTTTGGTTCGATCCTTTTGTATTCACTGGCCAATATTGCCAATGGCTTTGTTACATCGGTTAACAGTTATGCCATCATCAGGTTTATTGCGGGTATAGGTTTAGCTGGAGAGCTTGGCGCTGGGATTACTTTGGTTGCTGAAACCATGGATAAAGAAAAACGTGGTTATGGAACCATGATTGTAGGTGCTGTAGGTTTATTGGGTGCAGCTGTTGCGGCAACTGTAGCAGCCGAATTTACCTGGCAAACCTCATACTTTGTAGGTGGCGGAATGGGCCTGGTACTGCTGTTACTACGTGTTGGCACTTTCGAATCTGGCATGTTTAAACACGCCGCTAACCAAACAGAAGTATCAAAAGGAAATATCTTAATGCTGTTTAACAACTGGAAACGGTTTTCGAAATATATCTATTGCATCTTAATCGGTATTCCGCTATGGTTTGTAGTTGGGATCCTGGTTACCTTAGCGCCTGAATTTGGTAAAGCTTTAGGTGCTACAGAACCACTAAAAGCCGGTACCGGGATTATGTTTACCTATTTTGGAATTGCAATAGGCGATGTGGTTACAGGTTTACTCTCTCAGGTATTAAAGTCTAGAAAAAAAACAGTCTTTATTTTCCACTTGCTTTCTGTGGCAAGTGTAGTGGTTTATTTAACCAGTTTCGGCTTAACGGGTAGCAATTTCATCTGGATCTGTCTATTTATGGGCTTCTCTGTAGGTTATTGGGCCACATTTGTTACCATTGCATCAGAACAATTCGGCACAAATATAAGGGCTACCGTAACTACAACTGCACCTAATTTTGTTAGGGGCGCATTAATCCCTATTACATTCTTATTCGAATTTTTAACCCATAAATACGGATTAATTACTGCCGGATATTTAGTGATGGGAATCTTAACCCTGATTGCGATGTTTGGTTTGAGCCAATTAAAAGAAAGTTTCAACAAAGATTTAGATTATCTAGAAGAATAACAGCCTCTTGACCTCAGACTCAGGACTAAAACCCAATGTCAATAAAATGTACTATCTAAACATAAATCAATATAGCTACCCGAATAGCTTTAAATTTGTATGGAAATAGAAAGAGCCATCATGTTTAAAGAAGAAGTAGCAGAACGGTATAAGCAAATTCAGGATGAAATTTGCAGGGGATTGGAAATTGCCGATGGCAAAGGTAAATTTGAAGAGGAAGTTTGGGAGCGAAACGGTGGGGGAGGCGGACGCACCCGGATTATGCAGAATGGTGCAATTATCGAAAAAGGAGGCGTAAATTTCTCTGCGGTACATGGTAAATTGCCCGAAGCTGTAAAAAAAGCCTTTAATGTAAGTGAAGATGATTTTTTTGCTACCGGAGTTTCAATTGTGATTCACCCAAATCATCCACTGGTTCCGATTATCCACATGAATATCCGTTATTTCGAACTGAACGAAGAAACGCGCTGGTTTGGCGGTGGCATCGATTTAACGCCACATTACGTGTTCGAAAACGACGCTCGTTTTTTTCATCATAAACTAAAACAGGCTTGCGACGACTTCGATACTGAATTTTACCCAAAATTTAAAACACATGCCGATGATTATTTCTTCATTAAACACCGTGAAGAAACCCGAGGTATCGGCGGTATTTTTTACGATAGACTGAAACCAGAAAATACCAATTTATCGTGGGAGCAGATTTTAGATTTCTCCATTAATATTGGCGAAACATTTTTACCAATTTATACTGAACTGATTGATCGTAACCGCGATAAAGAGTTTACAGAAGCTCAGAAGCAATGGCAATATCAGCGCCGTAGTCGTTATGTAGAATTTAATTTAGTTTACGACTCTGGAACAAAATTCGGCTTAGAAACCAACGGAAGGATCGAATCTATTTTAATGAGCTTACCACCACAGGCTAACTGGGGTTATAATGTTCAGCCGGAAATTAATTCTGAGGAATACAAAACGGTACAGCTGCTTAAAAAAGGAATTAACTGGGTTTAGTAATTTTCGTCATCTCGACTGGAACGCAGTGCAATGGAGAGATCTATCTTGAGGCAGATTTAGCTTCGCTGAGCACTTCGTGGTTCTCGACTTCGTTGCACTTCGCTCGAAATGACGGTAATTTTTGAGGAGTTAAAACAAAGTTAACGGTACAGGTACTTCGTAAAAGCCACCTTTTAGTTTGCCAAGCCTGAAATCGTTTACCAGATTGTGAGCCAGACGCGTTGGTTCAGGAATCCGATAATTTCCAACAGATTTTTTGATTATATCTAAACTTTCTTCTTGCGTAATTAAATGTCCGGCTGAGACATAAACAGGTGCACAATTGATCTTTGTTCTCAATGCAAAACCAAGCATTTCACCGGCATTATTTTTAATTTCTGCAGTACTGAATTTTACATTTTCCGGCTGATGATTTTTTCCATGTAAAAGACTTTTTGCGCAGCCAATTGTGCTATGATTTGCTAATATGCCAAAATGAGAAGCAACGCCCATACGGCGTGGATGTAAAATTCCATTACCATCGAGTACTAGAACATCCGGTTTATTGGGTATCAATTCCCAAACCTTTAATAATGCCGGAACTTCTTTAAAACCTAAAAAACCTGCTTTATAAGGAAAACTGGTTTCGTAAGTTTCTAATGCAAATGATTTTAAAACCATTTCGGGATAAGTTAAGATCACAATCCCGGCGTACATGGTTGTACTGTTTTTATTAAATGAAATATCTGCGCCAGCAATGGTTTCAATTTTGTTAATTGGTTGAAACTTTAATTGTTTGGCAAGCTCAATTTGATATGCGGCGGCATCTTCGAAGCTATAGTGGTCGTACATGGTTATTAGGACAATTTAGCAGTTTAATTGTTTTATTCATTTGTCTTATAATTAATATTATGTTAAGTTGATTTTTCTAATACCATCCTATCTTCACAAATTCTTCAATAAAGTTATAGTTCCTGAAGTTTACGGTTAAGCTCTTGTACTTTGTTGGTTACGCCCTTTTTGGTGTAAATATCGATCAGCAACTGTACTGTTTTTTTATCGTTCGGGTTAATTTCATTTGCGCGCTGCAAAGCGAACTGTGCACGATTGATCAGGCCTTTATATTTTTCAGTTTTATCAGCATCATTTTTGCTCAGGGTTTCATTGGCTGTATTGATGTAAGCCAAACTCAATTGGTACAATGCATCAAAATAATTTTGATCTGTAGACAAAGCTTTATCATAGGCCAAAATTGCAGTAGCATTATTTCCACCAACCTGTTGCAGATAACCATAAAGAAAATAAAGTAGCTTATTTCCTTTTTCTACTTTTAAATTATTTTCGATTAATCCCTGGGCTCTACTATAATTCTCAGTATCAAGTAATAGATTGATATAATCGTTGGTTAAAAAGCGATTGAACGGATTAAGTGCCAGTCCATCCTCCAAAGTTTTAATAGCAGTTTCGTTTTCCGATTTCACTACATACATCTGCGCCATTTTCTGAAAAACCGATGGATTTCTAATCCCGTTTTCTTTTGCACGTTTAAAATAAGTTAAAGATTCGTCGTAAGACTGAATATTTAGTGCGCAAATTGCTGTATTTAACGCCAATGTGGTATCTGCAGGGAAATTATCACACACTTCTTTCAAATCAGCAAATGCTTCTTTAAAATCGTTATTAAAAAAAGCTTCATTACCTTTTTCCTGTTTTTTGATAAGGATATTGTGATTAGAGGCTTTAATAAGGCCACCATTATCATCATAACGATCTAAAGATTTGGCTTTTGCCACCGCTTCAACGGCTGAATCATAAAATTTATTCGCGTTATTGGGATCAGTATCAATTAATGAAGCGAAAGAAGTAAGATAAGATTTTATAGACCAGGTTTCACTCCAGTTTTTAGTTTTGTTATCTTTCTCAGCTGATTCTATTGATTTTAAGCCCTCTGTAATAATCGATAACTGTTTTTTTTCATCTTCTTTATTGGCAATTGAAGCTTGTAGCTTACCGACAGCATTTCTGGCAATAAGAATTTGACTTTTTTGCGCTACAGCATTAAAAGAAACGAAAATTAAAGCGGTTAATGATATTTTAAGGCAATTCTGCATAATATAAACAATGTGGTAAAACCGTAATAAACGATAAAAATAAACATAAAAAAAAGAGCTCCGAAATTTCAGAGCTCTTTTTTTGGATCGATCAATAAATTATTGTTTAGGTAATGCGTCTAAACGTTTCTTGATATCTTCGTAATTTTTAGTATCATTTCTAAAAGCATAGATCGTTTTCAAGGTTTCTAATGCGCCTTGATTTTTAGCATCAACCTCAAGTGCTTTTTTGTAAAAAGGAAGAGATTTATCTAACAGTGCATTCATTTTACCTGTTACTTCGTTAAATTCTTTCACTTTTTTAGGATCGATTTTATTTCTATCAGCCTGTAATTTTAAAGCCTGACTGAAATAGATATTACCCAATAAAACCTGATAATTAGCATTGTTAGGCTCTTTTGTTGCCAAGGCAACTAACATTTGCTCAGATTTGGCAGCATCACCCCTATCAATATAAATCTGGGTTTCAGTTTTAATCCAGTCTGTATTTTCAGGGAATTTAGCAGTTGCTTCTTTAATCACGGCCAAAGCAGCTGTTGTATCTTTTTGTTTAGCCAATGTGGTTGAGATAATCTCAGAATATAAATCTTTAGACTGTGGAGAATTCAAAGAGATTACTTTTTTGAATTGGCTAATCATGTTTGGATAATCCTCATTAAGTCTGGCCGCAATACCTGCATTTAGATACATAGCAGTATCGTTTGGATTGATTACTGTTGCTGCCACGAATTTTGTGTAAGCAGTTTTGTAATCTTTTTTATTGTAAGCAATTACACCACCATTTCTAATGGCGTTGCTAATATTGGTTTCAGCCAAATTAATATTATCTTTTTCACTCCCTTTTGTATCTAACTTTTTAGCTTCAACAACTGCATCTTGAGCAATTTTCAAATTTGCATCAGCGTTTGTAGTACTTGTTGAATCTAAAATTGCTGCAGAAGAAGCAAATAAAGCACGATAAGACCATGCTTCTGGCATCACTTTAGATTTTTCATCGGCAATAGCTTTATCGGTATGAGCCAATCCTTTCGCTAGCGACTCCAGTTTTTTAGCTAAAGGAGTTGATGCACTTGAAGAAGTTAGCTGGAATAAGCCCCAGTCGTTTTTTGCCGCGGTTATTTCACTTTTCTGAGCAAATGCAGAGCTTACCGCACCTGCTAGAACTATACTTAGAAATACTCTTTTCATAATTTTTATTCTAATCTTATTTTTAGTTAATTTTCTTCTTCCGTTTCGTTGTCCGATTCGCCTTCTTCTTCAGTATCATCTGCCTCGGGAGTAGTATCTGCTTCTACTTCTTCACCATCTGTAACTACAACATCCGTTAAATCTACTGTTTCTTCTTCGTCTTCTTCGTGATCAATTTTAGTAACCGACGCAATTTCGTCATCCCCTTTTAATGAGATTAAACGAACCCCTTGTGTGGCACGGCCCATTACCCTTAATGCTGATACCGGAATTCTGATTACAATACCTGAACGGTTAATGATCATCAAATCTTCGCTATCTGTAACGTCTTTTATGGAAACTAATTGTCCGGTCTTTTCAGTAACATTAATTGTTTTTACCCCTTTACCTCCACGGTTAGTTACACGGTAATCTTCAATATCGGTACGTTTACCGTATCCTTTTTCTGATACTACTAACACCGTAACTTCAGGATTGTTTACAGCAATCATGCCAACAACTTCATCCTGATCGTGCGCAAGCCTAACACCACGTACGCCGGTAGCAGTTCTACCCATCGGACGAACCGTACTTTCGTTGAAACGGATTGCCCTACCAGAACGCAATGCCATCACAATTTCGCTTTGTCCGTTAGTTAAACAAGCTTCCAGTAATACATCACCATCATTAATGTTGATGGCATTAATACCATTTACACGTGGACGTGAATAGGCTTCAAGAGAAGTTTTCTTAATGGTACCTTTTTTAGTACACATAATGATGAAATTGTTCTCTAAGTACTCCTGATCTTTCAGGTTTTTAACCTTAATGTAGGCTTTAATTTTTTCCTCTTTCGGGATATTGATAATATTCTGGATCGCTCTTCCTTTACTTGTCCGCGAACCTTCTGGAATTTCGTAAACCCTCAACCAGAAACATCTTCCTGCTTCAGTAAAGAACAACATGTAATTGTGAGCAGTAGCCACCAACATGTGCTCAATAAAATCTTCATTTCTTGAAGTACTGCCTTTTGATCCTTTACCGCCTCTGCCCTGTGCCTTAAATTCAGTTGCTGGGGTACGTTTCACGTAACCCTCGTGAGAGATGGTGATTACCACTTCTTCATCATCGATGAAATCTTCCATACTCATATCTTCGGCCGAATGAACGATAGTTGTTCTACGCTCATCTCCAAATTTCTGACGGATTTCTGCTAATTCATCTTTGATGATCTGCATACGCAAACCTTCATCTGCTAAGATAGATTTTAAATGCTCGATGGTTTTCATTAACTCTGCATACTCTTCTTTGATCTTATCACGCTCTAGTCCTGTTAAACGACGAAGCGTCATATCCAAAATCGCACGTGCCTGAATATCGCTCAGTCCGAATTTTTCCATCAAGCCTAAACGGGCATCTTCCGGAGTTTCAGAGGCACGGATTAATTTAATTACTTCATCTAAATGATCTAAAGCAATTAAATAACCTTCTAAAATGTGTGCGCGTTTTTCGGCTTCTGCCAATTCGTAACGGGTACGGCGAACAATCACATCATGGCGGTGATCCACAAAATGTACGATCAAATCTTTAAGATTTAACATTTGTGGACGGCCTTTTACCAATGCAATGTTATTTACACTGAAAGAAGTTTGTAATGCGGTATACTTATATAAGTTGTTTAAAACGATAGAGGCATTTGCATCACGTTTAATTTCATAAACGATGCGGATACCATCTTTGTTCGATTCGTCTTTAATATTCGAAATGCCTTCCAGTTTTTTCTCGCCAACCAATTCAGCAGTACGCTCAATCATCTGTGCTTTGTTAACCTGGTAAGGAATTTCGGTAACAATAATTACCTCGCGGTCTTTAATGCTCTCGATTTCGGCTTTTGCACGCATTACAATACGGCCGCGACCTGTTTCGAAAGCTTCTTTTACACCCGTATAACCATAAATAATACCACCGGTAGGGAAATCAGGCGCTTTTACAAACTTCATCAACTCCTCTATCGTAATATCTCTATTGTCGATATAGCTCACCACACCATCAATTACCTCGGTTAAGTTGTGAGGTGCCATATTGGTGGCCATACCTACCGCAATACCAGAAGATCCGTTAACCAATAAGTTAGGGATTTTTGCAGGTAAAACAGTTGGTTCTTGTAAGGTATCATCAAAGTTTAACTGAAAATCTACCGTATCTTTATTGATATCGGCAAGCATTTCTTCAGCTATTTTCGAAAAACGTGCCTCAGTATAACGCATCGCAGCCGGAGAGTCACCATCAATGTGACCAAAGTTTCCTTGTCCATCAACCATTGGATAACGTAAGCTCCAATCCTGAGCCATACGAACCATGGTGAAATATACTGATGCATCACCATGTGGGTGATACTTACCTAAAACCTCCCCTACAATACGGGCAGACTTTTTATGTGGTTTATTACTGGTTACACCAAGATCGAGCATACCATATAAAACACGGCGGTGTACCGGTTTCAATCCATCACGTACATCAGGCAAGGCCCTCGATACGATTACCGACATTGAGTAATCAATGTAGGCCGATTTCATCTGCTCCTCTATATTAATTTGAATGATTTTGTCGTTCTGCTGATTTTCTAAATCTTCTGCCATAAATTATTATTCTCGCTACTTAAAACGATATTAAAAAAGGTATTACTATAACCTTGCGAATTTAACAAAATTTAGCCGAATTAAGGCATTGTGGAAAAGTTTTGACCTCGGTTAGAGGTTTTTTATTCCTGACGAAATTTTAATTTACTGAAGGCCAGTTTAAGAGTTTTTGGCTTAAGCTTCGCTGAATTAATAAACTTGCGTTTTTCTGTTATCCGCCAATTTATGGATTTTCTTTTTATGGAAAGTCAGGTTCGGTTTCCATAGTCGACTTTGGTCCGCTTTCCGTTTTATCGTGATGAAGGATCAGGATGTTCACTGCAATCGGGTTTATTTACCATAATAGTAGCCCCGTGGCAGCCACCTAAACCCGACCATAGCGGGATGCCGATTTAAGCAATATTTTTACTGCTTCGTAGTGGTTCCATCGGCAGAAGCAGGGGCGGGATTGCATTTACCTATAAGATGCAGCAACTGCTTTCCAAAACCAAATCGATAACAATTGTAATGGAATGTTTTTAAACCTGGTAGGTTTGTAGAGAACTAAAATTTACAATCTTAACTAATTCTGATACTTTTGCGTTTCAAATTACGCATAATGGCAAACGGAAAGAAATCTGCAATGAGTTTTATTATGGTTACCCTCCTGATCGATTTTACAGGTTTTGGGCTGATCATTCCGGTTTTACCAAAACTTATTCAGGATTTCACTGGTGGCGGCTTCGGTTTAGCGGCAGAATATGGCGGCTGGCTCACACTTGCATACGCATCGGTACAATTTATATTCTCACCCATTATCGGTGCAATGAGCGATCGGTACGGACGAAGGCCTGTATTATTAAGCTCTTTGTTCGGTTTAGGTATCGATTATATCTTTTTAGCCTTCGCCCCTTCTATTGTCTGGTTATTTGTAGGAAGGATTATTGCGGGAATAACAGGTGCAAGTTTTACAACCGCACAAGCATACATTGCTGATGTTTCTCCCCCAGAAAAAAGAGCGCAAAACTTCGGCCTGGTTGGTGCAGCATTTGGTGTTGGATTTATCTTAGGTCCGGTTTTAGGTGGCGTTTTTAGCCATTTTGGTACCCGGGTTCCTTTCATGATTGCTGCAGGTTTATCTTTAATTAACTGGCTTTACGGTTATTTTATACTGCCAGAATCTTTACCAGTTGAAAAACGCCGGGCTTTTGACTGGAAAAGGGCAAATCCAATCGGTTCATTGTTAAGCATTGGCAAATATCCAGCATTATTGGGCTTAATGGCTACCTTATTCCTATTATACTTTGCCAGTCATGCTGTCCAATCCAACTGGACATTCTATACCATGGAGAAATTTAAATGGGATGCTGCCTGGGTAGGCTATTCGTTAGGTTTTGTGGGTTTGGTTGTGGGCCTTGTTCAAGGTGGTTTAATAAGGGTGATCCTTCCCAAAATCGGAGAAAAGAAAGCAGTTTACTTTGGTCTCATTTTATACATCATCGGCTTCGTAGCTTTCGCTTTTGCAAGCAAGGGCTGGATGATGTTTGCCTTTATGCTTCCTTATGGTTTAGCCGGAATCTGCGGACCGGCAATGCAGGGCTTGATTTCAAATCAGGTACCCTCCAATGCACAAGGCGAAATGCAGGGCGTTTTAACCGGTTTACAAAGTTTAGCAGCCATATTTGCCCCTTGGGTAATGACACATATTTTTGCTTATTTTATCGAAGGTAAGGCTCCGGTTTATTTTCCAGGTGCACCGTTTATATTGAGCGCGGTGTTAACTTTAATCGGATTGTTTATCTGTTTAAGGAGTTTGAAGAAATACCATTAGGATACTTTAGACTCGGTCGTCATCTCGACTGAAGCAACGCGGAACGGAGAGATCTGCCCTGTTTGAATGAAGACCCTGAAACAAATCCGATAGCTATCGGATCAGGGTGACGTAACTATTGTAGCCCTTTTCTGCTAGATGAACGGGGAACAAAAACCTAAAGCAACTCATTAGCCAAATTTGCCAACTCGCTCCTCTCGCCTTTATGTAAGGTAATATGGGCATACAGCGGGTGGTTTTTAGCGTTTTCGATTAAATAAGACAGGCCATTACTTTCAGAATCTAAGTATGGCGTATCAATCTGGTAAATATCGCCTGTAAACACTATTTTGGTATGTTCGCCGGCTCTCGAAATTATGGTTTTCACCTCATGTGGCGTTAAATTTTGTGCCTCATCAATAATAAAGAAAATCTTGGTGAGGGTTCGTCCACGGATAAAAGCCAACGGCGCAATGGCAATTTTTTCGGTTACAATCAGTTCATCGATCTTTTCCGACATCTTATCATCGCCAATAAACTGCTCTTTAATAAACCGAAGATTATCCCAAATAGGTGCCATAAAAGGATCAGTTTTCGATTTTGCATCGCCTGGCAAGAAACCGATGTCTTTATTGCTCAGTGAAACGATTGGCCGGGTAACATAAATCTGTCTAAAGTTTTTACGCTGTTCTAATGCGCTTGCCAAAGCCAATAGTGTTTTACCTGTCCCCGCGTTTCCTTGTATGCTCACCAGCTTAATTTCTGGATCTAAAAGCGCGTGGATTGCAAATGCCTGCTCAATATTTTTAGGTTTAATTTTAAATATCGGATCGGTAGATACTGCAGAAATTGTTTTTAAACTATTGTTATAAAATACGTTTGCAGTTTTTCTCTTGTTTTTTAAAATATAAAAGTGATTAGCATTTTTAGGTGGCAGCTCTATTTCACTCGCATCAATAAAAGGTTGTTTTTTTACTTCTTCTATAATTTCCAGAGGAAAATTGCCTATTTCGGTCTTTCCGGCGTAAAGTTCATCTACGTTTTTAATTTTACCGGTTTCGTAATCTTCTGCATTTAAATCCAAGGCTTTTGCTTTTAACCTCAGGCAAATGTCTTTTGATACGAGTACTACTTTTTTATTTGGATATTCTTCTTTTAAACTTAATGCTGCGTTTAAAATCTTATGGTCTGTTTTGCCTTTTCCATATACTTCTTCTGCATTTAGGGTTAAAGGCTTCTCATTTAAAACTACCTTAAATTTCCCTGAATCGGGGCTTTTTAGCGAAATCCAATCGCTGATCAGTTTTTGCTTTGAAGTTTCATCAATAAGGCGGATAAAACTTCTGGCCTCAAAATTCCGGGTATCGTTACCGCTTTTAAAATTATCGAGCTCTTCTAAAACCTGAATGGGAATGGCTACATCGTGCTCATGAAAGTTATTTATCGCATCATGGTCGTATAAAATAACCGAGGTATCTAAAACGAATATCTTTTTTGACGGATTGGAGATTGATTTACCTTTTTTGGCCATTTGGTAAATTTAATATTTTAGGGATAATATGTGGAAGGATTCACTATTCTTTTTTTGATCGAAAGATCAAAATTTTGGGGCAAAATAAAAACGGGGTCCTTCTTCTTTCGATTCAGTTCCCCGTTTTAACTTTAAAAACAACCGTAGTCGCATTTTAAAGCATCTAATTCTTGTTACTTTGATTTTTCCGTTATCGTTAGGTTTTGCAACTTTTGCGATTCGTGAAAATTTATTTCCAACTCGTCCGTCCGTAAACTTCCTAGTTTTCAATAATCTCTGTTTGGGCCTGTGCGATTTTCTTATGATCCAATCTTTCGATGGTTATATATATCCTTACTCGGTTTAACCCTTTCAGAAATTAATCGTTTTCCCTGTAAACACGCCGAAACAATTCCCCTTTCGGTTCTTTATCTCTTTTGGATTGTTTTATCAGAATTCAAAGTACTTCGTATTTGATATGATCTAATTTAGTAGGAAAACACACATTTGTCAAGAGAAAAACGAACGTTTTTATACACAAAGTTATCCACCTAAAATAGCTGGTTATCAACAATTTAATATTATAAAAACAACGTTTTTAAGTGCCTTTTGCGTGTTTACGATAGGTTATTAACATTTCTAATGATACTTACAAACAATTCATAACATTTTATTAATCAAACCATTATCTATTTTCTGCTTAAAAGTTTAAAAAAAGCAAAAAACTTAATTTTAATCGCAACAAAAAACTTCGCTATTATGTTATTTTTGTACCATGCAGATTAGGCAACCCATAAGAAATATACAAGACTTTTTATTGAGTACGTATTTTGCCGATGGTCTCCGCATCACCATTGGTGTACTGCTTCCCTCTTTAATTTTTGCTCAGTTTGGCATGTTAAAGTACGGCATGACTTTATCTTTAGGTGCTTTATGTGTAAGTGTGGTAGATAGTCCGGGTCCAATGGTACACCGAAGAAATGCAATGCTGATTACCACTGCGCTCATCTTTACCTTTTCTATCATAACGGGGCTAACCAACAAAAACCATTATTTTATCGGCTTCTTATTGGCTGTATCGAGTTTTGTATTTTCGATGTTTTACATCTATGGTATCAGAGCGGCGTCGGTTGGTACTGCAGTTTTACTGATTATGGTACTGAGTATTGATGATGTTCGCCCTTGGCAAGAGGTATTGCTGCATGCGGTTATGGTCCTGGCAGGTAGCCTTTGGTACACAGGTTTAAGTTATTTTGTGTACCGCTTACGCCCTTTCCGCCTGGTGCAGCAATCGCTAAGCGATTCTATTCTGGAAGTTGCAGAGTTTCTGCGCGAAAAAGCCAAGTTTTACCATCACAATAATAACTACGAAAAAACCTATTCAGATCTGCTGCAGCTTCAGGTTTCTGTTCACGAAAAACAGGATGCAGTAAGAGAACTGCTATTTAGAACCCGCGAAATTGTAAGAGATTCTACTCCTGAGGGCAGATTTTTGCTATTGGTATTTGTAGACATGGTCGATCTGTTCGAGCAGGTAATGTCTACCTATTATAATTACCAGCAGCTGCATGATCAGTTTGATAAAGCAGGTATTTTATCAGATTATGAAATGGCCATTAAACGGATTTCATATGCCCTCGATGATATTGCTTTTGCTTTAAAAAGTGGTGGAACACCTGTTGTTTCGAAACGTTTATTGATTGAGATTGAAAGGTTAAAGATCAAAATCAACAACCTGGAAAAGAACAATCAAAATCAGGAGTATAATACACTTGGTATTATTGCCTTAAAAAATATTGAAGTAAACATCGAAAATATACTGGCAAGGGTTAAAACCATATTTAGCTATTTTAAAATCAGAAATAGTAAAGATATTAGACAGGCCGAGGTAGATACAGAGAAATTTATCACCAGGCAAAAATTCGATTTTAAACTATTTACAGAGAATTTAACTTATACTTCTTCTACTTTCAGGCATTCGTTACGGGTTACAGTGGTGATGCTTTTGGGTTTTATAGTGGCTCAGATTCTCAATTTCTCGCATAGCTACTGGATTCTCCTCACCATCCTGGTAATTTCGAAACCTGGATTTAGTTTAACCAAAGAGCGTAATTATCAGCGTTTAATCGGTACCACGGCTGGGGCGTTTATTGGTATGGGTGTGATTACTTATATCCACGATCGGAATACTTTATTTGTGATCCTATTAATCTGCATGATTGGCTGTTATAGTTTCCAAAGGAAAAATTATGTAGTGAGTGTACTCTTTATGACGCCCTATATCTTAATCCTATTCGATTTTCTGGGCATGGGATCGATAGCACTCGCACGCGAAAGGATTTATGATACTTTTATAGGCTCTGGTATTGCGCTATTGGCCAGTTATTCTTTATTCCCAACTTGGGAACACGAAAAACTCAAAGAGGCCATGCTCGATATTTTAAAGGCTAATAAGGCTTATTATGGACAGGTGATTAAATTGTATTTTGAGAAAAATTACAACAGAACAGAATATAAATTGGCGCGGAAAGAAGTGTATGTAAGTACAGCAAATTTGGCTTCCCTGTTTCAAAGAATGTTTTCTGAACCAAAAAGCAAACAGTTGTTTATTAAAGAAGTGCATCAGTTTACAGCACTCAGCCATTTATTGTCTTCTTATGTTGCAACACTTTCGCTCTACAATAAGGAACATCAATTCATCTTCGAGAGTTTCGATACCTTAAAACCGATTGCCAACAACACCAATTATTTACTGGATACTTCTATTGAAAATCTGGAGCAAGGAACCAGCACCATTGAGAATGTGCCGTTAATCAGGTTAAATGATAATGGTTTAGCCATAAAAAAAGGGGAAGATTTGGTTCCCGAGCAATTCGACCTTATCCAGAAGGTAGCCTATGATATTTATAAGCTATCAGTAAAAATCAAGATTTAGCGCGAATTTTATTACGCAAGTAATCGTGCTGCATTAGTTCAAGATTTAACCCGTCAATACTTTGCACCAAAAACAAAGGCCACTAAAAATTGTTAAGTATCCATATTAAGAAAACATTATGGAAAAGCTATATACGGCTGAAGTAACAGCTACTGGAGGAAGAGACGGACACATCAAATCAAGTGATGGGATTTTAGATTTAGATTTAAGAAAGCCAAAAGAACTTGGCGGGCAAGGAGGTGCCACAAATCCTGAAGAATTGTTTGCTGCTGCCTGGGGGCCATGTTATTTGGGTGCATTAGGCGGCGTGGCAGAGCGAGAAGGTGTTGATATTAGCGAAGCAAATGTGAAAGTATTGGTTTCGTTTAATAAAGATGGCAATGCATTTGTGCTCTCTGCAGACCTTGATGTACACATCCCAGGGATTTCGCATGAGGAAGCACAAGCTTTAGCGGATAAGGCACATAGGGCTTGTCCATACTCTAAAGCGACAAAAGGAAATATTGAAGTAAGAGTAACTGCTGTTTAAGGCGTTGTTTCTTGTAGGGTCAGAGGTAACATCTGACTCTAAAATATGATTTAACTTAGTGTCAGATAGTAATATCTGACACCACAACTTCGACTAAATGCAAAAAGTCCCGATTTTCTTCGGGACTTTGTTTTATAACACTATATGGTTTGAAATCTATCCATGGTGTCAGTTGGAAACAACCGACACTACGGATAACTGACACCAGAGCTATCAGTTTATATTTTTGATTAAACAGCTTCCTGTTCAATCCTTGTGTTTGCTGGTCGGCCATTTTTAAAGGCGTCGCGGGTTTTCAGTCCCAACAATTCAAACATGGCCATATCGTCAACAAATGCAGGGTTTGGTGTAGTTAATAATTTATCGCCTGCAAAAATAGAACTTGCACCTGCCATAAAGCAAAAAGCCTGTTCTAACGTGCTCATTTCGTTTCTACCAGCTGATAAACGTACCACTGATTTTGGCATTACGATTCGTGCTGTAGCAATCATTCTTACCATATCCCAGATCGGAACACGGGGCTGGTTTTCTAAAGGAGTACCTTTTACGGGTACTAAAGCATTAACAGGAACTGATTCGGGATGTTTTTCCATGTTTGATAAAGTCTGCAACATCGAAACACGGTCTTCTACCGTTTCACCTAAACCGATAATACCACCACTACATACCGTTAATTTAGCTTTACGCACGTTTTTAATGGTATTTAAGCGATCATCGTAAGTTCTGGTCGAAATAATACGTTTGTAATCATCTTCAGAAGTATCGATGTTGTGGTTATATGCATATAAACCAGCATCGGCTAAACGTTGAGCCTGGTTTTCGGTAAGCATGCCTAAAGTACAGCAAACTTCCATATCCATGTCATTCACGGCCTTTACCATTTCAATTACACGGTCAAAATCGCGGTTATCGCGTACTTCGCGCCATGCAGCACCCATACATAAACGTGATGCTCCGCCCTCTTTTGCCTTAACTGCGGCGCTAACCACTTGGCTAACCTGCATCAATGGCTGAACTTCTAATTCGGTATGGTAGCGGGCTGCCTGTGGGCAATATGAACAGTCTTCAGCACAACCTCCAGTTTTGATCGAGATTAATGAACTTACCTGAACTTCATTGTAATCTTTATTTTCTCTGTGGATGCTTGCGGCTTCGTAAACCAAATCTAAAAATGGTCTGTTATAAATTTCGTATATTTCTTCTTTTGTCCAATCGTGTCTTGTCGTTTGCATGGAGATCAGGATTTTTTAATCTATCTATAGTAAAAGTTTGCTGGCCAATCCTAAAATTAATAGGAAACCAAAAACGTCGGTAAAAGTAGTAATAATTATAGATGATGCAATGGCAGGATCGATACCTACGCGTTTTAAAATTAGTGGAATACCAGCGCCTGTTATACCTGCAATTACAAGATTGCCCGTCATAGCCAGGAAGATAACCAATCCAAGCATTGGGTTTCCATCAAAAAAGTAGGCAAAAATAAATACGATTAATCCATTGGATGCCCCATTTATTAAACCTACGGTAAATTCTTTTAAAACGGTACGATAAGCCTGTTTATCAGTCAGGTCATAAAGTGAAATACGCCTAACCGTTACGGCAAGTGCCTGGGTAGCTGCATTTCCACCCATCCCCGCAATAATAGTCATGTAGGCTGCTAAGGAAGGAATTAGCTTAATGGTTGGATCAAAATAACGCACAACAGAAGAAGCTAAAAAAGCAGTTCCGAGGTTGATAATTAACCATGGCAAACGCGATTTTACCGCTTCCACCCAGTTACCGCTCAATTCCTCATCTTCTGATACCCCTGAAATTTTCAAGATATCTTCGGTACTTTCGGCCTCCATTACATCGATTACATCATCGAATGTTACCCTGCCGAGTAATTTCTGGTGATCGTCAATAACAGGAATACTGGTTAAGTTATATTGCGAAATTAGATTGGCTACTTCTTCCTGATCGGTATCAGGGTGTACATAAACGGCATCAATTTTAACCAGTTCGGTTATTTTGGCATTGTGTTTTGCCTTTATAATGTCTTTTAACGAAACAATACCTTTAAAGGTCTCCTCATCATCCACCACATAAATGGTATAGAACTCCTCCATCTCTTCGCTCTGCCGGATGATCTCGTCGATCGCATCTTTTTTGGTAAGGTTGATGTTTACACAGATCAGCTCTGTATTCATCAAACCACCCGCAGTTTTTTCGTCGTAAGTTAAAAGGTTTCGGATTTCTGTAGCATGATCTTCAGTAAGGTCTTCTAAGATCTCCTTTTGTTCGTGATCTTCCAGCTGGGAGATAATGTCGGTCGCATCATCATAATCCAGTTCTTCAACAATCTCCGTACGTTTATCGGGATGGAGCTCAAAAAGTAAATCTTCGGGATGGGATTCTTCATCCATCTCAGAAATAATCTCAGAAGCTATTTCTGCAGGAAGCAGGTTGATAATGTGCCGCTGTTCGGACTTATCCAAACGCTCAAACAAAATCGCAATTTCTGAGGCATGATACTCCTCTAAAACTACTTTTAAAGTTTCATCACCAGCTAAAATTGCATTTTTAACCTTGAGTACGTCGCTTTTATCTATTTCGAATGACTGCATCTATAACCTAACCAAAAATCCCCTAAAGCTACATATATTAAAAATTGATTTTAGAACCTATTCAAATTTATTCTAATCTTTTTATTTATCCTACTGAATAGCAATTATTCATTTAGAGTCAAATAATTTGCCTACTAACATAGTTGTTTTGTGGATTAATTTAGTTTTAAAAATTTCGAGCGCAGGGCAATGCATCCTAGAACCACGAAGTGCTCAGCGAAGCTAAATCTGTCTAGATAGATCTCTCCATTTCGCTTCGCTTCAGTCGAGATGACGATTTGTATATCGAATTTTTTTATGTCAAACACTATTTAAACCAACCTTTACGCCAAAAGTAAATCACTTGCAAAACCGCAATCACAGCCATTACAATCCAGGTGTACAAATAACCATGTTCGGCGTACAATTCGGGCATATTGTCTTTTAATATCTTTCCGGTCGTAGGGTCTTCCCGACTAAAGTTCATTCCGTAAATCCCTGCGATAAAGGTTAATGGAATAAATATGGACGAAATGATGGTCAAAACCTTCATAATTTCGTTCATCCGGTTACTGATGATCGATAAATTCATATCAATATTGGCCGAAGCAATCTCTTTTAATGATTCTATAAAATCAATAATCTGGATACAATGATCGTATGCATCCTTCATGTAGGTTTTGGTAAGATCTGATATTAAGGGGCTATCGGTACGGATAATATCATTCAATTTATCTCTTTCTGGCCAGGCTACTTTTCGGATCATGATTAACGACCTTTTAATCGCTTGTGTATCATACATGATTCTCCGGTCAGGATGATCATATAAACGGTCTTCAATAGTATCCAGCTCTTCCCCCCAAAAGTTTAACAAGGAAAAATAATTATCCACTATCACATCCATAATGGCATACATCAGGTAACTAATACCACCAATACGAATGTTCCCCTTCCCTATTTCTAAACGTTTTCTTACGGGCTCAAAACAATCTGCATAAGTCTCCTGAAAGGTAATCAATGTACGTTCAGACAGGATAAAAGAGACTTGATCATTATTTAAAATATTCTCCTCATTTAAAAACAGATGCCTGCTCACTGCAAAAATGTACTTGTCATTATCATATTCATCCAGCTTGGGCCGCTGGTAAGAACTGGTAATATCTTCTAATACGAGCCTGCTGATACCTAATTTTGAATAAAGTGTTTCGAATATATTAGGATCTGCTAATCCTTTGATATCAAACCAGTAGCAGAAATCTTTATTTTCAATCAGTTTATCAATATTATTAATGTTCTCCAATTCCACTTTTTTATAACTCTTATCGTTATACATATGAAGTACAATAATTGGTTTTAATGCATCTTCATCAATAGTGTATAAACCCGGGCTGGTACCCGGGGCTGGAACTTTATAGTGCTTATGGCGGTTACGCGGCTTGTTTTTTCCCATACTTTATAAATATAGCCGGGCTTGCGGGCCCTGGTTAAACAACAGATCAACAATACTTAAGTTGGGTAAAAATTGATGTCTATCTTCAAAAACCTGATAATATGGCTTATTTTTTACAATATCTTCCTCTTTTTTAGGATTCATAATGGTACGAAAATCAAGTTCAGGAGCGATATAATCAAAATATTCGGTGGTAACTTCGAAGCTTTTATTGAGCTTTAACTTTTTGGAAAGCCATTCTACCAATTCGAGGTTATAATCAAAAAGGAATTCAAATTTTTGATTATAAAACCGCGAAAGTTCATCTTCATAAAACTCAAAATAGGCCGAACTTCTATAACAGCTTTCTAAGCTCAACCAATGTAAACGTTGCCATTTAAAATCGTAGCTAATTCGCACATCCTTCATTTGCGTATGTGTTTTTGAACCTTTAACCACAGGAACGGTAATATCCAGTTTTCCGTTTGGCGAATAAATACTGGCCCTGTTGCGGTAAGTTTGCTTAGCTAAATGTTCATGTTTTTCGATTACAAAATCTACCTCCAGCTTTTGTAATAAACTAAAATAGCCCACTGGTGGAAGATAAAATAATGGAAGTATAGCTGTATTCTGCATTTGAAAATTTATGTTTGTAGTTGAAACGTTTTAAAAATAATGATTAAAAGAGGGATTGCGCACGTTGGCGTATTTTTTTTATACCTGTTATCGCTGCTGCCATTACCCTTGCTCTTTTTTTTTGCAAGATTACTATATTATCTGCTTTATTATGTAATAGGCTATAGAAAAAAAGTTGTCAGACAGAATTTAACCCATTCCTTTCCTGAAAAATCACTCGCCGAAATTAAGGCTATAGAAAAAAAATTCTTTCAATATCTCGCCGAACTCATTTTTGAAATTATTAAAATGACCAGTATTTCAAAAGCTGAAACATTAAAAAGAGTAAAGTTTACAGGATTGGAACAACTAGAAACCCATTTTAAAGCTGGAGAAAGTGTACTGGCTTGCACAGGCCACTACGGGAACTGGGAATTAGGCACTTTAGCTTTAGGACTTAGTATTTCTGCCAAAACCATGGTGATTTTTAAACCCATCAATAACAAAATTTTTGAAACCTGGTTTGATTGTATGCGTACAAAATATGGTAATGTTTTCATTGCCATGCGACAAACGCTGCGTGGTATGGCCACCTATAAAAATGAACCCACACTGCTGTGTTTTGCAAGCGATCAATCTCCAACAAGAGAAGAAACCAAATACTTTGTAGATTTTTTACACCAAAAAACTGCTGCGCTTTTAGGCGTAGAAAAAATTGCAAAATCTACTAAAAGACCCATATACTATTTTAAAGTTAGCGTAGTTAAAAAAGGCTATTACCATGTAGAAGTTTTACCTATGTGCCTCGATCCAGCTAAAATGGATGAGTTTGCGATTACTAATCTGCACTTTAAGTTTTTAGAAAATATTATTAAAGAACAGCCTCAATATTGGCTTTGGAGCCATAAACGCTGGAAATTTAAACCCGAATAAAAAGAATGAACCCATCAGTAGCCGTTGTAATTTTAAACTGGAATGGAAAAGCATATTTACAGCAATTTTTACCCGGAATTTTGCTTTCTGAATATGATAATCTGCAAATTGTTGTGGGCGATAATGCCTCCACCGATGATTCAGTTTTGTTTTTACAAGAAAACTTTCCTACCGTTAAAATTATTCAGAACGACCAGAATTACGGTTTTGCGGGAGGCTATAACAAGGTTTTAGAACGTGTTGAGGCTGATTATTTTATCCTGCTCAATTCGGATGTAGAGGTAACCCATAATTGGATAAAGCCGGTGATTGATTTAATGGAAAGCGATGCGCAGATTGCTGCAGCACAACCTAAAATTAAATGGCAGTTAAACAAGCAACAATTTGAGTATGCGGGTGCTGCTGGGGGGTATCTGGACATTTATTCCTTTCCTTTCTGCCGTGGCAGACTATTTAATGTATATGAGTTTGATAATGAACAGTATAATGATACAACAGAAGTTTTTTGGGCAAGTGGCGCTGCATTTTTTATTAAAAGCAAATGCTGGCAAGAAGCAGGTGGTTTAGATGCCGATCTTTTTGCGCATATGGAAGAGATAGATCTCTGCTGGCGTTTAAAGAACCTAAACTATAAAGTTATGTACTGTCCGGATGCCGAAGTTTACCATGTTGGTGGTGGAACTTTGCAAACTGAAAATCCTTTTAAAACTTATCTCAATTTCAGAAACAACCTCATCATCATGCAGAAAAACCTACCTGCCAGTGATGCCATTTTCCGAATTACAATTAGGATGTTTATAGATTTTATTGCGTGGTGGCACTTTTTATTAACAGGAAAGCCCAAATTTACCATGGCGGTAAGCAAAGGTCATTGGCATTTCCTTAAATCGCTTTCCAAAACAAACAAAAAGCGGAAAGCTGTTCAAAAAGCATATAGCCAACATGCCGGAGTGTACAACAACAGCGTTGTTTGGGCATTTTTTATTAAGAAAATTAAATATTTTTCGGATTTGAAGTAAGAACCTTGCGTCATTTCGACTGAAGCTCACCGATTTTTCATCGGTAGCGGAATGGAGAAATCTTTTTAATTAGTCTTTATAGATTTTGCTTTGCAGCGCCTTCGGGTTCTCGACTGCGTTGCACCCGATAGCTATCGGGTCCGCTCGAAATAACAATCGTGGGATTTTCCGTTTAAGGTGCTGTCAGATGGTGCCATCTGACAGTTGTAATATCGGGTAGATTAAATCAACAAACTTTCAATAGCTAAACGATAACCTTTTATGCCAAAGCCAGTTAAAACACCTTGACAGTTTTTACCGGTTAAAGAAACATGACGATATTCTTCGCGGGCATAAATGTTAGAGATATGCACCTCAACCACAGGGGTTTTAATAGCGGCAATCGCATCAGCAATGGCTACAGAGGTGTGTGTGTAACCGCCAGCATTTAGCACTACCCCATCATAACTAAAACCAACTTCGTGTAGTTTATTAATAATTTCGCCCTCAACATTACTCTGATAATATTCAATTTCGATATTCGGATAAACCGTTTTTAACTCTTTAATATAATCTTCGATACTGGTACTTCCATAAATAGATGGTTCGCGTACACCTAATAAGTTTAAGTTTGGCCCGTTAATAATTTGTATTTTCATAATATAATGTTGTAACGTTGCAATGTTATAAAAAATCTCAAATAAAAGCATGCTTTGGCCATCATATATTAAAGGATTTAAATCGTATTTAAAACTAGAGCGGTCGTTATCTGGTAATTCTGTTGATGCCTATCTGAGCGATATTGATAAATTGATCCAGTATTTTCAATCTTTGAATGAAGCGCCTCAATTAACTGAGATTACCCTCACTGAGCTAAAATCCTTTATTTCATGGCTGCATGAACTGGGTATGCAAGCCAGTACACAGGCCAGGGTAATATCAGGACTAAAAGCTTTCTTCGCCTATTTAATGCTGGAAGATGTGATTTCAAATGATCCTACAGCACTGCTTGAAGCACCAAAACTGAGCAGAAAATTACCAGATACATTAAACATTTACGAGATTAATGCGCTTATTGCGGCCATTGATGCTTCTAAACCTGAGGGTATGCGTAACAAAACCATTATGGAAGTGTTATATGGCTGTGGCTTGCGTGTAACCGAGTTAACTGAGCTGAGAATATCAAATCTATTCCCAAAGATCGAATTTATTAAAGTGATTGGGAAAGGAAATAAGGAACGTTTAGTTCCCATTGGAGGTGTAGCCTTAAAACTGCTCGATATTTACATCAACGAAATACGTGTGCATGCTAATATTAAAAAAGGGCATGAAGATTTCATCTTTTTAAACCGTTTTGGCGCTAAGCTATCGCGTATTTCGATTTTTAACCTGATTAAGAGCCTGGCTATTGCTGCAGGGCTGAAGAAAACAATCAGTCCCCATACCTTCAGGCATTCATTCGCTACCCATTTAATTGAAGGAGGGGCCGATCTACGAGCCGTACAAGAAATGCTGGGCCATTCGAGTATTACCACTACCGAAATTTATACGCATATTGATAGAGATTACTTAAGAGAGGTAATTACGCAGTTTCATCCGAGGGCTTAAGGATTTAAGACAACTAGAAATTAAAGGTATCACGTAGATCCTGAAACAAGTTCAGGAAGACGAACCCCGAGGGATTTTAATACGCTACAACATATCGCAAGACATCTAACTCCTGACTTATTCTATCATTCATCTTACAGCATCCATCTTATATATTAGCTTTAACCATCCGATCTTTCCCTTGCATATCCTGTCTTAACTCGATATTAATAAATCCTTTGACAGCTAACATTTCAACCGTTTCATTACCTAAATATTCGTTGATCTCGAAATAAAGTTGTCCATTAGGTTTTAAATTTGTACTTGCAAAATCAGCAATAGCTTTATAAAATATTAATGGGTTTTCGTCACGAACAAATAATGCTAAATGTGGTTCGTGCGCCAACACATTATCATGCATATCCGCTTTCTCTAAATCTCTGATATACGGAGGGTTACTTACTATAACATCAAATTTTTCTTCAGATTTGAAAGTCAGAATATCTGCTTCAACAAATTTGATCTTCACATTGATCAATTCTGCATTTTCTTTGGCTACAGCAATGGCATGAGCTGAAACATCTAATGTAGATACTTCAGCCTTTGACAAATGTTTTTTAAGTGTGATGGGAATGCATCCAGAGCCGGTTCCAATATCAAGAATACTGATTTTATGGTTGGTGTTAACTGAAAACTGCAAACTGTTATCTGAAATGATCCAATCTACCAGTTCTTCTGTTTCTGGCCTTGGGATAAGCACCTGTTCGTTAACTTTAAATACAGAGCCGTAAAAATGGGCTTCTTCCAAAATATGTTGAATGGGTTTTCCAATCTGCAGGTCGTTAAGGATGCTCAAAAGTTTCTGCATGTTGATAAAGCTGATATCGATATCTTTTTGCAGGGTTAGTTTAGTTGAAGATAAAGCCAAAACCTGCTCAGCAGCAATACTAAATAATGCTTTTGCTTCATTACTATCGTATAAAGGCTCAAGTTCGAGTTCGTAATGCGCCGCTAATTCTCCTATCTTCATATTTACAAAATTACTTAATTGGGATCATAACAACGCTCTTTTGATAAAGCCATGACTCTTTTTTTACTACTTTTGCCCTAATGAGCGATGAATTTTATATAAAACGCTGTCTTGATCTAGCAGCCTTGGCTTTAGGAAATGTTAGCCCGAACCCGATGGTTGGCTGTGTTATCGTTGTAGACGGCAAAATTATTGGAGAAGGATATCATCAGGAATATGGAAAATCGCACGCCGAACCCAATGCCGTTAAAGCTGTTTTTGAACAATACGGCGATGAGGCTGAAAAGCTCTTGAAACAGGCTACTGCTTACGTTAACCTAGAGCCATGTGCGCATTTTGGCAAAACACCTCCATGTGCTGATTTATTGGTAAAACATCAGCTAAAGAAGGTAGTAATCGGCAATAGAGATCCTTTTTCAGGTGTTGATGGCAAAGGTATCGAAAAACTCAGAAATGCAGGAATTGAAGTGGTGAGTGGAGTTTTAGATCATGAATGCCGCTATTTCAATAGAAGATTTTTTACCAGGATACAAAAACAAAGGCCCTACATCATTTTAAAATGGGCCGAAACCGCAAATGGCTATTTTGCAACAAAGGATGGTCACCAGAAATGGATTAGTGGAGCTCTAGCCAAACGTTTGGCCCATCAATGGCGCGGCGAAGAAGACGCTATCCTGATCGGCAAACAAACTGCCATTATGGATAATCCGCAATTAACTGCCCGGGAATGGACGGGCAAAAACCCTATCCGTTTGGTAATCGATAAAAACCTTCAGGTGCCAATAACCAACCACATCTTCAATAAAGCAGCCAAAACCATTATCTTTAATGAGGTTAAAACTGATGTTATCGAGAATATCCATTACATCCAGATGGAAGATATGCACTTTTATTTAGCGCAAAAAATCGCTTTTCAGCTTTACCTGATGGATATACAATCAGTAATTATTGAGGGTGGCGCCAATATATTAAATCAATTTTTAAGTACTAACCTATGGGATGAAGCACGTATTTTCACCTCATCTGCCAGCTGGAACGATGGGGTTTCTTCTCCAAACATTAATGGAAATCTGCAGGAAACAGTACAAGTCGGAAATGACAAACTCTCTATCTATCTAAACGACATCAAATAAATGATCTACATTATTTTAAGCATTTGCTGTAGTGTTACCGTAGCTGTTTTATTGAAGCTGGCAAAACGGTACCAAATCAGTATTATTCAAGCCGTTACCATTAATTATCTTACTGCATTAAGCTTATGTTTTCTTTTTTTTAAGCCCGATGTTAAACTGATTACCTCTACTGCACCATGGCCTATTTATATTGCCCTGGCTATTTTATTACCGTCGATATTTTTATTCCTTGCAGCATCTGTAAAAAACCTCGGCATTGTTAAAACTGATATTGCGCAACGTTTATCACTATTTATCCCCATACTTGCGGCTTATTTTATCTTTAAAGAAGATTTTAATAGCCTGAAAATTATTGGTCTGGCGATCGGTTTTGTGGCTATTTTTTTAACTTTTCTTCGAAAATCCGATCAGGAAGGAAGCAATAAAGGAAGCCTGCACTACCCCATTATGGTTTTCGTCGGTTTTGGCGTAATCGACGTCCTTTTTAAACAAATTGCGTTGTATAAAGAATTGCCTTATACCACCTCACTTTTCACTGTTTTTTGCCTGGCATTTATGGTTTCATTGCTTATTGTGATTTCGATGGTAATGGCCGGCAAAATAAAAATACAACTGGTAAATGTGGCTTGCGGCTTTATTTTAGGCCTCTTCAATTTTGGAAATATCCTTTTTTACATGAAAGCCCATAAAGCGCTGGCAGAAAATCCATCTACCGTTTTTGCAGCAATGAATTTAGGCGTAATCATAGTAGGCACCTTAATTGGTATTGTAGCTTTTAAAGAAAAGCTGAGCAAGTTAAATTACGCAGGCATCATCTTCGCTATTGCTGCTATCATTTTCATTACACTATCGCAAAATGTTGTTCGATGATTCTTATAAAACTATCGAAAGTGCCTCAGAGGGTATCTTTCGAGATAAAGGAAGCAAATTTATTGCATACGCCTATCCAATCCGGAGTGAATCAGAATTAAAGCCGGTTATCACCAAACTTCGCGCAGAACATGTAAAAGCCAATCATTTTTGTTATGCATATCGCTTAACACCAGATCGGTCTGTTTATCGAATGAATGATGATGGCGAACCTTCGGGTACTGCAGGCAGGCCTATTCTGAACTGTTTATTATCAGAAGATATTACCAATATATTAATTGTTGTGGTACGGTATTTCGGCGGAACCTTATTGGGTGTTCCAGGTTTAATTAATGCATACAAAACAGCTAGTATTGAGGCAATTAAAGCAGCTTCGGTTATCAGTAAAACTGTAAATGATATTTACGAGGCGCATTTCGATTACCTTCAGATGAACGACGTAATGAAGTTGAGCAAAGAGGAGAACTTACAGATTTTGGCACAACAATTTGATACGAATTGCATATTAAAATTTGAAGTAAGAAAAGCACAACTCAATCAGGTTTTAAGTAAATTTGATAAAATTGAAGGTGTTAAATTAAAATACCTGCAAACTGTTTAATAACCACTGGTTAAAAGGATGAACATTGATAAAATCTGTGTGAATCATCGAAATCAGCGGGCAAGATAAACCAAATATGAAAATATCCGAAAGCGATTTAATCATCAATCCTGATGGGAGCATATACCACCTAAACCTTTTACCTGGTGATATTGCTCAAACTGTAATTACTGTTGGTGATCCTGACCGCGTTGGCGAGGTAAGCAAATATTTCGATAAAATAGAATTTAAAAAAGGTAAACGCGAATTTATTACCCATACCGGTTACTTGGGCAAAAAACGCGTCACTGTACTCTCTACAGGGATTGGAACAGACAATATTGATATTGTTTTTAATGAGTTAGATGCCCTGGTTAATGTTAATTTTGAAACCCGTGAAATTAAAAAAGAGCTTACTTCATTAAACATTATCAGAGTGGGTACTTCTGGTGCTGTTCAGCCGGATATTCCGATGGGAACGATTTTAGCTTCTTCGTACGGCTTAGGGATGGATGCCTTAATGAATTATTACCTTCAACAATTATCTGGAGATGAACAGATTTTAATGGATGATATCAAAGCACACTTTGGGCATCTTAAAAATATAAATCCTTATTTAACTGCAGCAAGTGAAACATTGTTGAATACGATTGGAAAAGACATGGCGAAAGGTATAACCATTACTGCACCTGGCTTTTATGCTCCACAGGGTAGAATTGTACGTGCTAAAAACGCGGTTCCCGATTTTATCGGTCAGATCAACAGCTTTAAAAGTAATCAGCACCGCATTACTAATCTGGAAATGGAAACCGCAGGGATTTATGCACTGGCCAAAGTGTTAGGTCACAACGCAATTTCAGTAAATGCCATTTTAGCCAGTCGCGTAAATTTCGAATTTAGTAAAGAGCCAAACAAAATTGTAGCGCAAGCAATAAAAATGGTACTTGAGAGAATTTAAATAACCTATTGAATATCAATCAATAGCATCTAACATCAGAGAAATGACTAAAATATAAATGGCAATTGTTTATGGCCAATGATTAAATCAAAAACCACAAACAATCGCCATTACGTATAGATGATTAAACCTTACGGATATTTTCTTTTACCAATTCATTGCCTTCAGCATCTAAATAAGTACAGGTCATTTCTTCCAGGTCGGTTACCCACTTCTCTACACCCGCATCTGCAGCTTGCTTGCAAAATGTAAAATAATCGGTTTCTCCCTGCTGATGTACTTTCAAAGCATGGCTTAACTTACCAGCAGAGGGTTCGTCATTTATAATCAAAGCCGGATATCCATCAGGACTGATCTGCTGTACATTATCTTCATCGTCAAAATAAATCGACAAACCATTGGATATATATACATCGTTCCGCTTAACACCCATTTCCTTAATTTCTTTAATAAACTGAGGGAAATCTGCACCAGTTTTAATTTTTGATTCTGCAGCCCGGATGTCTTCGATCGTGAACATAATTTATCTGTTTAATGAAACTTTGTAAATAGTAGTTTGCGTATACAGATCCTCCGGTCTTAAAATGGTGCTTGGAAATGTCGGAATATTAACCGCATTTGGATGATGTTGTGTTTCTACGCAAAAGGCTCCATAACTGTCATAATCTTTTCCATCCTTACCATTTTTTACGCCTAAATATTTCGCTGTGTACAAATGGGCTACGGGTTCTGTAGTATATACGCTTAAAACTAAACCGCTCTCTTCTTCAATTGTTTTACTGGCCAGCGATAAATCGCCATAAATCTTATCCAAAACGAAAGTCTGATCGTATCCTTCATCTTCATTCCAATCCTGCCCTATTGCTTTAGATTTAGTAAAATCCAATGGTGTACCTTCAACAGGAATTAATGTACCTGTTACCGAATAATTATCGTCCTGCTCCAAATAATTTGAAGCAAAAATCTGTTGCTTATGGTTTTTGATATTCCCACCCTCAGGAGCCAGGTTAAAATAACTATGGTGTGTTAAGTTTATGGCAGTAGCTTTATCTGTTTCTGCTTCATAACTTAAAATCAGTTCATCATTTTCGGTCAGTTCGAAAGTTAAATCAATTACCAGGTTTCCTGGGAAATTTTCCTCTCCGTCTGCACTTTCATATTGCAGGGTAACCGAAGGTTGCGCGCCATCGTTAATTTCAACAATGTCCCAAACTTTTTTATCAAAACCTACTATACCACCGTGTAAAGTATCTGTACCGGCATTTTGTACCAGCTGATAGGTTTCATCATCAATAATAAATCTTCCATTTTTTATGCGGTTGGCATATCGGCCAATAATAGCGCCAAAATAAGGGTAGTTTGCCAGATAAGCTGGATCAAGGTATTCTTCAAAAGTATCGAAACCAAGAACAATATCCTGTTTTTCGCCTTTAGCATTCTTAACTACAAATTTGTTGATAATGGTGCCGTAATTGAATATTTTGACATAAGTACCTTTGCTATTGCTTAGTTCGATTGCGATAACTTCTTCGCCATCAATAATTTTTCCGGTGGGTATTTGCTGAACGCTCATAAATTGTAACTTAGGGCTTTTGTTTCCTAAACAAACATACTATTATTAATGCTTTTTATAAATATATTTTAGCCAAATGAACATTAACCTTGAGGAAAGATTTGCCGAGCAATACCATAAAAAAGCTGTTGCCATTTATTTTACACCCGGACGGATTAACCTCATTGGCGAACATATCGATTATAATGGCGGCTTGGTTATGCCCTGTGCCATTACCTTAGGAACCTGGGTAGCCATTGCCCCAAATAATGATCATAAATTCAGGTTTAAAAGCTTAAACTTTGAAGCTCAAACTGTGGTTGAAAGTAACACCGTAAACGATAAAGATGGCGGCTTATGGGCAAATTACCCGATTGGCGTAATTAACGAATTTATAAAGGATGGTCATGAAATTAATGGCTTAGATTTTCTGTTCTACGGTAATATTCCAATTGGCTCGGGACTTTCTTCTTCGGCTTCTATAGAAATTGCTACAGCATATGCGCTGAATACTTATCTAAATCTAGGCTACGATAAATTAGCACTTGTAAAAATCGCTAAACGTGTGGAAAATGATTTTATTGGCTTAAATTCTGGCATTATGGATCAGTTTGCAGTTGCTTTTGGCGAAAAAAACAAAGCGATTGTTTTAGACTGTGAAACCTTAAAATACAAAATGGTTGATGTTGACCTGGGCAAATATGTTTTGGCTATCATCAATACCAATAAACCAAGAGAATTAGCAGATTCTAAATACAATGAGCGTGTAGCAGAATGCCAAACTGCCCTTAAATTGCTGAACCAAGAAATAACACTTCATTATCTTTGCGAATTAACTGCTGAGAAATTTGCATTACACAGCCATTTAATAACAGATGAAACTATTTTAAACCGCGCAACACATGTGGTTAAAGAAAATGATCGGGTTCATTTGGCTGCTAAAGCACTAAACGGCGGAAACCTTGAAGAATTTGGCCGCCTGATGTACGCCTCGCACGAATCGTTAAGAACACTATATGAAGTAAGCGGTAAAGAATTGGATGCAGTAGTAGATTTCTGCACAGATTACGAGCATGTTATAGGTGCCCGTATGACTGGTGCCGGATTTGGTGGATGTGCGATAGCTTTATTAGAGAAAGGCTTTGAAGAAGACTTTGCAAAGCATTTAACGGATTATTACATAGATAAGATTGGCTACCCTGCCGCAATTTACATTAGCGAAATTGGCAATGGCCCACATTTAACAACAGATACTGATAGATAAGTACAGTTCCGAAATTATATCCAGTCGATGTAATTCCCCCAGTCTGTATAATCAATTAAAATAATGAGAAAATTAAAATTAGACGAATTAAACCGTCCGGATATTGAAGCGTTTAAAGCACAGGAAAAACTACCTGTTGTGGTGGTGTTGGATAATGTGCGCAGCATGCACAACGTAGGTTCTATATTCCGCACAGCCGATGGATTTGCATTGGAAAAAATTATTCTTTGTGGTATAACGGCTCAACCGCCACACCGCGAAATTGAGAAAACAGCTCTGGGTGCCACGCAATCTGTTGATTGGATTCATTATACCGATACTGTACAGGCCGTTGATGCCTTAAGGGCCTTAGGTTATGAGATCATTGCAATAGAACAGGCCGAAAACAGTACCATGCTGAACACTTTCCAGCCCGATCAGGATAAAAAATATGCACTGATTTTTGGGAACGAGGTTGATGGTGTAAGCGATGAAGTGATGGCAAAAATTGATGAATGCATCGAAATCCCTCAATTTGGAACCAAACATTCCTTTAACATCGTAATCTCTGCCGGTATTGTTTTTTGGGATTTCTTCGCTAAACTGAGGCTGTAATGCAATTATGGAAAATTTATTATTAAAAAAACTACAGGTTAAACCTGGTTATGTGGTTAAAGTAATTGATGCTCCTGAGCCTCTGGGTGCCATATTTGGCGATATTCCATCGAATATCGCAATAAACTACAGTGAAGAGGCTGATTTTAATGCATTAATCGCTTTTACCATAACCAAAGATCAGCTCCATCAACAGCTTAAAAACAACCTTAAATATATTGATGCTAAAAGCATTATCTGGATATTCTACCCTAAAAAAACTTCAAAGATCAAATCCGATCTTGATTTAATGAAAAGCTGGGAAGAACTGGATACTTTTGGTTTAACACCATGTGCATCGGCAGCAGTGAACGAAACCTGGACAGCCTTACGTTTGAAACTCATCACCGAAGTTAAACCATCCGGAATGCGGAACGATCACATTAAAACCAACGAGTTTGGTGAATACATAGATCCGGTAAATAAAACTGTTAAACTCCCTGAAGATTTAAAAGCCCTTTTAGAAAGCCACCCTCAAGCATTAGCATACTTTAACCAACTCGCTTACACCAACAGAAAAGAATACGTACTTTGGCTTTTATCTGCGAAACAGGAAAAAACGCGTGCAAACAGGCTCGAAAAAACACTAGAGATGTTACTGAACAGCAAGAGAAATCCGTCAGACAAGTAAAATTTAAACTACTTCAAAAAGGCTCTTTTCATTTTTTTGTATAGAATACTATACAAAATCTACCATGATTTTAGTTGCATAGTAATATTTTTTTGAAATTAGTTTACCCTCCTAATCTTCTGATAATATGCTATTTGTAAGAAAAATAATGCTTTTGGCAGGGTTTTTTCTTAGTCGATGCAAAACAGTATGATATAAAAACTGTTAAGAGACTAATATTACAAAATAGAAAAACATGAATACAAGAATTACTAAATCAACAATGTTGATTGCTTTATTAGGTTTATCATCACAATTATTTGCACAGGAAACGCCAACCAGCACAAGCGCTGCAGGCCGTTTTTCTCCTACTCAATTCCGTACTTGGTCAATAGGTGTTCATGGAGGTTTACTAACCCCGAGAACTATTTTTGGCAATTCTAACCATCAATTTGAAACTCCGGTTGAACATATCGGTTACGGCGGTTACATTAAAAAACAAATTTTACCTTCTTTAGGTATTCAAGCTGATTTTTTGGGTGGTAAAGTTGAAGAATTGAGATTGGCCAATGGAGTTGACGCAAATGGTAATACTACTTATGCTGCCAACACGGGTTATAAAACAAATATGCAATGGTCAGGCGCTTTATCAGCAGTTTGGAACGTAGCAAACATTAGCATCAATCAAGAAAATGCGGTACTAATCCCATATTTAAAAGCTGGTGCTGGTTATATGTCGTCGGGCGCTACAACAACTCCTAATACCAATGATGCCGGTTCTTACAGAGAAGGCTGGTTTGTACCTGTTGGTGCAGGTTTAAAACTAGGTGTTGCTAAAGGTATCAATGTAGATTTAGGTTACGATGTTAACTTTGTTAAATCGGCTAAATTTGATGGATTTAATGGCCCTACCAACGACAGATTTGCCTATGCACACGCCGGTTTAGAGTTTGCCATTGGAGATAAATCAAAACCTCAGTTACAAAACTATAGCTCGTTGGCCAATTTAAATAAGCAGACTGCTGAAGAAAGTGCTGAATTAAGAAGAGCATTATCAACTGCTGAGCAAAATGCACAACGCGATAGAGAACAATATGCTAAAGATTTAGGTGATGATGATAATGATGGTGTAGCAAACAAATTCGACAAATGTCCAGGTACAGCATCAGGTACTGTTGTTGATGGTTCTGGTTGCCCAATCAAAGTTCAACGTGAAGTAATTAAAGAAACCAGGGTAATTACTGAAGAAGACCGTAAAGTGGTTAAAGATGCGATTTCTAACTTAGAATTCGATTTAGGTAAATCAACCATCCGTTCTAAATCGTATGCTACTTTAAACCGTGTTGCTGGTTTATTGGTAGAGAAAAACTTCAGCTTAAAATTAGCTGGTCATACTGACAATACTGGTGGTAGAGAACTAAACTTACGCTTATCTAAAGACAGAGCCGAATCGGTAAAAGCTTATTTAGTATCTCAAGGTGCCAATGCATCAAGAATCGAAGCTACAGGTTACGGACCTGACCAACCAATTGCAACAAACAAAACTGCAGCTGGCCGTCAACAAAACCGTCGTGTAGAGTTTACTTTATATTAATCGTAATTAACGGTTAACAAAAAGCTCCCCAGATTAATTCTGGGGAGCTTTTTTTGTATAGTTTGCGTCATGCTGAACTCGTTTCAGCATCTATCATGCTATAGGTATGACAATTGCTAGAAGATCCTGAAACAAGTTCAGGAGGACGATTTGCAAGATTTTTTTTAAGACAAACCTTTCTTATTTTTATAAGTCATTTTGGCTTTTGTACCTGCGCTATAATTATAGTTTTTCAGGTTACTGGCTTTCTTTTCGTGAAAAGCAGCACCACGTTCTGAAGTTTCATCCTCTTCGGCACCTTTCTTTTTCTTTGGTTTAGCAGCAGCATCAACTACTTTCAAATCTTCAGGTAATTCCATTACCTCCAATTTCTGACCAATAGCCTGTTCAATTTTTTTCACTTCAATTAATTCAATATCAGTAGAAAAAGTAATGGCTACCACATCTTCATCGCCATGTTTAACAATGCGCTGAATTAGCGTTTCTTTCTGCTCTGGCAATTCAAAATGCAGAATAAAAGGAATTCCTTCAATATTGAGTTCGCCTAAATTCTCATTGGCAACAATTAAAACCCTTGCCTCTGGATTATCTTTAAAGTCTTCAATATCATCATAGCCTTTATCATCAAAAAACAGCGAGCGATAGATACTGATCTCACCTTCTTTGTGCTGATTAAAGTTTTTATAAACCGTTTGTGCGGTTAAACGTGTATTGACAAAAACCACAACTTTATCAAAAACCTCAGTATCGTTTAACAATAAGGTTAACAGGTTAAGCTTTGTTCTGAAATTAGGCACCTGATAAAGCATCTGCTGATAAACTTCTGCCTGCTTTTCGCCTATTTCATCTACCTCAATGGTTGTAGTAGAATCTTTCATGAAAGGCGAAATCATATGATTCAATTTCTCGTGCATTACTTCGGTAAACACCACATGCTGAGATTTATAAGCACTGTTAGCCAATTCTACAACGGGTAACTGCAGCCCTTTTTTAACAATCAGCTCTGCATTATCTACAATAAACAACTGTATTTTATTGGTATTTAGTGCTAGTTTTAAATATAAAGCACGAGCGCGATCGGGAACGGCAACGATAATATCAACACCATCTGTTATTTCATTCATCTGTGTATCAACTGCGCCACGGCTGTCAATTCCCAAAATCCTGAAGGTACTGTTCCGGTTCAATAATTTAAATTGCTCCAGAACATGATCTACATGTTCTGCATCTGGTACTAAAATTAAAGCCCTCGGTGCTTCCTCAAAAGCGTACTTCAACTTCATTAAAGTAGCTAAAACATAAGTTGTTGTTTTTCCCGAACCCTCCGGCCCCACCGCTATAACATCTTGTCCACCTAAAATGCGCGACATCGTTCTGGCCTGGATTTCTTTTGGAGTTAAAAATCCTGCATCAGTCATGGCCGCTACAAGTGGTTTGCTAAGTTTTAATTTATCTAAAGACACAATTACTATTTTAATGTTTGAACTGCAAATATCCTTAAAATAATTAGCTTTTCTGAAATTGAATTTAAAGGCTTGGAAATGAATGTGGCAAGTTCATGCCTACTATAGCCCTACTGCCAACCATTAATTGAGTGAAATCTAACCTGTTTCTATTCAATTTATTTAGTTCAGACCGGTATCTTCAATAAATAGCGGCTCTTATAAAAATTATTTTACTGAAAATGAAACAGTTGTAATATTTTACAAAATATAAACTACTAAATCTATAGATATTATATACTTATTTCTATATTTGCTCAACATTAATCATTAACAAAAAATATGTTGAACAATTAAAACGCTAAAATCATGTCTATTTATTTTCAGTACCCAGCTATAGATGAATATCCGAAACTCATTTATCCGTTGCAAACAGAAACACATGAGGCTGCGTTTGCAAAGGATGAAGATAGCTTAAATAAAGAACAGATTTTAGAACTAAGAGATTATTTGGCATTAAAGCAGTTATAAAAACATGGCCAGTTGACCGATTGGAAGGTTGGAGTTTCATAAACTCCCTACAATGGTTCGAATCCATTACTAGGCCGCAAAGTGTATCTCATAGCACTTTACCCTGATTCTGCTCAATCAGGCAAGATTTGGTTATCTTATATTTGTTTTGTTGTTAGCAAAGGCTATCCGCGATGGGTAGCCTTTACCATTTTACATTGATCCTGTTATCCTGAGCACAGCTAAGGGTCTCAATCAAATCCTACCTTTTTGATTATTTAGAAGCGCAAATTCAGTGCGTATAGTACAGGTCTGCTCCTGCTGTCCACTCCAATCTTTTTGGAAAGCTTTCGAAAATACAATATAACGGAACCAAAAAGTATTTCCGTTTCCATCAGGGCTATTTGGCAGATGTAGTGAAACGATACAAGAAAAGTTATATTGCTATTAACAAGCCAATTGTTATTAGATAATTTGTAAACCCCAATGGTTAAGTGCAATGCATTCCTTAATGTCCTTAACTTCTTAATAATAAAAAAACATATTTTTCGTGCGTTCTATAAAAGATGGTTAAAAATATTTTTTTCAAAAATCTCAAAACTTTTTATTTCATTCTGGGTTATCTATATAATTCACATTATACTAATCTTTTACAGATTAATTTGTTTGGTTTAAAAAAGGGATTTATGGATATAAATCCCTTTTCTTTTATGCAAATATTTTAAACCCTATATTAGCTCAATCAACATCACATCCATATTTTAGATGAACAGAAAACATTTCCTTTCTTCATTTATTGCAACTGCAACTGTACTTCCTGCTTTTAAAACACTCGCCAATACCGTTGAAAACGAAAGTTCATCATTTAAGATCCCTCCTTATATAAAACCTGGCGATACCATCGGGATTACAAGTCCAGCGGGATATATTACACAAGAACAGATCCAGCCTTCAGTTTTACAGATGCAAAGCTGGGGGTTTACTATAAAAGTTGGCAATACTATTGGCAAACGTGATTTTACTTATGGCGGAACAGATGAGGAAAGACTAGCTGATTTTCAGCAAATGCTAGATGATCCAACCATTAAGGCTATTATGTGCGCACGTGGCGGTTATGGTTTTGTTCGGATAATCGATAAACTCGATTTCTCTTTGTTCAAAAGAAAGCCGAAATGGATTATTGGATTTAGTGATATTACCGTTTTACATTGCCATTTGGCCAAAAATTATGGCATTGCCTCTATCCACTCCAAAATGTGCAATAGTTTCCCTGATGATTGGAGCAAAGCCGAACCTATACAGATTGAAACGATTTTATCTATCAAAAACGCTTTAATTGGTGAGCAAATGGATTACACTGCCCCTGTCAACATTAATAACAAACCAGGAAAAACTGATGGCATTTTAGTGGGTGGAAACCTGAGTATTATCGAAACTTTGGCCGGGAGTGATTCTGATTTGAATACGAAAGATAAAATCCTTTTTATCGAAGATACTGGCGAATACCTTTATA
Source organism: Pedobacter sp. GW822-FHT03F06 (assembly GCF_058801365.1). Classification (NCBI taxonomy): domain Bacteria; kingdom Pseudomonadati; phylum Bacteroidota; class Sphingobacteriia; order Sphingobacteriales; family Sphingobacteriaceae; genus Pedobacter; species Pedobacter sp. GW822-FHT03F06. The sequence goes on from NZ_JBXANE010000004.1 coordinate 218,464, forward strand.
GTATTGATAGGATGTTGTGGAACCTAAAACGCAGTGGCAAACTGAAAAACCTTAGGGGATTAATTGTTGGTGGCTTTAAAGTTAAACCAGATGATGTTGGTGAAGAGTTCGGCAAAACCATTTATGATATTGTTTTGGAAAAAGTAAAGGAATACAATTATCCTGTAGCTTTCGATTTCCCTGTTGGGCACCAACGAAATAATTTTGCCTTAAAATGCGGTGTAAACCATGCTTTCATTGTAAACGAAGCAGGCTCAACGCTAAGAAGTATTTAATTTCTAATGTTTTAGAGAAATAATTTTAAGATAAACAAATATAAGCCGCCTGAGGTCATCTTAGATGGAGTTGATCATGACGGTACGAAGCATTATGCCGTCTTCACCTCATCTTCACTATAATCCTTAATATCCGTAATATATCCATTTATCAAGAGGAAATCGAATAAAGGTTTTGCCTCTGGCGTAACTGGCATATTTGCCGTGGTAATTACCTCATTGGTCTTTTTGTCAAGGAAAGGATAAGCAAATAACCGCACATTGGTGTTAAACATATCGTTAACATAGCTTAATAACTGACCTGAATAATTTTCTCCGGTAAAATTTTTAGAATTGAATACAAATTTTAAGTTGTTGATGTTTGTTGCCAATCCAACACTTTTAGGTTTGCACCTTGCCAAATATTTCGCCAGACGGTTGTGGCGGGTAAAGTTAGATACGATCACGATGTTACCCGTATCGCACATTTCCTGTGCTCTTTTAGCCACTGTTTCCAGGTCGATATCATCAGGAGTTTCTTGTCCATCCGTTAAAACATTGGTTAACAAAACCTCTATCATGACCGCTAGGTTCCCCTCTTCGACTTTATTGGTACGTTTAAACTGATCGGTAGCTTTATTAAACAAGTTAAAGTTAGGCAATGATTTCTGGCCATATTTGGTCCTTAAAATCATAATATCCTTTTTGTATAAAAGATCTTTGGCCTGACGGGGATGTGCATCAGCATCGAAAATTGCTGCTGCCGAGAAATCCTTCATAATCATATACAGATTAAGCAGGATATTATCTACACCTGGAAAAGCCGGCCCTTTTACTGAAATCAGATCGATTTCTACAGATCCGATGGTTAAGTTATCAGCTAAAGATTCTACCATCAATTTTGGATCCTGATAGTGGTAAAATGCTGCATAAAGTAGGTTAACACCAATTATCCCTAAAACACGCTGTTGCATATTTACGTCTGTATCCAACAAACGTACATGGAAAAATATTTCATTTGGTAAACCACCTGGCTCGCTCTGGAAACGAAGTCCAACCCAGCCATGAGGCTCGTTGGTACGTTTATAATTCAGGGTAGTAACCGTATCAGCAAAGGCGAAAAATGTACGGCTTTCATATTTCTCCCCCGATAAACGCTCATTAAGTAAACCGAATTCGTGATCGAGCATCTGCAAAAGACGGTTCTGACTTACATAACGGCCATTGGTTTCTGCTCCATAAATAGCGTCGCTAAAAGTCATGTCGTAAGCCGACATCGTTTTGGCAACCGTTCCAGATGCTGCGCCAGCATTAAAAAAGTTTCTCGAAACTTCCTGTCCTGCTCCTATCTCGGCAAAGGTACCGTAAATTCGCGGGTCAAGGTTTATTTTAAGTGCTTTACGCTTTGTATCCAGAATTTCTCTCTCCATGCCGCAAAAGTACGAAAAATGAGATTAAGGTGATTTTAAGAATGTAACTTAAAATCAATCTAAATACTTAAGCGGCGAGAAGACCTTAAGGCAACGTCATTTCGATCCGATAGTTATCTGATGAAGCGAAGCGGAATGGAGAAATCTAATATCTTTATTCAACTAGACAGATTTCTCCACTGCGGTCGAAATGACGACCTCACTTAAAAAAATAAGGTTAATGCCATCCAGCATTAACCTTATAAACCTAAACTTAAACTATTATGAAACCTGCATCAGTCACCTGTCACATCTACATCAAATCCACTTGATGCAAGCTTCATAACCTTTGAAAAAACTAAACTATTATGAAAAATCCTCTCTCGAGAAAATCTTTATTACGATACTACAATTTCTTTGTGTTGCAATTTAGCATCGTCTTTTTTGCTGATGTTGATCGATAATATACCGTCTTTGTATTCAGCAGTAATGTTATCACCATCGGCACTATCTGGTAAATTAAATGATCTTGCAAATGAGCTGTAATCAAATTCTTTACGTGTAAAATCTTTAGCTACCTGGGTTTCGTCTTTTTTAACTTCTGCCCAAACAGAAAGTGTGTCTTTTTTTAAATTGATCTGAAAATCTTCTTTCTTTAAACCTGGAGCAGCCAACTCGATTACATACGCAGCTTCATGTTCGTAAATATTCACATTTGGCGATTTATCAACCATTTTGTTTTTAGTTACTGCATCGCTAAACAATGAATCAAAAACATTGTTAAAGTAAGGAGCTGTGTTACGGGTTCTGTTGTTAAAATTTACTAGTGTCATATCGCTTATTCTTTATTTTTTAATTTTTAAATTGATAATACACCATATTCAACTTACATACCAAATCAAAAATTTATGATCTTTAAGACATTTTGGCAAAATAAATCCAAATCAAAAGACAAATTGGCAGAAATAAAGGGTTTTTCAGACAAATTCAACTATAAAACCAATATCCATTTGCGCTTTATTGATTTCGATATGATGGGGCATGTAAACAATTCCATATATTTTACTTATTTAGAAATCGCCAGAACCAAGTATTGGGAAGAAATTATAAAATGGGACTGGAAGAAAACCGGAATCGTAATTGCCCACGCAGAACTGGATTATATTTTACCTATCGTAATGAATGATAAAATTGCTATTCATGTAAAAACATCCAGGATTGGTACCACCAGTTTCGATCTCGACTACCAGATCGTTAAGATAAAAGGAACAGAAGAGATCATCTGCAGTAAGGGAAAAACGGTTTGCATTGCTGTTGATTACGCCACAAGCAGACCAACTGCGATCCCAGAAGAGGAAAAACAGAAAATGCTGGGGTTCGAACAGCTAGAACAATAAAATAGTCGGCATGCTGAACTTGTTTCAGCATCTATATACTTTTTACAATTAAGACCCTGAAACAAGTTCAGGGTGACAAATAAAATTAATCAGGCATAATTTTGCCAGGATTTAATATCCCCTTTGGATCGAAAACCTTTTTAATACCCCGCATTAAATTAAGATGGATTTCGGAATATTTGATTGGCATAAACTCTTTTTGCACCAAACCAATTCCGTGTTCGCCAGATAATGTGCCACCTAAAGCCGTTGTTAATTCGAATATTTCGGCAATGCCAAATTTAAGTTTGTTTTTCCAGTCTTCATCGCTCATTCCAGCTTTAATGATGTTTACGTGCAGGTTTCCATCACCGGCATGGCCATAACAAACACTTTCGAAACCGTATTTTGCACCAATTTCTTTTATACCATTAACCAATTTAGGTAAAGCCGCACGCGGTACCACAGTATCTTCTTCTTTATACACCGAATTAGATTTAACCGATTCGGCCATTGTTCTGCGCATCCGCCAGAGTTCTTCTTTTTGAGCAGCGGTATCTGCAAATAAAACTTCTGTACAGTGATGTTCTTCTAAAACAACATTGGTTTTTTCGCAATTTTTAAAAATGTCATCCAAATCATCTCCATCAAACTCAATCATCAATAACGCAGCAACATCATCTTTTAAATCAAATTTAATATCATCAAATTTAATTACCCATTCCACTCCTTTCCGCTCCATAAACTCTAAAGCCGATGGTGTTACCCCCGCCCTAAAAATTGCAGAAACCGCTGCGCATGCATCTTCGTTCGTACTAAAAGCGCCCATCATTAAAACCGATTGACTAGGTTTAGGCAATAATTTGGTAACGATTTTGGTTACCACCGCTAAGGTACCTTCAGAACCGATCATCAACTGGGTTAAATTATAACCAGATGCATATTTTAAGGTATTTGCGCCTGTCCAAATGATATCGCCGTTAGGCAGAACCACTTCTAGATTGAGAATGTATTCACGTATCGTTCCATACTTCACTACTCTTGGCCCACCAGAACCATGGGCCACATTGCCACCAATAAAACAAGATCCTTTGCTACTTGGATCAACTGGGTAAAGAAGTCCTTTTTCGGCTACAGCATTGATGAATTCTTCGGTAATTACACCCGGCTCAACAGTTGCCTGCAGGTTTTCAGTATCAATATCTAAGATAGCCTTAAACTTCTCCATCGATAAAGAAACACCACCATAAATGGGCAAAGCAGCCCCACTCAACCCCGTCCCACCTCCACGCGGCGTGACCGGAACATGGTGTGCATTACATATTTTTAATAAAGCAGAAACCTCTTCAGATGTTGTAGGCTTCACTACAACTTCTGGCTGATAACGCAAATCCTCCGTTTCATCGTGACTGTAATTATCTAAACTTTCTACATCAGTAAAAACTTTATCTGCTCCAATGGCAGCCTTAATTTCTGCTAAAATCTCAGCATTTATCTTTGTAAAATTCATTTTTAGTTGACTGATGTGTAAGTAAGTTTAACAAAGGAATGTCCAATCTGGCCAGGCATTGGTGGGTTTAATTTTTTCATACTCACCTGTACCATCTCAACAAAAGGATACAATTTGATAACTTTCGAAATGATATTCTTCAAAACTGTTTCTAAAAGCTTTTGTGCGTGCTGCATTTCTTCCATGATGATGTGATTCAGATCCTCGTAATTAACCGTCTGTGCCAGTTCATCATCAAAACCTTGCGGTGTAAACTCTGTCTCAAGATCTACAACAAAATGATTTCCAATAAGTTGCTCTTCCGGATAATACCCATGCAAGGCAAAGCACTTTACATCTTTTAACGCTACGGTTTGTTTGAAATGGTTCATGTATGTTTTGTATGCTGCAAAATTAATTTTTTATTCATGAATATAATGCCCCTTGCCGTAAATTGTTACCTTTGAAATTAACGCGAGTTCTTAACCAGATAACACGAAATTACATGAGCAAATCAGTAAAAAAAGACCTGTACGAGGCCCCAGACTATTATTTATTGGATGAATTGTTAACCGATGAGCACAAATTAATCCGTGCTACGGCTAGAGATTGGGTAAAAAAAGAAGTGAGCCCGATTATTGAAGATTATGCGCAAAAAGCAGAATTCCCAAAACATTTAATAAAAGGCCTGGCGGATATTGGTGCTTTCGGTCCAACTATTCCGGTTGAGTATGGTGGTGCAGGTTTAGATTATACCGCTTATGGAATTTTGATGCAGGAGATTGAACGTGGTGATTCTGGTATCCGTTCCACAGCCTCTGTACAGGGTTCGTTAGTAATGTATCCTATTTATGCTTATGGTACTGAAGAACAACGTAAAAAATACCTGCCAAAACTGGCGAGTGGCGAAATGATGGGCTGTTTTGGATTAACAGAACCTGATCACGGCTCTAACCCGGGCGGAATGGTAACCAATATCAAAGACGCAGGAAGTCACTACATATTAAACGGTGCCAAAATGTGGATCAGTAATGCACCATTTGCCGATATTGCAGTAGTCTGGGCAAAAGACGAATCAGGAAAAATAAGGGGATTAGTTGTGGAACGCGGAATGGAAGGGTTTTCGACTCCTGAAACACACAACAAATGGAGTTTACGTGCATCAGCTACTGGCGAACTGGTTTTCGATAATGTTAAAGTGCCAAAAGAGAATATTTTTCCCGAAATTAGTGGATTAAAAGGTCCGCTAGGTTGCTTAAACCAGGCACGTTACGGCATTGCCTGGGGCGCTTTGGGCGCAGCAATGGACTGTTATGATACTGCTTTGCGCTACTCGAAAGAACGTGTACAGTTTGGAAAACCCATTGGAGGTTTCCAGTTACAGCAAAAGAAACTGGCCGAAATGGTGACCGAAATTACCAAGGCCCAGCTGTTGGTTTGGCGTTTAGGCGTACTGAAAAGTGAAAACAGGGCTTCTGCAGAACAAATATCGATGGCCAAAAGGAACAGTGTAGAAATTGCACTAGACATCGCCCGTAATGCCCGCCAAATGCTTGGCGGAATGGGAATTACCGGAGAATATTCAATTATGCGCCACATGATGAACTTAGAATCGGTAGTAACCTACGAGGGTACACACGATATACATTTACTGATCACCGGAATGGATGTAACCGGATTAAACGCATTTAAATAAACTATTAATTAAAATATGCTAAATAAAAACGCTCTCAAAAAACTTATTCTACTTGTTTTAGCTTTTTGGATCAATATATCTTTTGCCCAAAAAAATAATTTTTTCATTTCCAAAACTGAACCACGGTGGCTACAAAAAGTAAAAACTGTTGATAAACGGCCGGCAGCAAGAGATGTTCAGGATGGTTGGTATTTATTTCTTTATGAGCAACAAACCAATATAGAAACATCAGAAGAATACGAGCATGATATCCGTGAGATTATTTCAGATACAGGTGTACAAAATGGCTCTGAAATATCGGTTACCTTTGATCCATCTTACCAGAAACTTGTTTTTCATAAAATAATTATCTGGAGAGATAACAAACCTATTGATAAACTTAACGCCAGTAATTTCAAAATTATCCAGAATGAGAAAGAGCTCAATAAATTTATTTATAGCGGAACATTTAATGCTTATTTAATTTTAGATGATGTCCGAAAAGGAGATAGAATTGACTTTTCGTACACTATTATAGGAAAAAATCCAGTTTTCGATTCGCGCTACAGCAACATCATTTATTTTGAAGGCGGAAGTCAAATCTCAAATGTTTATGCTAGCCTGCTTTTTAATAAGAAACGCGATATACAACTCAAAAACTTCAACTTTGTTCCTCCTCTAAAAACTACGGAGACAGGTGATTTAAAAATATACCAATGGCAAAGCCAGGTATCTAAAACTTTCACCAGTTACGACTATGAACCCGATTGGTACAACCCTTACGGACGGGTTCAAATCAGTGAATACCACAGCTGGAAAGACATAGTAGATTGGTCTGTACGTTTAAACACTTACGACTTAAAAAGTTCAGTCATCCTTAATGCTAAGGTCAAGGAGCTAAAAGCTAAATCAAACAACAATCCAGAACAATATTTACAACTTGCTACCCGGTTTGTACAAGACGAGATCAGGTATATGGGGGTAGAAATGGGACAGTATTCCCATCGCCCAAATTCTCCTGAAAAAGTTTTAAGACAACGCTACGGCGACTGTAAAGACAAGTCGCTTTTACTCGTTTACCTATTAAAAAATATGGGTATACAGGCCTATCCCGTATACATAAACACCTATCTAAAGAATAAAACAAAAGAAAGGTTACCCTCAACAGGCGCATTTGACCATGTTGTGGTATTAGTTGAATTTAAGAATAAAAAAATCTGGATTGATGCAACCATGTCTGATCAGCGTGGACCTATAACAGAAAATTATTTCCCTTACTCTGCAAGTGTTCTGGTAATAAAACCTGGCAACGACAAACTTGAAGAGGTTAAAAGCAATCCCAAGGGAAAAATTGATGCCACTTCAATTTTTAATGTACCGGATACAATCCTGGGCAAAAAAGCGACCCTCCAAATTAAAACAGTCTACACACACAATTGTGCCGATCAGATCAGGGCAGATTTAAATAGTGATGGGACAGATAAACTAGAAAAGGATTATTTAAGTTATTATTCAAAACTATACCCTGGTATACAAACTGTAAAAAACATAACTGTCAAAGATGATGAGACCAACAACATTGTTTATTTAACTGAAAATTATGAGATTGACAACATTTGGGTAAGAGACGATTCACTTTCTAATAGATTTGACATCTATTTTTATGGCGATCTGATCAGCAATGATTTAAGAAAACTCAAAAAATCGCGTGATGTACCAATGGATCTTGTTTACCCATGCAATATCAATCAAAAACTAAAAATCATTTTCCCAGATAATTGGGACCTTAAAGACAATAAATTTAGTGTTGATCGACCTAGCTATAAATTTAATTACACGCAGAAAAGCGAATCAGATACTTTAACAATAAATTATAACTATCAAAACTTAACCGATGAAATTTCGGGTGCCGATACCAAACAATACATTAAAGATAGAAGCAATATAATGGATAAACTGAGCTACAGTTTATATTGGGGTAATGACTATGAGACGGAAAATGAATCGGATTTAAATTACTGGATGGTAACTTTATGCGTATTTGTTTTCATCATAATGATGGGTGTGTGCGTATTTATCTATACCCGAAAAAGACCGTTTGACCTTGAAGAAATAAAAGATGCTCCAAAAATCGGTGGCTGGCTCATTGTTGCAGGCATTGGAATTGTGGTTTTACCGTTTACCTCGCTATTTACTATAATTAAAGCAGAAACATTTAGTCAAAGTGTTTGGGATAACCTTGATCGTTACGATAGATTTACAACGTTCATTTACCAACTCTGTTTGCTTATGGAAGCGGCATTAAACATGTGTATGATTGCATTTAGCATACTCGTGATATTTTTATTTTTTAACCGCCGAAAAATATTTACAAAATATTATATAGGACTGAAAATAGCCGCTATTATTGTCGCCATTCTAGATTTCGCATTTCTGTTTGCAATGGGTAATCATATAGGTAATCAACTCTTTACCGCCTCAGATGCTACGGCGTTAATTAGAAAAATAATCATTTGTTCGCTTTGGATAGCTTATTTTATTAAATCTACCCGCGTAAAAAGTACCTTTGTATTTACGTATCCGGCATCAGCATGGAGAACGGCTGTGATTAAAGACATAAATGAGAACTTCAGGATTAACAACCTCAAGATTGAAGAAGCTATACCTGATAAGCTAGAAAGAATAGATATAAAAGAAAATGAAAGATTTTAAAAGATACACCTACATACCTGCCCCACCAGAAGAAGTTTATTTAGCCCTTACAAAAGAAACCAGCATAAAACTATGGACTGGTGCTGAAGTAGAATTTGAAGAATTGCCAGAAACAGAATTTTCTTTCTGGGATGGAGATATCACGGGCAAAAACATTGAGTTTGTTTACGGTAAACAGATTGTTCAACAATGGTATTTTGGAGAAGAAAACGAACCTTCTATCGTAACGATCAAACTTCACGAAGATAAAAAAGGAACTTCACTGGAGTTTAAACAAACCAATATTCCCGATGAAGATTATAAAGATTTTACAGATGGGATCCAGGAATATTTCTTGGGAGGTCTGGTAGATTTCTTTGATGAATAGATAAAAAATGAAAACTAAAATTACCGCTCTTTCTTCTTTACTTTTCCTTACCGCATTTACTTCCTGTACATCTTTGCTTACTCCAGCTATATTAGGGAACAACATGGGTTATATGCCAAAAGCAATGGGTGCAGACAGTGTTAAAACGTTAACGAATGTATCAGCAAGTTATGCTGGTTCTACTTCACCAAGCGCTGGTACGGATTTCGAATTGGGAATGGCAAATATAAGCCAGTCGCATACTTTCAAAAAATCAAACATTTCTTATGGTATTTTCGCTTACGCTGGAAAAGCTTCAGGTGGAGAAAACGACAATGATGCAGAAAATTTAAAGAATTATCTTCCATCCTTTAAAAAATCGATCAGTGGCGTTGGTTTAAGATTTTCTGCCGGCCTACACAACACTTCAGCTAACGGAAATACAGATTTCAGGTACATTAACTTTGAAAATGCACTTAGCTTCGAAGGTGGAGCTTATACCAAATTCAGACAAGAGGTTTACAGTAATCCTATTCCCGATTACGTAGCGGTAACAAACAGGAAGGTACTTTGGACAACAGGGTTATCTACTGAGGTAATCTGGAGCGCTAGAAATGACCACGATATAAGGCACGCATTTAGATTTTTTCTTGGAGGTACACCTAATTTTGCAAATAGTTTCAGATCTGGCGTAAAAGCCTACGATGAAATTAATGGAAAAAATTCATTCGGTTGGGTTTTTAACTATTTCTTATACATCAAGCGATTTTCGCTTTCTTATGAAATGGCTGACAATGTTAATTATGCGCAAAAGATAAGTCTCGGTTATTCATTTCAATAAAACATAATAGACCTGATGCTGTTCTGATATAAATAAAATATTATGAACAGAACATTAGGGATTATATTAATGGTTGTGGGTATTGCTATGCTCATCTGGACTGGCTTCTCTTATACCAAAAAAGAAAAAATTGTTGATGCAGGTCCCATTCAAATATCTGCCGATAAAGAAAAATCTGTCAATTGGCCTCCTTATGCAGGTGGTATTATTCTAATAGCTGGTGTAATTGTATTTGTAGCGTCGAAGAAGAAATAATTGATTTGTCATTCTGAGCCTGTCGAAGAACTTTGAAGCATTTCGACAGGCTCAATGTGACAATTTATATCTCTGAACTATAAACCGATCTTATCGCATCCCTTAAGTTATACTTCGAAGCCATCACCTCTCCATAGGCACCAGCGCTACGGATGGCAAAAATATCACCCCTGAACGATTCAGGCTGCTCTACTTCTTTACCAAAGCAATCGGTACTTTCACAGATTGGCCCTACGATATCGTATTTAACGACTTCGGACTTCGAATCTGTTACTCCAGACTGGCTGAGGTTTTCGATTTTGTGATAGGCTTGATATAGGGCTGGGCGCATCAATTCAGTCATACCGGCATCTAAAACCACGAAGTTTTTCTTCTTTCCGTTTTTAATGTAAAGCACACGGGTAATCAATGAGGCCGATTGACCAACCAATGCTCTTCCCAATTCAAAATGTACTTCCTGACCAGGTTTAACAGTCAAAAATTCATTAAAAATCTTAAAATAAGATTCAAAGTCAGGAATCTGATGGTCAGGATTGTAATAATCAATGCCTAAGCCGCCACCAACATTTAATACTTTTAGGTTAAAACCTTTATCTTCAAACCAGGTTGCAAATTCGTTTACACGTACACATAGGTTTTTGTACACATCCAGATTGGTAATCTGAGAACCGATATGAAAATGAATACCGATAAATTTCAGATTTGGAGATGCCTTTAAAGTTTCTGCGCACTCAGGCAAATCCCATGAGTTGATCCCAAATTTATTTTCGTCTAAACCAGTGGTAATGTTGTGATGTGTATGAGCATCAACATTAGGATTGATGCGAATGGCCACCTGAGCTGTTTTACCTTTTTTACCGGCAAGTTCATTTAGTACTTCTAATTCCTGGATAGATTCTACATTAAAGCAGAAAATATCAAGATCAAGGGCTTCGTTGATTTCTTTATCCGATTTACCTACTCCGGCAAAAACGATTTTTTGGTGATCGAAACCTACTTCAACTGCTCTTCTCACCTCTCCTGCACTCACGCAATCTGCACCGAAACCAATCTCTTTGATCTGGTTTAACAGCACACTATTAAAATTCGCCTTTAGTGCATAGTGGATGTGAAATTGATATGGAGCAGCTGCATCTGCGCAGGTACGCAAGGTTTTTTGCAACAGATCGGTATCATAGTAGTAAAAAGGCGTTTCTATATTGTTAAACTTTGATATATCTTTATCGGCGAACATGTTCAAATTCCTTATTATAATTTTAATTTTATTCTTTGGGCTAATTTATTTGGGTAACTACCTGGATTTAAAGCATGGAAGAATTACCCAGAAACAATACAATGGAAAAGTCCGGTTTTTTATCGTGTTACTCTTCATTGTACTGTTTCTCTTATTTATCAAAAAATGAAAATAGCGGCCGCCATATTTATTATGCTTATTCTTTCTGCAGGATTGTATAATTCTTACAAAAAACATAAAAACGGTTTGCTACCGGCAAGCTTTCTGGCTTTTCACTTCCTTATCGGATTGCTGGTAATAATCGGCGCTTTTTTCCTCCTATTCGAATAACCTATTGTGCAGGCTTCTTAAAGCTTCGGTTTTATACTCACTTAATATTAAAAGTGAAACGTTGTAATTGCTTCCTCCATAAGAAATCATACGGATTGGAATGTGTTTTAAACCTTCTAAAACCCTGCTGGCAAAACCATGCTTCTCCGAACCAAAATCGCCCACTACACACACAATGCTGTGATCGGTATCTACTTCTACTGTTCCAAAACTTTCCAACTCTTCGATAATCTGCGGCAAATGAGCTGTTTCATCAATGGTTAACGATACAGCAACCTCAGAAGTGGTAATCATATCAATCGGTGTTTTATAACGTTCAAAAACTTCAAAAACCCTTCGTAAGAAACCATAAGCCAACAACATACGGCTAGATTGGATACGGATTGCCGTAATGCCATCTTTCGCTGCTATGGATTTGATCTTTCCTTTTTCGCTATCATGGGTAATCAACGTCCCCGCTGCTGAAGGTTCCATCGTGTTTAACAAACGAACCGGAATTTTATATTTCTGTGCCGGGAAAACCGATTGAGGATGCAAAATCTTTGCGCCAAAATAAGCCAACTCAGCCGCTTCATCAAAAGATAACTGTGCTATTGGTTTAGTGCCCTTAACAATACGTGGATCGTTGTTGTGCATGCCATCAATATCCGTCCAGATTTGAACTTCTTCCGCCATAATTGCAGCACCCAATAATGATGCGGTATAATCACTACCACCACGACGTAGATTATCTACCTCGCCAAAACTGTTACGGCAGATATAACCCTGTGTGATAAATAATTTATTGTCTTTATGCTGCTCCAAAAGCGGCATTAAATGTTTCGTTGTAAAAGGAATATCAGGTTCGTTATCTTCATCCGTTTTCATAAAATCTAATGCTGGTAACAATACAGACGGTACACCGATAGATTTTAAATAAATATGGTATAAAGTTGTAGATAACAATTCGCCTTGAGCCAACACTACTTTCTCTTCGATAGAAGTAAAAATATCGTTCGCCAAGCCAGCTAAGAAACCAAAGTGATAATCGATCACTTCATTTCCCTGCTCTTGAAATTCGGCAGCCGGCAACAATTCAACAACAAAAGCTTTATATTTCTGGTATAGATTTTCGACACACTCGCTTCCCTTCTTCTTATCTCCAGCTAAAAAATAATTTGCAATTTCTACTAAACTATTTGTAGTACCAGACACGGCCGATAATACTACAATCTGCTCTTCATTTGGATTAACGATATCCAACAACTTCGTCATGCGCTCAGGACTACCTACAGAAGTACCCCCAAATTTTAATATTTTCATTTACTTGCCTATTGTTTTTTAACGGTAATGAAGCTATCAGATTTTTTATCCCAGGTGTGGTTTGAAATCATGATGGTTCCATCTATTTATTAATTGTTTTTTACCCAAGATCAAACGACGCTAACTTTACCTGTTTTACAACTATTTTAAAAAAGTTACATTCGCCTCACATTAATACTGGATTTTCTTTATTATTGTATCGGGGCGTGAAATTAAACAAAAGCAGCTTAAAAGCAACACCCTCAACAAAATAAAATTTGGATGGGCTGAAATAAATACGTTTCAACCAAACATCATTCAATAAAATTTGTTCAACACCAGATATTAAATTTAAAAAACAGCTCAATGCAGGCAATTGACCAATCAACACAAGCCACAATTAATCAGTGGTTAAGTGGAAATTATGATGAAAATACCAAGGCAGAAATACAGGCCCTTGTGGATACAGATGCAACTACCGAATTAACAGATGCATTTTATAGAAGTTTAGAGTTCGGAACGGGCGGTTTACGTGGAATTATGGGTGCAGGCTCCAATCGCATCAACAAGTACACTATCGGAACGGCTACACAGGGATTAGCGAATTATTTAAACAACAAATACCCTAACGAAAAAATCAAGGTTGCCATTGCCCACGATAGTCGCAACAACTCTGATTATTTTGCTAAAATTACAGCTGATGTTTTCTCTGCAAACGGCATCCATGTTTATTTCTTCTCTGCATTAAGACCAACTCCAGAACTTTCTTTCGCTGTGCGCCATTTTGGTTGCAAAAGCGGTGTAATGTTAACCGCATCGCATAATCCTAAAGAATATAATGGTTATAAAGCCTATGGCGCAGATGGTGGTCAATTTACTTCTCCAGATGATAAATTGGTGATCGATGAAGTAAATAAGATTAAAAGTATTGATGAAGTTAAATTCGACCGCGTTGAAGCCAATATCGAACTGATTGGCGAAGACGTAGATAAACTATATTTAGATGGAATCACTGCACTTTCGATTTCTCCTGAAGCCATAAAAAGACAGCACGATTTAAAAATTGTATACTCTCCTATTCACGGAACTGGAATTACTCTGGTACCAAAAGCTTTGGCTCAGTTTGGTTTTACAAACGTAACTTTAGTTGAAGAGCAAAGTACACCTGATGGAAATTTCCCTACCGTAGTGTACCCAAATCCAGAGGAAAAAGATGCATTGACTTTGGCGATGAATAAAGCAAAAGAAATAGATGCTGATTTAGTTTTGGCTACCGATCCTGATGCTGACCGTGTAGGTATTGCAGTAAAAGATAATAATGGCGAGTGGGTACTGCTTAACGGCAACCAAACAGGCAGTTTATTAATCAATTACCTATTATCCGCTTGGCAAGACAGTGGCAAATTAGATGGCAATCAGTTTATTGTAAAAACTATTGTAACCTCTAACCTCATCGAAGAAATTGCCAAAAAGAAAAATGTAACCTACTACAACACCTTAACTGGGTTTAAATACATTGGTCAGTTAATGACAGAACTAGAAGGTAAGAAATACTTTATTGGTGGTGGAGAGGAGAGTTATGGTTATTTAATCGGCGATTTGGTACGTGATAAAGATGCGGTGGTTTCTGCAGCTTTTATCTCTGAAATGACTGCTTATTACAAAGATAAGGGTGCAAGTTTATACAATGCATTATTAGATATGTACGTAGAATATGGCCTTTACAAAGAAGACTTAGTTTCACTAACCAAAAAAGGCAAATCAGGTGCTGAAGAAATTAAAGCGATGATGGTGAAATTCAGAGAAAACCCTCCTGCAACATTAGGTGGCTCGAAAGTTTCGGTACTGAAAGATTACGAATTAAGTCAGCAAACTGATTTAGCAACCGGAAAAGTAAGCAAACTGGATTACCCAACTTCTGATGTTTTACAGTTCATTACAGAAGATGGCAGTATCGTTTCTGCGCGTCCGAGCGGAACGGAACCTAAAATTAAATTCTATTGCAGTGTAAATGCGCCATTAGCCGATAGAAAAGACTTTGATCAGGTTAACGCACAACTTGGCGAAAAAATCAAAGCGGTAATGGCTGATTTGCAGGCATAGTTTTCTTAGTGTCGTCATCTCGACTGAAGCGCAGCAGAATGGAGAGATCTATCTATAAATAGATTTCTCGACTGCGTTTCACTCCGCTCGAAATGACGACATTATTTTCTTCAATTTATTTGTGTTCTCAAGTTTCCGTGGCAAATAATAAAGCCTAAGCGAGACGCTAAGACCAGACAAGAGTTTTTAACATCAAAAAAGTGCTGCGTCTTTCTTAATTTTTCTTTGCTGCAACCAATTTCTTTAATACTTTTGCAGCGCAATACCATGTTCAAAAAATTCTTAATATATCTTATCATTACATGTACCGTTTCTAACGGCGCCATGCAATTGGTGATCTATTCTGGTTATAAAATGAACAAAGAATACATTACAAGTGTATTTTGTATTAATAAAGAACATCCGGAATTGCATTGTGATGGGCAGTGTTTCTTAGCCAAAAAATTAAAAGACCTTGATGGTAAAAATAAACAGGCTCAGGAAAATCTGAAAAGAGTTGTAGAGGCTGAACCAAGATTTCAGACTGTTGCATTAAACCACCATCTTCCTTATTTTATCATCACTTCAGAAAATCTTTACATCGAAAAACCGGTAAAAGATCTTTCCATCTCTATTTTTCATCCGCCGAAAACGGTTTAAGTAAGTTTTTAATTTTTATGCGTTTGTATCGCCATTGCAAAGTTTTGACCATTTGTCATTCTGAGCGAAGCGAAGAATCTGTTTCATAAAAACTACAACAATCTGTCATTGCTATGCTGTTAATTTCTGCTTGATTCTAGAGATTCTTCATTGCATTCAGAATGACAACAAATTATTTTTTACTTATCCAATTTTCTTAAAATGAAATTATCACAATACTTTTTGGCATTGTTATGCCCTATTATACTATTATCTTCTTGTAAAAAAAGCACTGACGAAGTTGCTGCAGATACCAAATCTACTTTCTCTATAGAATTCGAAAATCAGGTAAACGGAAATCCGTTAGTTTTAAATACCACAACTTACAAAAATGCCAAAGGCGAAGATTTTAAGATCAATGTATTTAAATACTACGTAAGCAATATCAAATTAAGCAAAGCCGATGGAACTAGTTATCTGATTCCTGAAAGTTATTTCTTAATTGATGCTTCGAAAGCAGAATCTACTAACATTACGCTAAAAGATGTACCAACAGGCGATTATACCAAAATAGAATACACCATTGGCGTAGATTATGCCCGTAATTTTGCTGGTGCACAAACAGGAGCCCTAGATCCAATCAACGGCATGTTCTGGACTTGGAACAGCGGCTACATATTTGTTAAATTAGAAGGGACTTCACCACAATCTCTCGCATCTGGAAATACAATTACCTTCCACATTGGTGGCGTTACCGATCCAAACAATACCATTAGAACTTTTGCTACGGAGATTAACGCGGCAAACCCACTTCGTGTGAGAACAGATGGCAAACCTAATATGCACTTTAAGGTAAATGCAGCTGCATTATTTACAGGTAAAACCGATGTGAGTTTTGCCACTTTGAATATGACCATGGGTGGAGCAAATTCCATAATTGTAGCCAACAACTATGCAAATGGCTTATTTCGTTTAGATCATATCCACAACTAAATGTTAAGGAAAATAACTGTATTCGCAATGCTTTTTTTAAGCATTGCGTTGATGTATGCCTGTAGCAAAAACGAAGATGAGGTAACGCCTGAGGAAAAGAAAATTACCTTTTCGGTTCCTGCCAACTTCCCTGCTCCGGTATACAACTTCGAAGATAATAAACTAAGTAATGCAGGTTTTGCACTGGGCAAGAAGTTATTTTACGAAGCCCGCTTATCGGCCGATAAAAGCGTTTCATGTGGAAGTTGTCACCAGCAATTTGCAGCTTTTACACAACTTGATCATAAAGTAAGCCATGGCGTAAATAATTGCCAGGGAAAACGAAATACCCCTCCGTTATTTAACCTGGCCTGGCAAAAAGCTTTCTTTTGGGACGGCGGTGTAAAAAACATCGAAACTTCGCCACTAAACGCCATTACCGATGCCTGCGAGATGGGTACTGATATACAAACAATCGTTGCGTTCCTGAAAAACACGGCTCCCTATCCCGATTTATTTAAACAGGCCTTTGGTTCAACAGAAATCAATTCGCAGCTGATTTTAAAGTCGATTACTCAATTTACGGCAGCACTGGTTTCGGGCAATTCGAAATACGATAAAGTAATGCGCAAAGAGAGCGGCGTTTCTTTTACCTCAGCAGAATTGGCGGGTTACAATCTGTTCAAAGAAAAATGCACCTCCTGCCATGCAGAACCATTTTTCACGGATTTTTCTTATCGCAGTAACGGATTAGACCTGGTAAGTACCGATGAAGGCCGATCGCACATTACCGGCATAGCTTCAGACTTTGGAAAATTCCGGGTACCTACTTTACGCAATATCGAATATACCAGCCCATACATGCACGATGGACGCTTTTACAGTTTGGACGAGGTTTTAGCGCATTACAATTCTGGCGTAAAAGCCTCAACAAATCTTGATGCACAATTGAAAAATGGTATCACTTTAAATACAACAGAAAAAGAGCAGATCAAAGCTTTTCTAAAAACACTAACAGACAATGAATTTATTAAAAATACATTATACAGCGAGTCGTAAACTATTGATTTTAGTTTTCGTACTCATGAGCGGCCAAGTTTTTGCCTGCGACATCTGCGGCTGTTTTATGGGCATTACACCCTATTATAACCGCAATAGCATCAGCGTTTTATACCGTTACCGTTCGTTTAGCGGTTACGAAGGGCAATCGCATTCCTTATTCCCTAATGCAGGAAATTTCTTTATCCCAGCACGAAGTCAGGACTCACCAATAACCAATCATGCTGGCAATCCTGATGATTATGAACTTTACCGTTCTTTAGAGGTTAGAGGTAAATATTTCATCAACAGCAAACTGGAAATTAATGCCATTTTACCCTATGTTTCCAATAGCGAGCGCTACAATGGTTATACTTCTTCTATTTCTAGCATGGGTGATATTAACCTGTATGCTGGCTATCATATCGTGCAAAAACTTGAAGATAATTTTAAACAACAATTGATTGCCGGAGCTGGTATAAAATTGCCAACAGGCAAAAACGATTTCAAAAATACGGCAGGTATCCGTTATTCGTCGTTGATGCAGGCCGGAACCGGAAGTACTGATGGTTTTGTATACCTAAACTATATGGTAGGTTTGGGCAAATTTGGTGCAAGTTTAAACACTTCTTATAAAGTTAACGGTACCAATAGCCGCGATGAAGGTATTGCGAATAGTACCACCAGTTTCCTGAATATTTTTTACACCCAAAGAATTGGGAAAGATGTTCAGGTGATGCCCTCTGCACAGTTTTTTTATGAATATTCTGGTGGAGAAAAGTACAAAGGTCAAAAAACCGGAGAACACGTCATGAATAACCTCATGGGCGGCGCAGGTGTAGATATTTTTTATAAAAATGTAGCACTAAACGCTGGAGTACAAAAAAACATTTGGGAAGCTGAAACCGATCATCCAATGAGTGCCGGAAAGGTTTATGTTGGAATTACTTATAATTTTTAAATCACAGCATATGAACAGATTGAACATTTTGTTGTTAAGCATAGCAACAGCGCTTCTTTTTTCCTGTAAAACGCAACCTGACTCGAAAGCGATACGCCAGGAAGTACTTAACATTCACGATAAATTAATGATTGATGGGGAAAAAGTAGTGAAGAATAAAATGAAACTGGATAAGCTCTTGGTTTCAGATCAGATTAAACTTGCTCAGGATTCGGTGATACAAAAACAAAAAATCAACGACTTAATTATACGATTAAATGCTGCTGATGAAAAAATGATGGATTGGATGCACTTCTTTAAAGATGATTTTAAAGGAAAAACCGAGCAGGAAGATCTAGATTATTACAAATCTGAAATGATTAAAATCAGAGCTGTTGAAGATAGCTATATTAAGGTTACCAGAGAATCTGATTCGTTGATAAACACATATCAGGTTAAATAAAATAGTTTGGAAGTCAGAGGCCGGAAGTTTATGAGCATACCAAAACGTCGGTCTTCGGATACCAGACTCCGGACTTTCAAAGAAATTTGTTAATTAAAGAGAATTCAAAATGAAAAAAATAAATTTTATAATAATCCTAATTGGGTTAACAACCCTGTCATTAAAATCAAATGCGACACCAATAATCAATGTGTCACAAATAAGCCCTATCGATTCTGCAAAGAAAGCAACGGTAGATCCAGTCTGTAAAATGAAAGTAAAAGCTGAAACAGCTAAAACTACGGTATACAATAAAGTTACCTATAATTTTTGTTCAGAAAGCTGTAAACAGAAATTTGCAGCAGAGCCAACGAAATACATTCATAAGTAAAGTCAGGAGTCAGAAGACCGGATTCGAAAAAACATTTTGACCATCCAGACCTCGGTCTCCTGACTCCCGACCGCAGACTTTTCAAACAAATAACCTTCTAGACCAAATTACCTTGTATATTTACATTTTTTAACATAAAATCATGAATAAAATCACTGCTTATTTAGCTACATCACTGTTGGCTATTTCCATATTTACCGCATGTAAACAAGAGAGAAAACTTCCTTTTTATGGCGAGCGTCATGCCGAAACCGTTAGAGATGCAGCTGGAATAGAGAAAATTGACACTGTTTACCAAACTATTCCAAATTGGTCTTTCTTAAATCAAGATAGTACAGTAACAACGAACAAGGCAACAGATGGAAAAATCTATGTTGCTGATTTTTTCTTTACTTCTTGTACCACCATCTGCCCTACCATGCACCGCAACCTGATGACGGTTTACAATGAATTTAAAACTAATCCGGATGTGATGTTTGTATCACACACCATCGATTTTAAATACGACAGACCTCACGTGCTGAAAAAATACGCCAAAAAATTAGGTGTAGACGGCCCAAAATGGCTATTCCTTTATGGCAGTAAAGACAGTGTTTATACCCTGGCAGAAAAAAACTACTTAGTAGCTGTTGGTGAAGATAGTACGGCAAAAGATGGTTATATCCATCAAGGATATCTGGTTTTAATAGACAAGGACAGACGGATCCGCGGTGCTTATGATGGCACTAAAGAAGAGCAGGTAGAACAGTTGAAAAAGGATATCCCTGTTTTATTGGCGGAATATAAAAAGTAATAATCTAAATCGTCATTTCGATCCGATAGCTATCGGATGAAGTGCAGTCCCGAACTTTCGGAAGAGAAATCTAATAGATTTAGCTTCGCTGACACTATGTGGTTCTCGACTCTATTTCATTACGCTCGAAATGACGGTTTTACAACAAAACTCCATGCGCAAGTACATCATCAACTCCATTTTTTTCCTTTTCATTATAGGCATCATTGTATCTTGCCAAAACCAAGAAACAATCGATCTGCAGAATTACATGTCGAACGGAAAGGATATTTATAAAACTAAGTGTCAGAATTGTCACGGCGAAAATGGCGAAGGATTGGGCGAGCTTGCCCCCCCATTAACCGATTCGGTATTTTTAAAAACAAACAAAAAACGCCTGGCTTGTTTTATCAAAAACGGTGCAAATGAATCTTTGATCATCAACGGAAAAGAATACAAAGAAAAAATGCCCGCCTTCCCTGAACTAGCTGATATTGATGTAGCACAGGTAATGGTTTATATTACCAATTCGTTTGGTAACAAGCAGGGTTTTGTGCCTTACTCGGAGGTTTCAAAAGATTTGCAGAATTGTAATAAATAATATTTTGTATATTTAAGGCATGACAACGATAACCCTACAAGTTCCAGATAGCTTAGGCGAACATGAACACGATACGGTGCGCTTTATCGCTGCAAAGTTATACGAATCTGGAAAACTATCATTAGGCCAAGCAGCAGCTATGGCTGGCTTATCAAAACATACTTTTGCAGAATTGCTTTCTGATTATGGCGTTTCAATACTTAACTATCCCATTTCAGAAATGTTAAGTGATGCAGAAAAAATATGAAATAGTAATCGCTGATACTAGTTGCTTCATTCTATTAGAAAAAATTGGGGAGCTAGGCCTTTTGAAATTACTTTTCTCAAAAATTATTACAACAGATACTATTGCTTCAGAGTTTGGTTCTCCTTTACCTCCTTGGATCCAAATTAGAACACCTAAAAATATCACTTTTCAAAACTCATTGGATATTGATGCAGGCGAAGCAAGTGCTATTACTTTAGCGTTAGAATCAGAAAGTTCACTTCTTATTTTAGATGATCATAAAGGTAGGAAACTGGCACAAAGACTAAATCTCCTTTTCACAGGGACATTAGGCATAATTTTAAAAGCAAAAAATATCGGAATCATTCCTTCAATAAAACCTATTATTCAGAAAATACAAGAAACGAATTTTAGATTTTCTCAAAAGGTGCTAGAAGAAATATATGCACTAGCGAATGAATAGTACTATCACAATTGTGATAATATAGATAAAAACCTCATCTTTGCGCAAAATGCAGGTTGTTCTATCGCTGTTTCGGGTAAAACCGGAAGAGAGGAAAGTCCGGGCAACACAGGGCATCCCGCTTTCTAACGGAAAGGGATTCAGGATTGAAAACCTGAATTACGGATCAGTGCAACAGAAAATATACCGCCCCGGCTCATGTCGGAGTAAGGGTGAAAACGTGCGGTAAGAGCGCACGAGCACTACAGGCGACTGTAGTGGTTTGTAAACCCCGGGAGTTGAAAGACCAAATAGGCTAACGTACGTAGGGCTGCCCGTCCGATGTTAGTGGGTAGGTCGTTAGAGATAAACGGCAACGTTTATAGTGGATAAATGATAGAAATCCTGAGCAATCAGGAAACAGAACCCGGCTTATAGACCTGCATTTTTTTATTCACTCAATAAAATACTTTTTGTTTCATCGAGTTTGGCCACTTCTGCTTCACCCAAAACAGGAAACTTCAGATCCAGGCTTTTTAATTTATCTTCAATAATTTCACTTATTGCCAATCGGGCAAACCATTTTTTATCGGCTGGTATGATGTGCCAAGGCGATTCTGCTGTGCTTGTTTCGTTAATCGCGTCCTGATAGGCTTCCATATACTTATCCCATAAAGCCCTTTCTTTAATATCACCCGAAGAGAATTTCCAGTTTTTAGTAGGATCATCAATCCGTTCTAAAAAGCGTTGTTTCTGTTCATCTCTGCTCACGTTTAAAAAGAATTTCAGAATTACTGTTCCATTAGCCGTTAAATGCTCCTCAAAATTTTTAATACTCTTATAACGCTGTTGCCAAAAGCTTTTATTTATCTTTTTTACATCATTAAAACCCGGGATGTTTTCGCTTAACACATATTCTGGATGCACCTTACAAACCAACACGTTCTCATAATGAGAACGGTTATGAATACCTATCCTGCCACGCTCTGGCAAGGCTTTATAATGTCTCCACAAAAAATCATGTTCATATTCTTCCGATGTTGGCACTTTAAAAGTATATACCTGGCATCCCTGTGGATTTAATCCACTCATTACATGTTCGATTGCGCTGTCTTTCCCTGCGGCATCCATCGCCTGAAAAATAATCAGAACCGAATGTTTTCCAGATGCATATAATTTCTCCTGTAAATGATTGAGTTCTATTTTCGAATTCACCAATGCATCTTTAGCTTTTTCTTTATTATAACCGCCAGTATAATCTGTTTTATGGTTTTTTAAAGAAAATTTCTTATCTCCTTGTACAATTAATCCTTTAAATTCGTTTTTCATAATCATATATTGTTTTTAGATAAATCGATGCATCAATAATTTAAATATAGAACTAAAAAATAAGTAAATTAAATGCGTTAATTTGCATATAGAGTTTTTTATATTTAACGCCACAGCTTTTACCTAAAGATCATCTTATCCAATATGTTTAAAGAGATAAAAAACAAATACTTACGTTATTCTATAATATTTTTATTTTTTATAATAATTTTCTTTTCTGCCCTTCAATTAAACTTTTTGTGGCTATTTGGCTACTCACCAAGTGTTCGGGATATTAAAGCGCCTACTCTTCGTGTAGGTTCGGAACTTTACACTGCCGATGGAAAACTCATTGGCCGATACTTTAAAGAAAATAGAACGCCTGTAAATTATAATGAAATTGCGCCTAGCGTAGTACAGGCTTTGGTTGCTACCGAAGATGTGCGTTTCTACAAACATTGGGGTATTGATATACAAGCGGTTGGCCGTGCAGTTATTGGTTTAGGAAAAGATGGCGGGGCCAGTACCATTACCCAGCAATTGGCAAAAAATCTTTACCGTACTCGGTATAATAAATCGCAGGGATTATTGATCAAAATACCTTTGGTAAGAACCTTAATTGTAAAATTAAAGGAATGGATGACTGCTGTAAAGTTAGAATCTAACTATTCTAAAAATGATATTATCACCATGTACCTGAATACTGTTTCTTTCGGTAACAATACTTATGGGATAAAAACAGCCAGCAGGATTTACTTTGATAAGGAAGCAAAAGATTTAGCCACTACAGACGCGGCGATGCTTGTAGGTATGCTAAAGGGCACAACCTTATATAATCCAACTAAAAACCCCGCAAAAGCTTTAGAACGAAGAAATGTGGTGCTTGCACAAATGAACAAGTACAAGTACCTGAGCAAAGATAGTCTGGCAGAATTATCTAAGGAGCCGATTAAACTAAAAGAAGGCAAAATGCAGGATGGTAGCGACGGTGACTCTTATTTAAGGGCAGCTGTGGCAAAATACTTAGAGAAATGGTGTACTGATAATGGTTACGACCTTTACGAAGATGGATTAAAAATTTATACGACCATCGATTCTAAACTTCAAAAATATGCTGAGGATGCAGTTGCTGATCAGATGAGGATTTTACAGCGCAGGTTTTATAATGTATGGGGCAACGAAGATCCCTGGTACGATTCTGAAAAACAAAAGGTAAATTATCCCGAGAGAGCGATGAAAAACTTGCCGATTTACGCGCTTTTACAAAAGAAATTCCCTAACGATCCAGATTCTGTTACCGCTTATTTTAACAAAAAGAAAAGGATGCAGATCTTCACTTACAAAGGCGATCGCGATACTTCATTCTCTACTTTAGATTCTATCCGTTATTACGGTAAAATCATGAATACCGGAATGATGACCATGGAACCCGCAAGTGGTAAGATTAAAGTTTGGGTTGGTGGTATAGACCATAAATTTTTCAAATACGATCACGTTAATCAATCTAAACGCCAGGCAGGTTCTACTTTTAAACCTTTTGCTTATTTAACCGCATTAGAACAAGGCATGAGTCCTTGTGATAAATTTACAGATAAACCTGTTAAAATTGCTTATCAGGATAAAGGTGAAACAAAATATTGGGAGCCAAAAAATGCCGATTACAGTGTTTCGTACCGCGAAATGAGTTTAAGGTGGGCAATGGCGAAATCAGTAAACACCATTACAGCTCAGGTAACCGAAAAGGTGGGCTGGGATAATGTTGTAAAATATGCGCACGAGTGCGGAATCGATAGCCATCTGGAATCCGTTCCATCTGTAAGTTTGGGTTCAAACGATGTTACAGTTTATGAAATGGTAAAAGCTTATGCTACCTTTATGAATAAAGGCATCAAAACTGACCCCATTTTAGTTGAGAAAATTACCGATCAGGATAATAATGTAATTGATGAATTTAAACCTAAAACAAAAAGGGTTTTAACAGAAGAAATTGCCTGGTTAATGACTTATATGTTCCGTGGTGGTATGGAAGAACCAGAAGGTACATCGCAGGCATTGTGGGAATGGCCAGATCTATTTAGAAAAAACAATCAAATTGGTGGTAAAACAGGTACTTCTTCTGATTATGTAGACGCATGGTATATGGGTTTAACCAAAGATCTGGTAACTGGTGTTTGGGTGGGTTGTGACGAAAGAACTGCACACTTTAAAAACGGCGAACAAGGAGAAGGCTCCAGAACGGCACTACCTATTTTCGCTAAGTTTATGGAGAAAGTATACCTCGATCCAAGCTCTGGTTATACCTATGGCCCGTTTCCAAAAGCAACGGTTGATATTACCAGAACCTACAACTGCCCTAGCCCACGGATTATTAGAGATACTACATCAACTGACAGCTTAACAGTAGATTCAACAGATTTTACCGTTCCTGAAACACCAGAAACGGTTATCCCTGTAACGGTTGAACCTGAAGTAAAAAAAGAAGAAAAGAAAGTTGAACCTGTTCAAACTCCTCCAGCAACTACTGTTCCTTTAACCAGAAAGGAAGAAAGAGAACTGAGAAGGAAGCAACGTCAGGAAGAAAAAGAAAAGAAAAAGAACGAGAACATTCAGCCTTAATTTTTATTGCAATAAATAGCGCAGATACATCAACTATCCGCGCTTTTGATTAGAAAAATTTTTAAAAAGTGTTAAAATTTTAATACTGTTTTAAACAATTGCTATTTTTATTTCCCAAATCTCATACAATTTCATTTTCATAAATTATTGAACTTCATTACTAAAACTACATATATGAAAATAGGCTCTACTTTATTAAGGCGATATTCTTCTTTATTGCTCCTGCTTATTCTTTCTTTTTCTGTTAAGGCCCAATACTTCGGACAAAACAAGGTAAGGTATAAAAAACTCGACTTTAAAGTTTTGCAAACACCCCATTTCGAGATTTACTACTACATCAAAAACGAGAAACTTTTAAAACGGTTTTCGCAAGATGCCGAAACCTGGTACAAAATGCATCAGGAAGTTTTTAGAGATACTTTTTTAAAGAAAAACCCTATTATACTGTATAATAACCATCCTGATTTCCAACAAACAACAGCACTTAACGGAGAAATTGGAATTGGTACCGGTGGAGTTACAGAGGCACTAAAAAACAGGGTGATTATGCCTGTTATGGAGCTAAATAGCCAAACAAGGCATGTTTTAGGTCACGAGCTTGTTCACGCTTTTCAATACCATCTTTTGCTCGAAAAAGATTCGATTAGCTTAGAAAATGTTGGGCAAACACCATTATGGATGGTTGAAGGTATGGCTGAATATTTGTCGATCGGAAAAAAGGATGCATTTACTTCCATGTGGATGCGCGATGCCATGTTGAACCGTGATATCCCTTCGCTGAAAGATTTGACCAACTCTAACAAATATTTCCCTTACCGCTATGGTCAGGCATTTTGGACTTACATAGGTTCTCAGTACGGCGATACCACTATCGTTCCCTTGTTTAAGAATACTGCAAAATATGGTTATGAAAACGCCATCAGGTATACTTTTGGCTATGATGACAAAACATTGTCGGGTTTATGGAAAAATTCGATCGATGCGCATTATAAACCAATGTTAAAAGCAGATAGTTCGCAGATCAAAATTACGGGTACAAAAATCATCGACAATAAAAACGCAGGCAATATGAACGTTGCCCCTGCCCTTAGTCCAGATGGAAAATATTTGGCTTTCATGTCTGAAAAAGACCTTTTTGGTATTGATTTATTTCTTGCAGATGCCAAAACCGGAAGAATTATCAGGAAGCTGAGCAGCCAGATCTCTAATGGCCATATCGATGATTTTAACTTTATAGAGTCAGCTGGAGCATGGTCGCCGGACAGTAAACAGTTTGCTTTCAGTATCTTCAGCCATGGCAAAAACCAGATGATGATTAT
Source organism: Pedobacter sp. GW822-FHT03F06 (assembly GCF_058801365.1). Lineage (NCBI taxonomy): Bacteria > Pseudomonadati > Bacteroidota > Sphingobacteriia > Sphingobacteriales > Sphingobacteriaceae > Pedobacter > Pedobacter sp. GW822-FHT03F06. The sequence goes on from NZ_JBXANE010000004.1 coordinate 245,454, forward strand.
CAATGTTTCAAACGGAACCACAGTTTCTCAAACAGCGATGGATCAGGTGCAGCAATTCGGTAATTTAACCTGGTCGCCAAATGGAAAAGATGTGGCTTTTTCGGGCATGGTCGAAGGACAGAGCGATATCTTCTCTTACAACTTAGACACCAAAACAATTACTCAAATTACTAACGATGTATATTCTGATTATGCACCCAGTTACTCTCCCGATGGTAAAAAATTGGTATTTTCATCAGATAGAGCAGCAATTCAGGCGAATGTAGTTAATGCGGTACTGCCTATAAACCTGGCTGTTTACGATATCGCTTCAAAAACGGTGAGCAATTTAAATGTTTTTCCAGGAGCAAATAATCTAAATGCACAGTTCTCTTCAAATAGTCAAAATATCTATTTCCTATCTAACAGAGATGGATTTAGGAATTTATATAAATACAATTTCGCAGATAATACAGTAGATCAGTTAACTGATTATTTCACAGGAATTAGCGGGATTACCGAATTTTCGCCTGCAATTTCGGTTTCTACAACTGATGATATAGTGTACAGCTATTATCGCTACCAACGCTATACTTTGTACAATGCCAAGTTAAGCAGCTTTAAAGCGAAACGAATTGGTAATCAGGAGGAAAATTTTGATGCAGCTATTCTTCCTCCAATGGAAAACATAGGTGTAAACATCATCAATTCTAATTTAAATAATTTTGACCGTTTCGAAAAAACCATAGCCGATTCGATGAGGACTGTGCCCTACAAACCGAAATTCAGGTTAGATTATTTAGCCAATAGTGGTGTTGGTGTTTCTACCAGCCGTTTCGGAACTGGTGTTTCGGGAGGTATTGTGGGTATGTTTAGCGATATATTAGGCACCAATCAAATCATCGCAAACCTATCCGTAAATGGAGAAATTTATGATTTTGGCGGCTTGGTGGGTTATATCAATCAGAAAAGCAGGATCAATTGGGGTGCGGCTGTTTCCCATATCCCTTATGTATCAGGATTTAGGTCTTATGGATACGAAAATATCCCTGTAGGTGATAATCAAACTGTTAATGCCTTAGCAGACAGAACGGATATTATTAGAACTTTCGAGGATCAGATACAGGTTTTTGGGGCTTATCCGTTTAGTAAAATACACAGATTTGAATTGGGCGGCGCATTTTCACATTATAGTTACAGAGTTGATCGATATAGCAACTATTACAATTCGGCGGGTTACTATATTGGTTCAGACAAAAGCAGGATTTCTAACGACGTTGCTTCTCAGGACTACGGCATTCCGTTTAATTCTTTTACACTTTATCAGTTAAACGCCGGTTTTGTTGGTGATAATTCTATTTTTGGCCTTACTGGTCCGCTTGATGGTTTTAGATACCGTGTAAGTGGGGAAAAGTATTTTGGCTCCTATAATTTTGCTGGTGTAACTGCCGATCTTCGTAAATATTGGAGAGCTAAGCCTGTAACTTTTGCCGTAAGAAGTTACAATACTTTAAGAATCGGTAAAGATGCAGATAGACTTTATCCAATGTATCTGGGTTATCCTTATTTAATTAGAGGTTATGAATCAAACTCAATTTACAAAAGTACCTCTGCTCAATCGTCAGAATCTTTCGATATTAACCAGTTAACAGGAAGTAAAATAGCCGTTTTTAACTTCGAAGTACGTTTACCTTTTACAGGGCCGAAAAAGTTAGCTGCAATACCTTCTAAATTTTTATTCTCTGATCTGAATTTATTCTTTGATGCAGGTTTAGCCTGGACAAACGATACCAAAGTAAAGTTTAAAAGTGAGCCGACTTACACTACAGAACCTGTATTAGATAACAATGGTGTTCCAGTTAAAGATGATAAAGGAAATCCAGTTACCTATCAATCTACAACGGAACGTGTACCAGCAATGAGTGTTGGTATATCGGTAAGGGTTAACGTTTTTGGCTATTTTGTATTGGAACCTTATTATGCAATTCCTTTCCAAAGGAAAGATGTTAAAACTGGAGTATTTGGTTTAACATTTGCACCGGGATGGTAAAAAAATTGAATGGTGAAATGAGAGACTAATTGAATGAGAAAATAAATAAATTAACAAATAAGAAAACTAGCTAGTGCTTGAATGATTGGATACAGGTGATCCTTATCATTCAAGCATTTTTTTTATAGGTAGATTTATTAAGCATGATCTTTAATTCAATTATGAAAATTTTAAATCTTAGCATTGACTAAGATAAACTCGTAAATGATAGTTTAACCTGATTGCTTATATTCCGATGTAAAAGAATATTTTCGAAATCGAGCCCTATAGTTAAATCAATCCAATCTGGATTACATGATCTTACCAAACGTTCTTTTTGCATGCGTGTAAACCGACTAATTGATTTAAAACGAAGCAAAGCTTGAGCTTCTGTTTTAAACTCTTCAAAATAAACAAGGCGGGTTAATTGTTGCCCATTATCAAAAAATAAGTTTGGCATCTGTTTGTAGAAATCCAGTGTCTTCATTAAATCAGAGCTCATGCCCACGTGCATACTTGTACGATTTCTGTCGGTAACGATATAAACAAACTTTTTCATGATCTTATGTTTAAAAATTAAAACTAAACTATTTAGTATACCCTCTTGCAATTCAAAATAATATTACTAACTTTATGAGCATAAAATTACTAACTATTTTAGTAATTCCAAATTTATTTTAAAATTTATTTTTATGTCAAATATTTCAAATAATTTAAAGTACCTCAGGAAGAAAAAAGGCCATACACAGCAAAATTTCGCTGATATTATGGAAATCAAGAGATCGCTCATCGGGGCTTACGAGGAAGACCGGGCAGAGCCTAAATATGATTTGCTAAAAAAAATAGCCGAATATTTTGATCTTACCATCGATGAATTCATCAATGAGAAAATATCTGACAGCTGGAAACCGAAGCCAAAAAGCCAGGGTTCTAACCTAAGGGTACTGAGTATTTCTGTTGACCAGAACGACCGCGAAAACATCGAATTGGTTCCGGTTAAAGCGAGTGCTGGTTATTTGAACGGTTTTTCTGATCCTCAATACATTAGCGACCTGCCGAAATTTCAACTTCCATTAGCGGCATTAAGACAAGGTACCTTTAGGGCTTTTGAAATTATGGGCGATAGTATGTTGCCCGTGCAACCAGGCAGTGTGATTATCGGTGAATACCTGGATAACTGGAACGAAGTAAAAACCGGCGAAACTTACATCGTAATTAGTAAAAATGAAGGTGTAGTATACAAAAGAGCTGGTAACCGTTTCAGAGAGAATAAAGATTTAAAGCTAATATCAGATAATAAGGTATACGATGCCTATACAATTGCTGCCGACGACATTCTGGAAATCTGGAAAGCCAAGGCATATATATCTACTTCATTACCTGAACCTGCACCAGACCCAACAATGGAAACCTTGACACAAATGATGGCGCAAATGCAGAAATCAATCTCTCAATTAAATAAAAATTAACAATTTTTAACAAAGCCCGATTAAACCGTTTGCGTTTTTATGTATCTATTGTTTTAACAAACACATAAAAAAACAGAACATGAAAAAGGTAATTTTAACAATAGCAATTGCAGTAATGGGATTAACCGCTGCATTTGCTCAAGACAGTACGAAGAGAGTAAGGCGGACAATGCCTAAAATGACTGCCGAGCAAAGAGCAGAAAAGGTAACTGCCAGATTAGAAAAACAGCTAAGCTTAACCGCTGATCAAAAAACCAAAATTTATGCTATTGAATTGGAAAATGCAAAGAAAATGGAGGCCTGGAGATCTGTTGACCAAGGCGATATGAAAGGCAAAATGAAAGAACGTAAAGCCGCTATTGATGAGCAAAAAGCTAAAATAGACGGCATTCTAACTGCTGAACAAAAAACCAAAATGGATGCTTTCCGTGCCGAAGCCAGAGAAAAAGGAGAGAAAATGAGAAAAGGAATGGGTGGTAGAGGTAAAAAAGACAAAGCACCTGTAGTTTCTAATCCTCCTGCACAAGGATAAATAGCTCAAATATTAATTAATTATATTTTTGAAAGCGTTCCGATTATTCGGGGCGCTTTTTTTACTTTTGAGCGATGAGCAAAATTGAACAGTTTCTTAACGGCAAACTTCAGGAACGAAAAGATAACCTTTCGATCAGGAATTTATCGATTAACATCCCTCCTTTCGATTTTTGTTCTAATGATTATTTAGGTTTTGCCAGATCTAGTGAATTAAAAAAACAGATAAACAGTACCATAGCCACACTCCCCAATTACCTGAACGGAGCTGGCGGCTCGCGACTATTAAGCGGAAATACTGCATTCACTGAAGAAACCGAACAGTTTATTGCCGATTTTCACCTGGCTGAAAGTGGATTGATCTTTAATTCTGGGTATGATGCCAATATAGGGCTATTATCAAGCATCCCACAACGCGGCGATACCATTATTACTGACGAATTGATTCACGCCAGCATTATAGATGGCTGTAGGTTAAGCCATGCTACGCGTTATAAATTTCTTCATAACAAAATAAACGATCTAGAAACCAAACTGAAACTGGCGAAAGGAAATATTTTTGTAGTGGTAGAAAGCATTTATTCTATGGATGGAGATATTGCTCCATTAATAGAGATCGCAAATCTTTGCGAGCGTTATCAGGCCAGCCTGATTGTAGATGAAGCTCATGCTACCGGAGTTTTTGGCGCAAACGGCCGCGGACTGATCAACCAGCTTAATCTAACCAGTAAGGTATTTGCACGAATTGTAACCTTTGGGAAAGCCTTGGGCGTACATGGAGCCATCATTTTAGGAAGTAAAAACTTGCGCCATTACCTGATCAATTTTGCAAGATCGTTCATTTACACCACGGCTGCTCCCATTCATAATATAGTTGCAGTTAGATCGGCATACCAACACTTAAAGAATATTGATCATCAGCTGATTCATCAAAAAATTGCATTGTTTAGAAAAATGTTAAAAGCGCAAAACATTAATGCACTTGATAGCGAAAGTGCTATTCAGGGCATTTTGTTTTCATCAAATGAAGCTACTAAACTGGCCGCCACCACACTGCAAAGTAAAGGTTTTGATGTACGGGCAATATTAAGCCCAACAGTTGCTTTGGGCAAAGAAAGGCTGAGAATCTGTCTTCACAACTTTAATACCGACGAGGAAATTATTTCGTTGGTTAATCATCTTAAAGAATTGAATTAAATGGCTAAATATTTTATCACAGGCATTGGAACGGGCATCGGAAAAACATTAATCAGTGCCATTTTAACAGAAAAACTAAAAGCAGATTATTGGAAACCAATCCAATCGGGAGATTTAGATACCAGCGATAGCATAACATTAGGTAATTTAATAAGCAATACGCAAACGGTTATCCACCCAGAAAGCTATAGGTTAACACAACCCCTATCACCGCATTTATCTGCAAAATTGGATGGCATTGAGATTGATCTCAACAAAATCCATATGCCTTTAACGGATAACAATCTGATTATTGAGGGTGCTGGCGGTTTAATGGTACCCTTAAACGAAAAAGAACTGATTATCGATCTGATCAAAAAGTTGAATGTTGAAGTGATACTGGTTTCACAAAATTATTTAGGCAGTATTAATCACACCCTTTTATCAATCAACCTGCTTAAAAAGTACGAAATCCCGATTAAAGGTATCATTTTTAATGGCGACGAGAATGTGGAAACCGAAAGATATATCCTTCAATATACTAAAACAAAAAAGCTAGGCAGTGTACCTGGCTTAAAAAATATCGATAAAGGAAAAGTGGAGACAGCTGGCCAAAACCTTTTTATTTAACAAAGTCCAAAAGCTAGCCACAGCATGTTTTTATTTTGTAGTTCTCCCAAGAAGTCAAGTTTTTTGAAACTTGACTTCTTTCTAATCATATTATTTCTCAGTTAAATAGCCAGACTTTTTAAGAAAATCGGCCCAAACCTGATATCCGGCAGGAATAAGGTGTAAACCATCCTTGGTGAGATCAGCCTTTAAATGTTTGTCCTGATCGGTAAAATTTGGATACAGATCGATAACCGTTACATTTTTAGCCGCAAATTTCCTGATTTCATCATTTAACCAAAGAATATGTTCGTCTTTGCCATAATGGTTTTTAAATTTTTCGAAAGCAGCATTCACAGGCAAAAGTGTATTAAAATAAATCTTTGTTTTCTTCGATCCCTTTCTGATCCGGGCGATCATTGTTTTATAATTTTTTAAGATCACACTATCCGGAATATTCCGGGAAATATCGTTTATACCAATCAGGATAAAAACCTTTGCAGGTTTACCATCAATTACATCTTGTAAACGCTCTAAAACGCCAAAGGTAATATCGCCTGAAATTCCTCTGTTTTTTGCTTGGGGAAGATCTAAAAGCTTAGCCCAATCCGTGCCAGCGGTAATGCTGTTACCCAAAAAGACGAAATCTGTTTTAGATATTAGATCGGCTTTAAACTTAGCCACCAGCTCAACATATTTCCCGGGGCGGTAAGTGCTGTCCCATTTTACTACCTGAGCGCTAGCTGCCGTAAAACTCAGCGTAAATACAACAGCAGTTAACCATAACTTGTTAAAAAGTGCTTTCATATAATATTTTATAAAGACCTAAAATACTATTTTGCCTGAACTAAAATATCCGGATAATCAGAAATAATACCATCCACATTTAAGGCTTTTAATTTCTGAATATCGGCTAAGGTATTGGCCGTCCAGGGAATGATTTTCACACCATCAGCATGTGCTTTTTTAACCAGTTCTTCGTTTACCATTTGCCACACCGGACTTAAAATAAATGGTTTAAAACCTAAATCGGCGATATTCTCTTCATATGTTTTTTTATTGGCCACCAAAAAAGAGGTTTTCATTTTTGGGTACTTTTCATGAATAAGCTGGATTGTCCTTTTATCAAAAGATTGAACCACCACAAAATCAGCGATTTTTTTCTTCAAAATCACATCCATTAAAAGTTTAACAAATTCTTCAGGCTTAGGATTAGTGACCCCATCTCCACTCACACTACATTTAGTTTCGATGTTATAAAAAAACTGTTTACGTTTATTGGCCTTGATATCATGCTGAACGGCATCAATCAGATCGGAAAGTAAAGGAAGATGCGTTTTTTCTTTCTTCTGCTGAGGAAACAAATCGTAATATTTGGTCCCCAAATCGAACTGTTTAATTTCTGCATAGTTCATTCCAAAAACCGGATATTTTTTGGCATCTGTTACAGGGATATCCTTCCCATCTGGTGTAAGCATAAATGCCGGACTCAGATAATCATCGTGTGTTACCACAACCTTACCATCTTTAGAGATGTGGGTATCCATTTCCAAAGTGGTAATTCCTTCTATTTTCATGGCATTTAACATGGCCGCAATGGTATTCTCAGGCATCAGACCTCTTCCGCCACGATGCGCTTCTGCGCTAAATGCCGGAAATTTAACTTCCTGGCTAAATGATTTAACTGCAAATGCAGATATTAAAATAAAAATTGCTGTTGTATTCAGTTTCATATTTAGAAGAGATTTTATAGTGGCTTCAGATGTTACCATCTGACGCTGTTAATCTATAATTAGTTTAGTTTTTGAAATCATTAATCCGTCAGATGGTAACATTTGACAGCACAGGATCCGACAGCACATGAGTTACGCATTAATTTCTGCCTCAAATTTTTCTCCGAAACGGTCGGTAGCAACTACCTTTACTTTTTTAACCGATGGTTCGAAATGTGCCAAAAACAAATGATCTGTTGATCTTGGCTCTACAAACGGCCTCGGATTTGGCAGTTTATCGCCTTTATACAGCTTTACTGCCAGTGGATCATAACCATCTTGCTGAGCTAATACACCCATTGCTTTTCCATCCAGAAAATATTCTACTGTCCATTCAGGATCATAATTCCAAACGTTGGCAATTAACCTTTTCTGATTGGTTAATGTATCTACATAAATATCAAGTTGTTCTTTCCTATCTCTTCCGGTAGATTTGTAGTACCATTTCAGATTGGTTCCGTCTACTTCATAAACGCCATAGCCACGTGGTGTACCATCTTCACAAATTGGGCCTGTCCACCATCCGCCGCAAACAGTACCATGATTATGCTCATAAATGCCGTTTTTGATTACATTTTTATTAAAATGAGTGTGTCCAGACATGATATGCACGTTTTTGAAATCTTTCAGCACGGCATAAAAATCATCTTTATTTTTAACGGCATTATGTACCGGAATATGAAGGCAGATAATCAGTAATGCATCTTTAGGCACCAGTTGCAGATCTTTGGCCAACCATTCTAACTGTGTTGGGGTGATGTATCCGTCGTAAGTTCTTTCTACGCCCAAATAACGTACATCATCTAAAACTACATAATGCGCTTTACCTCTGTTAAAAGAGTAATAAGTTGGACCATAATGTGCTTGAAAAGTCCGGTCAGAAGTATCATCACCTCCCTGCCTGTAATCCTGATCATGATTTCCTAATGCCTGGAAAAATGGAATCCCGATTTTAGCAATAGCCTCATCATATGCAGGAAAAAGATCAAAATTATCCCAAACTAAATCTCCAACACCGATGCCATGAACAGGTGTTTTCCCCATTGTTTTTACCACTTCTCTTGTGTCAGGAACTGAAGTTTCCATCATTTGCTGAACATCCTTTTTATTCTTCACCTGAGGATCTGCCCAAATGATAAAGTTATGTTTGTTATCGTTTTGTTTTAGTGGCTTAAGATCGAAGTTTAACTTACCAGCGGTGTCTGGTTTATAATAGTGGCGTGCTATGCTACTTTCTGTTTTAAACTCGTAACCCGAAGGGGTGCTGATCCAAACAAAACGGGCAAGCTCATGGAGTTGGATCTGGTAATTACCCATTCTATCGGTCTGTACAACGCTGTAGCCATCAGAAATCACTACACCAGAAATAGCTTTACCTTTGCTGGTTACCGTTCCGCTTACCAATCCATCAACAGTGAATAAAGAAGATGGAAACGATTTTAAACTAACAAATAAGGTTGTGGTTAATAAGGTTGATTTTTGAATAAAGGATCTTCTATTCATTATGAATGATTTTTTACTTACTGCGGAAGAATATAAAATAATTTCTTCCGCAGATGACAAAGATTTTTATAGATATTTTTAAATTTATTATCTTATTTCAGTTGCGTTAGCAGGCTCAATATCTTTAAGTGCTGAGGTTTTAGTTAAAAGAATCGGAGTTTGCATTCTTGCTTTTACCCATTTATTTAATTTTGTATCATAAGCGCCGCCTAAAAGGTAGAAATAGCCTAAATCTGCAGTTAAATAGGTTAACGATTGTGTATTTGTACCTGCTCTGTAAAAAGGTTGAGGAACTAAATTTTGAGGATTAATGATATCGTAAATATCAGTATTACCAATTCTGTAACCTCCACCATAATTAGGGGCACCGCCAGATTGATATAATAGCCCGCCAGTACTAACCCACAATACATCGATAGGTACAGTAGCTCCGGTAACCTCAATACCTCTAAATACTGCCATCCCGAATGCATTACCACTATTTGCCATTAAACCCGTGGTGGCATTACCAGTAACTGTACTAGCTGAGTTAAAACGATCGCTCACCTTATTATAATCTAATGCCCTAATCCATTTTGATGAGGCAATTGATGTAGAATTAGCGCCGTTAATTAATTTATTTATACCACCAACATAGAAAAATTCGCCTTTGCTTACAGTGCCAGAAGTTAGATTTATTTTGTAAGTACGCTGCTGGCCAGTTGCCCAACCTTGTGCTGGTACACCCGTTGGTACAGATGCTCCAGCATTATTAGAAACTATTAAAGAAAAAGGCGTGCTGGCAAAATTAATATCTTTAGTAGCCCTGAGCTGAACGTATTCATTATTGCCATCACCACCATTTACATCACTTATAAAGCCTGAAATTACACATTCAGGAGCATCAATGTTAGTGCTTAAAGCGCCAATATCATTAGCATTAGTTATACGTAGTTGTGGAAGTATTTTATCATTAACGATTTTATTGATTATTATCCCTTTATAATTACCAGAATATGGTGGCTTTACAGATGCAAATGACGCTGTTGGATTGGTATAGAATCCGAAATCATCTGTACCATCATTTAAAACTTTATCGCCTGCTAAGGTTTCTGTAGCAGATAATGTTGGATTGAATGTGCATTTATAAATAGTTAGCAAAGTACATTCGTACCTATCTGGATAAGTAGCTATTAGATTGCCATATCCTCTCGAAATATATAAAGTTTTACCTGAAGCAATTTTAGTAACATCAGCAGCAGTTTTGCCCATAATTTGTAACGTACCATCAACACGTTTCAACACTCCACCTTCAATTTTAACATGAACAGAATCGCCAGGAACATATTTTGCAGCATCAGCACCAATGTTTATGGCAATACCTCTTAATGAATCTAGCCCACCAACAATTCTAGTATTTTGAATGATGAGCAAACCCGATGGCAAATTATTGGTAGAATGATCAGAAATTACCTGCCCTTTAACCATACTGGCCCCACGCATATTTTCGGTTGTAAGCGTTACTTCAGTATTTTTATAAATTTTGCGTAAATCAACATTTGGGATAAACATACTAGGTGTTGATAATACGTAATCGGTATCTCTTTTACAACTTATTATAACTGCAATACACCCTAGTGCAAACAGCATATTTCTTATTATTTTATTCATAACTTTTTAACTCAATTTTAAATAATTATGGTTTCTGCCACCACATTAAGGTATTTATGTCATCAGCACCTTGTGCAGCTATTGCATTATTATAACTAGTTGGATTTGTTGATTGTGTTACCACTGGATAATTTAACCTTGCTGGCATTTTTTGGTTGTTAACCAAACCGGGTCCTTTTGGTAGAATAGGATGCCCGGTACGGCGATATTCAAACCATTGCTGAAAATCCACCAAAAACATTGCGTAGTATTTTTGTATATGAATCATTTCTAACTGACTATTTCCGGATGTGGTATTATCCAATGGAAGTGTTGAATCCCAATCTAAATTGGCTGCCTGTACATAATCAATAAACCTACTATCAGTTGTTGTACTGATGTAATTTGGCAACCAATAATTTATCGCATCAACCATTCCTTTGTAGTAATATTTTTCAGTTGGGCCACTAATCCATCCTCTTGCAGCAGCTTCTGCCAAAATAAAATCAACTTCGGCAGCATTCATAATTATACCTGTAAAACGATCAGTTTGTAAGGTGGGCTTATTTTCAGCATCAGAATTAAAGTGAGATAAAACCGTAAGACCAGATCCCTGAGCATAACCACTTGGAATACCAACAAAACCACCATTTGGTGCAGCATCTATACAAAAACGATTAACATTGTTACCTGTTAAATTACTATTCATACGGGGGTCATCCCATGTTACCAGATTACCCAAAAAGAAATTGCAAATAGGAATTCCTCTGAAATCAGCAGCTCTAATATTCACCATAAATGGTGATGAAAAAACTGCGGTACTACTGTTTGTTCCGTTCCATAAAATTTTAGCCGTGTGGGTATTATTTTGCATTATCGGATATTCTGATGGATTGCCATCAACAATTTGTTTTATTTTGGCAATTATAGTTGGCGCAACTTCGGCTTTGCCCGATGCCCTTAATAATAATCGTAAATATAACGAGTTGCAAAACCTTCTCCATTTTGAAACATCGCCTTGAAAAACAGGATCGCCAGTGGTATTAATTGGCGTACCCTCTTTTAAAAGTTGGTTAGCTTGTTCTAATTTGGCAAACATATCAGCATAAATATCTTTTTGTCTGTCAAATTTAGGTTGTACGTTTCCCTCTTTACCTAAATTGGCTTCGCTATAAGGTACATCTCCATAAGTATCAGTTAATAATTGAGATACCCAAGTTTGAGCAACAAGTGATATGCCTTGATATGATTTGTTTAGCGATTCTGGCTTGCTGGCAATGGTATAAATATCTTTTAAATCAGTTAAAAATAAGTACCAATTGTTCCAGGTATAATCTGCCTGTGTTCTTCGTACATCGTACCTAAAAACACGACCTTCCGAATCGTTAATTTCAACTGTTACTTGCATTAGCTGGTTATTAAAATTCCAATTTCTGCTCATATTTGCGTTAAGAACACCAACTAAAGCAGGTGCTAATAATTGGTTTGCTGTTGTTGTGCTCTTGCCAATAGGATCGGTATTAACTTCGGTAAAGTCTTTTGTACAAGAATTAAAGGTTAAACCAATAATGGCTAAAAAAGTATATGCTAATGTTTGTTTATAATTTTTCATGTTGATAAAATTAAAGTCCAACTACTAAACGGGCTCCAAAAGTTCTGGTTGAAGGCAATTGGCCTGTTTCAAAACCTTGAACTATATCTCCTCCCGCTAATGTTCCAAACTCGGGATCGAAAGCTGGCCAAGGCGACCAAATAAATAAGTTACGCCCATAAACGCCTAGACTCAATTTAGTAAAACCTATACTTTTAAGCACTTTTCGCCCAAAATTGTATGTTAAATTTGCTTCTCTAAATTTTAAGTAATCCGTTCTAAATACACTTCCTTCTGCTTGCCCACTACCATAAATTGATTCGTAATAGGCATTCATATCGGTGGCTACCACATCATTTTTACGGTACGTTCCATCAGGATTTAGAAGTACCCCGTCGCCAACTATGCCATTATATCTTCCTGGCAAGGTAATACTATGTTTACCTAACGATGCCATTCTAGAAAATGTTAAAGAATGCCCAACTGCGCCTAATTGTGCATCAAACAATGCACTAACACTAACATTTTTATAAGTAATACTAGTGCCAAAACCAAACCTAAATTGAGGTATTGTGTTACCTAAATACAGCAAATCAGGATTTTCTAGCGCTACTCCTGTGGTCGGATTAAAAACTATTTGCCCATCTGGTGAACGTAAATAACCTCTACCATACATATCGCCCATGCTACCGCCAACATTGGCAACCACTTGTCCGCCACCTAGCGCACCAGTACGTAACACAACTGAACTATCTGCCAGTTCTCTAATTTTATTTCTATTGGCCGAGAAGTTTGCATTTACCTCCCATTTAAAAGTACGAGATTTTAGCGGTGTAGCATTTATAGCAAGCTCAATGCCTTTATTATCTACCCTACCCACATTTATTACTTGAACATTATAACCGGAGGCCTTATCAACAATGCGACTCAAAATCTGATTTTTGGTGTTTCCGCTATACGCTGCAAAATCAAAGTTTAATCGGTTGTTAAATAATTTTAAATCTAAACCAAGCTCAATTGTAGTCGTTTTTAGTGGCTTTAAATCGGGATTTGGCAAAACACGTGGATTATTCATCGCGCTATCAGGGTAAATACCATCTGCTGCGTACAAATAATTATAAGCAGTTCTGTAAGGCGTGGTGCCACCACTACCAACACTGGCAATAGAGGCTCTTAATTTAGCAAAGCTGATTACTTTTGGTAGTTTCCAAAAATCGGAAGCAACAAAAGCCAAACTTGCAGAAGGATAGAAAAAACCAACATTATCAGTTCTGGTAATTGTTGCTAATGTACTGTTCCAATCCTGACGGGCTGTTATATCTAAATAAAGGTAGTTTTTAAAGCTTAAAGAAGCTAAAGCATAAAAGCTATTGAGCCTGTATTGTGCCGTATCGGGGGCATAAACTAAAGGATTTTCGTTATTGCTTAACTCATAAAGATTTGGAATAACTAATCCATCAGCTCTTTTTTCTAGCTTGTTGTATTGATTACGCATTTGGCTACCACCTAAATTGGCAGTAAGCTGAATATCTTTAGTTAATTGTTTATTATACTTTAATAAAAAATCGGCACTTATTTCGTAAGATCGTATATCCGTAACGCGATAAGAACCATGTGCGAATTTATTACCTGCAGCATCCCAAGGGCGAAGAGTTTCGCGAACATCATTATTCAAATCTCCCGATGCTCTAAGCATTAAACTCAATGCATCCGTAAATCTATAAGTCGCTTGGATATTTCCTAACCAACCATTCCGTCTTTGTCCGTTTAAATATTGCTCTGATATAGCATAAGGGCCTTCAGGGAAAGTGGTAGTTAAATTTGTAAACTGTCTGTAAACTAAGTTTGTTGCCCAATAATCCTTATACCAATCAATATTCATATTTGGTTGTGCAAACATAAACCAATACATTAACGACTGATTACCATAACCCGTGGCTGGTAAATTATCGCTTTTTCTATTGCTATATTGCACCTTGGCGTTAATGTTTAGTTTTTTAGTTACGTTACTTGTAATATTTAATGCAGCAGTAGTTCGCTCCAAACCTGTATTTGGCACAATCCATTCGTTATTGCCATGGCTTGCAGAGAAGCGTAAACCCACTTTTTTATAAGTACCATCTATACCAAATGAATTGGTTGATTCGAAACCGGTTTTAAAAAATGCATCAATTGGATCAGGAGTTGCCACCCATGGTGTTCTGGTTAATCCTTGCGCTCTGGTTGCAGGGTCATATTGAAAAAACATCGCTCCAGGAGAAAACTCAGGGCCATAAGTAGAACTTGTAGAATTGGTGTTTGCTCCATCGGCACTCGCTCCATATGAGTAATATGAATTGCCAGATACCCCAGCGCCGTATTGTGTTTGCCTATCAGGACTTTTGTTAATTTCTTCCCATGCACTATTTGAAGTAAAAGAGATATTAACTTTCTTTTTATTTAAACTGGCAGATTTTGTTGTGATGATGATAGCCCCATTTGCTCCACGCTGTCCATACAATGCTGATGCAGCAGGCCCCTTCAATACGGTTACATTTTCTATATCATCAGGATTTAAATCATTTAACCCACTACCAAAATCGGCAGGCATAATATCTCCTGATGTACCGTAAACACCGCCTCCTGTACCGCCTGTACGCCTTGCCGAACTACTCGCCACAACGCCATCAATTACAATTAAGGCTTCGTTATCTCCTGTCAAATTATTTTCACCACGAAGAATAATTTTATTTGAACCGGCTGGGCCACTATTTCTAACCAAATTTAAACCTGCAACTTTGCCCGATAAAGCGTCTGTCCAGTTACTAGAAACCGCATTGGTAAAGGCCGTACTATCTAATTTAGAAACTGCATAACCTAACGATTTTTCCTCACGCTTTATGCCTAATGCCGTAACCACCACATCGTTTAACTGGCTGTTAGATGAGCTAAGCCTAACAGTCACATTGTTTTCGTTATTATTAAATGTTCTGGTTAAGCTTTTATACCCCACCATATTGTATAAAACGGTAGTTCCCTTAGCAATAGTGATGGTATAATTTCCCTTCTCGTTGGTTACGCCCAAAAACTTCTTATTGTTATCCGTTATCGTTGTTCCAATTAATATTTGTCCATCCTGGTCATCCAGCACGGTACCTTTAATTACAATATTTTGTGCCGGAGTTTGTGCAAAACTTTCGTTAATACAAAATTGTATCAGCACAGCACAAACGAAAAAACTAAAGCGTTTTAGTTTATCCTTAAAAAAAGCACGTCTGTTCTTTTGGTGATTATCAGGACTGCTTTGCTTTACATGCAGAACGCATTGATGCCACGAAATCTGTTGAGTAAAATTTTCGATCATAATTATTATAGTATATCCGGTTAGTAATAGGGTTCATATGTGCGATTTATTTTGTCCGGATTTGCGGGCAAAGTAAGCCTGTTTATGTTAAAAATATATTAAGCAAACATTAAGTATTGAAAAGCAACCAAAATAGATTGCGATTTATTTAGTTTTACTTACTATATATTTCGTTAATTAAAATTAACAAAACAAATCGAAACTAAAAACAATAAAATAAATCTGCAAGAAATATTTTTTAATTGAATGTTTAAACAGACAGAAATATGGATGATCGTAAGAGGAATGGAATAACTAAGCTAAACCTAAATAAAGTAATAAATGGCTTTATTTACAGCATATAAAGAAAGATATGGCATCCATGGAATAAACCACTAGCCCAACAGCGTCACGTAATAATTTTATTACAAGACGTAGCAGCAAGAGAATAAATAGAGCAACAAAACGAAACATCGCCTTGTAACATTTATATATCAGCTAAAACCGAAAGATAAAGAAACACCCCTAACCTGCCTTTGCGTACTCAAATACATGCTTCATGTAAAGTTTACGTAAAGAGAATGTTCTTTCAAGTGCAATTAAGATAATCACTGGAAAGATTAAAAAACCAAGCAGGTTGAAAGCATAGAAAAAATAGCCAAAAATTAATATGAACCTGAAACATTCGAGGTAATAGATCCACCTACGCTGTTCCAATAGCGCACCGATATTGATTAAAGTAAGCAAGATGAAGATAAGAATAGCAGCTTTATTGAATGGGGTTAAAAAACTGTAAAATAAGGTAGTGCCGGTAAGCATTACAACTACTGCTATCAACTGTATATTTAAATAGGTTTTAAACTTAGGTTTAGCAACTCGCTGTATTTTATTCTGAAAGTAACGCTCTTCTAAAATGGGGCGGATGTTTTGGTCCATCAATGCTGGACTCCCAAATACGGCATTCCATTTAGCCCTAAATCCATTGGCACGCTTGTACGCCTCTCCTATTTCTAAATAGTAGTGAAAATGTTGCCAAAGGAAACTATAACTTTTAATAGGATGTGTTAAACCATATTTAGGTGCCTCTTCTTCGGCCTGAAAAGTACCGAATAATTTATCCCAGAATACAAAAACATCGCCATAGTTTTTATCCAGGTATTTTTCGTCGGAAGCATGATGAACACCATGCAAAGAAGGCGTGATGAATATATGTTCCAGCCAGCCCAGCTTACCGATTAATTGTGTATGTGTAAAAAATGAATAGGCTCCATGAGCCAAAAGTATGGTAATAATCATATTGGGATGAAAACCAATTAAGGGTAATATACACCAAAACACATTTCGGAAAATGGCTTGAATGGTCGTAATCCTTGCAGCAGCCGATAAATTAAACTCTTCGCTCTGGTGATGAACAATATGTGCAGCCCACAAAAAATTAATTTCGTGGCCTAGCCTATGGTACCAGTACCAAACAAGATCTGTCGATAAAAGCAATAATATCCACACATACCATTTTGTAGAGATATCAAAAATTGCATAGTTTAAATACACCCAATCGTACACCTGATAAAAACTTGCTGCTATAAATAAGTTCAATAACCTTTCGGCAATTCCTACACTAAAATTTGCAACTGTACTTTCATATTTAAATATTTTCGCTTTTTTTTGGTGCTGGGCGATCTTAAATTCAATAAATACGAAAATAAAAAATGCTGGAATAGCAAATGCAAGGTAGTTTACCGTCATAACTGTAGTGGTCTTTTTTAGTTTAACGGAACAAACATAAATATATTCTATTAAATACATAGACTTTATAGAATATATTATTACACCGAAATTACTTCGATCTTCATTTAATGTTTGTTGTTTTAATTTATTTGTAGAACTTCGAAATTATAAATACACAATTATGGCTACAGATAAAAAAGCTGAAAACAACAATATATTATCTATTGATATAGGCGGCACAAGTATTAAAACGGTTCTTTTGGATGAAAGCGGAAATATGCTTACCGAATATCTGAAAAGCAAAACCCCGCCAGAAGCTACTCCAAAGGATATTGTTTCCGGAATTATAGCGTTGATTAAGCCTTTCCCTGTTAGCTACAACCGCGTATCGATCGGTTTTCCAGGTTATGTTAAAAACGGAATTGTTAAAACCGCCCCTAACCTCGCAAAAAACAAATGGGCAGATGTTGATCTTGCCCAGCGTGTTGCTAACGCGCTAGGTAAATCAGTGCGTTTGGTAAATGATGCCGATCAACAAGGTTTAGGTGTGGTTGAGGGCAAAGGATTTGAAATTGTTTTTACAGTAGGTACGGGTTTTGGAACGGCTTTACTATTCGATGGAGAATTACTGCCGCATTTAGAACTCGCCCATTTCCCGATCAGCAAGGAAGAAGACTATGATGATTATATCGGAAATAAGGCTTTCGAAAAAATTGGAACAGAACGTTGGAATAAAAGGCTCAAAAAAGTAATCGAAATCTATAAAACAGTTTTCAATTATGATACTTTATATATTGGTGGTGGTAATTCTAAACAAATAGACTTTAAACTGGAAAGCAATATTAAAATTGTAACCAACAGAGACGGGATTAAAGGCGGTGCAAAACTCTGGAAACTGGCCGACAAGTACAACATCTTTACTGTTGAGCCTAAAAAATAATAATCTTTATTACAATCTTTTAACAACAATAGCTGCAATATTAATTTGTAAACCCTAATTTTGGGTGCATTAGAAAAAATAAAAAATGGCAAATAACGATTCAAAAAAATATAAATTGGGAATGATCGGTTTAGGCACAATGGGCCGGAACTTGTTATTAAACATGGCTGATAAAGGCTTCTCTGTAACTGGTTACGATAAAGACAGAAAAATGATATCGAAACTTGAAGAAGAGGGCAAGAAACACAACTTAGAAGGTTTTGACGATATTGAAAGCTTTATTTCCAGCTTACAAACACCACGTACATTAATCTTATTAGTACCAGCCGGACCGATTGTAGATAGCGTTATTGCAGAACTAAAACCACTTTTAAGCAAGGGCGATATTATTATCGATAGTGGAAACTCACATTTTACCGATACCAACCGCCGTGTTGATGAACTGGAGAAAGATGGCTTACATTTCTTCGGAATGGGCATTTCTGGTGGTGAAGAAGGTGCACGTTTTGGCCCGAGTATGATGCCAGGTGGCGATAAACAAGCTTATAACGTTGTTAAAGATGTTTTTGATGCAGTAGCGGCAAAAGTTGGAACCGATCCATGCGTAACCTATATTGGCCCTGGTGCTTCTGGCCACTTTGTTAAAATGGTACACAACGGAATCGAATATGCCATTATGGAGCTCATTGCCGAGGTTTATGGCATCCTTAAAAATGGATTAGGTTATACCAACGAAGAAATATATAAAGTATTCAAAAAATGGAACGAAGGCAGGTTGCAATCTTTCTTATTGGAGATTACAGCTGAAATCTTTCTTTTTAAAGATACTGAGACACAAAACGATCTTTTAGATCAGATTAAAGATGAAGCACGCTCAAAAGGTACCGGAAAATGGACATCAGAGGTTTCAATGGAACTTCAGTTACCTGTACCAACCATTAATGAGGCTGTTTCTAACCGCGATTTATCTAAATTCAAAAAACTAAGGGTTTCTTTAGAGGAGGCTTTTGGCAAAAAAGACACCAAAATTGCTGTTACTATTGATGAACTGGAAGATGCATTTTACTTCTCTATGATCAGTGCTTATGCACAGGGCATGCATTTACTGGTTCAGGCTTCAAAAGAATACCAATACGATTTACAGTTACAGGAAATTGCTAAAATCTGGCGTGGTGGCTGTATCATCAGGGCTAAATTTTTAGAAGATATTTATCAGGCTTACGATAAAAACAACGCTTTAGAACATTTATTTGGCGATGCGGGTATCCAGAACATCATTAAAGGTACTTTAGCAGGTACACGCAAAACAATTAGCGCATGTATCAATTCTGGTTTGGGTATCCCTGCATTTGCGTCTACCTTAACCTATTTCGATACCATTACCACAGCCAGGATGCCTTCTAACTTAATCCAGGCACAAAGAGATTTCTTTGGCGCACACACCTTCGAGCGTATTGATAAAGATGGTGTTTTCCATGCTGATTGGAATAAATTATCATAACCTATTAGATTCACGAACAAAAACATAAAATGAAAACCAAAACCGCATTAAACCCTACCATTTTTGTAATATTTGGTGGAACAGGTGATTTAAACAAAAGAAAATTAGCACCTGCCCTATATAATTTATTTATTGAGGGTTACATGCCAGATAAGTTTGCCGTTATTGGTACCGGTAGAACCGAATTTACCGACGATAGCTACAAAGCTGCTTTAGAAGATGCTGTAAATCAGTTTTCACGCAGCGGAAAAGTAAAAAAAGAGAAATGGGACGATTTTGCAAAGACTATGAGCTACTGTCCTACCGATTTTGCCCAGCCAAAAACTTTCGAAAACCTTAAAGCAACCGTTGAAAAATATCAAAAAGAATTTGGAGTTGGAACACAGGTAATTTTCTATCTGGCAGTTGCGCCTAATTTCTTCCCGATTATTGCTGAATGTTTGCAGAAATATAAACTTACGCAAGATGAAGACAATAGCCGTATCGTTATCGAAAAACCTTTCGGCCATGATTTAGAATCTGCAAAAGAGCTAAATACATTATTAAGCACTATTTTTACAGAAAAGCAGATCTATCGCATCGATCATTACTTAGGTAAAGAAACCGTACAAAACATGATGGCTTTCCGTTTTGCCAATGCACTGTTCGAGCCGTTATGGAACAGGTCTTATATCGATCACGTTCAAATTTCAGTAACCGAACAGTTAGGTGTGGGCGATCGTGGAGGTTATTACGAAGGCTCTGGTGCTTTAAGAGATATGATCCAGAATCACCTGTTGCAATTGCTTTGTTTAGTTGGAATGGAAGCACCAATTAATTTTGATGCCGATGAAATCAGGAACCGTAAAGTTGAGGTTTTAAGAGCAATGCGCCCTTTTTCTGCCGAAGATATCCGTTTTCATACTGTTCGGGGTCAATATAGTAAAGGTTGGGTTGAAGGTAAGGAAGTGCCTGGATACCGTCAGGAAAAAGGTGTTGATGCACACTCCAATACCGAAACTTTTGCTGCAGTTAAATTCCATATCGATAACTGGAGATGGCAAGGCATTCCTTTCTATTTAAGAACAGGAAAACGCTTAAACCAAACTTCATCTTTAATTACCATTCAGTTTAGAGATGTGCCACATCAGATTTTCTCATCAGGTGTAACCGAAAACTGGCAACAAAACAGGCTAGTAATCAGTATACAACCTGAAATGAGTATCCGTATGCAGGTACAGGCCAAAAGACCTGGACTGGATATGGTATTAAATCCTGTCGATATGGTTTTCGATTATAAAGGAACTTACGAGGGCGATACCCCTGAGGCTTACGAAACCTTATTATTAGACGCCATGATGGGCGATCAAACCTTGTTTATGCGTGGCGATCAGGTAGAAGCGGCATGGGAACTGGTGATGCCGATTTTAAATACATGGGAAAGTAAAAAATCAATCAACTTCCCTAATTACCCTGCCGATAGCTGGGGACCAGAAGAAGCTGAAGCACTTATTGCAAGAGATGGTTTCCACTGGTTTAACTTGCCATTGAAGAATAAGGAATAATTTTTACCCGGTCGTCACCCTGACCTGTAGCGCAGCGGAAAGCTACGCAGTAAATTTATTTCAGGGTCTTATTTGAGATAGATGCTGACCACGAAGTAGCTATTAGGCTTTTAAAAACAATAAAAAACACTAATAAAATAAATTCAGCATGACGACTTTATCATTGATAAAATGAATCTACTCATATACAAAACATTAGAAGAACTGAATCAGGATCTGGCAGATTATGTAATTAAAATTGCAGAAATGTCTATCGAAGAAAACGACCGCTTTAATTTCGTATTAACTGGCGGAAGTTCTCCTAAAGCACTCTATCATCTTCTGGCTACAGAAG
Source organism: Pedobacter sp. GW822-FHT03F06 (assembly GCF_058801365.1). NCBI lineage: Bacteria > Pseudomonadati > Bacteroidota > Sphingobacteriia > Sphingobacteriales > Sphingobacteriaceae > Pedobacter > Pedobacter sp. GW822-FHT03F06. The sequence continues at coordinate 267,111 of NZ_JBXANE010000004.1, forward strand.
GCCAGCACAGAATTGATTGGGAAAAAGTATACTTCTTTTTTGGCGATGAGCGCAACGTTCCTGCCAATGATGATAACTACAATGGACTAATGGCCAAGAAAGCCATTTTAGATCCACTAGGCATTAAAGAAGATCATATTTTTTACGTTGATACCACTTTAGCTCCGGAAAAAGCAGCTATCGAATATAAAAAAGCAATCGACAAACACTTTAACGGAGAAGATCTAATTTTCGATTTAATCCTTTTGGGTATGGGCGATGATGCGCATACGGCTTCGATTTTCCCTCATACCACTCTTGTTAAAGATGAAGAAGTAAACGTGGCTTCGGTTTATGTAGAGAAATTGGATACTTACCGCATTAGTTTTACAGCACCGTTAATCAATAAAGCCGATAATGTAGCGTTTTTGGTTTTTGGAGAAAATAAAGCCGAAGCCTTAAAACATGTTATTGGCGATGAGCAAAAAGATGTTGCAACTTACCCTTCGCAGTTAATTGATCCGATTGATGGAAAATTAACCTGGTTTACCGATGAGGCTGCAACAAAATTATTGGAAGATTAAAAGGTTATGATGTCTGAAGAAAAACATTTATCAGACTTTTTAAACGGGAAAACGGAATACACCTTAGGGTTGTTCCGTTTTTTTATTGAGCAATTGACCGAATTAGGAGCGATAAATCTCAGGCCTACAAAATCCATGATCGCCATCGAATCAAAAACCAATTTTGCATATATTACGCAATTGGGTAAAAATTTTATTCATGTGGTAATTCCTTTCAATCAACCGCATGAAAACAATCTCTGCTTCACTAAGATTGCACAGGTGCCGGGAACGGATCAATTTAACCACCATTTGAGGATTTTTTTTAAAGAAGATATTAATGATGAGGTGAAAGGTTTTTTAAGGATGGCTATGGAGTAACGCGTTTTTTAACCACAGAGTACACGGAGGAAGACGCAGAGATCGCAAAGTTTGGTGCAACTATCCTATTACCATACCCGTCATTTCGACTGAAGCACAGCGAAATGGAGAAATCTATATAGATAAATTTTTAGTGCTGTTGGATGTTACCATCCGACAGTTCAAAGTAGAAATAAATCCCAATTTCAGATGGAAACATCTGACACCACATATAAAACTGTTTGATAGATTTCTCCGCTCGGTCGAAATGACGATCAAGTAGGGTAATTTAATCCAATTTCTCTTCGATCAACAACTTAATAATCCCGTCAGCCATTCCCACTTTAGGTACATAAATCTGTTTTATACCAGTCCATTTCATTAAGGTTAAATAAATCTCACAAGCCGGGATAATTACATCGGCACGGTCGGGATTTAAGCCTAGCGTATTAATCCTTTCTTTCAATGAATAACTGGTTAATTTATTATACATCGAATTTAGCTTCTGCAACGATAAAGGTGCATTTTCCTTCTCATCCGACATGCGGAAAAGTTTATTGATGTTACCACCGGTGCCAATACCTGCTAAATGTTTATAGGCTTTTGTATGCTCTTTTACCCAATCTTTCATTTCATCCCAGGTTTCTTCCTTATCCTGGTTGTCGAGCATCCTGATAGTGCCTATATTGAAGGATCTTGATGCTTCTGGAGCACCTTTTACAAAAACTGACAGTTCGGTACTACCTCCACCCACATCAATATATAGGTAATTTTTATTTTCGTCTAACTCTTCTTCAATATGGTTAGCGTAAATAATATTTGCTTCCCGCTGCCCCTCAATAATTTCTAAGGTAACGTCTGCTTCCTTTTTAATCAGCTTAACAATGTCTTCTCCATTACGGGCCTCGCGCATAGCAGATGTTGCACAGGCCAAATATTCAGAAACGTGATAAACATCCATCAGATTCTTAAAAGCAGTCATGGTTTTTACCAGATCTGCAGATTTTTTCTCCGAAATATATTGATCTAAGAATGCGTCATCTCCCAACCGGAGCGGCACACGTATAAGGGTGTTCTTTTTGTACTTATATTTTCCGTCTTGTTTGCTAATATCAGCAATGAGTAACCTCACCGCATTCGAACCGATATCTATAGCTGCGTATCTTAACATTATGATTGATGCTTGGTTTTTAAATAGTTGTAGATGTCTACCTGCGCCCTTATCTTTTTACTTAATCTGTTTTTATGGTATTTATTATTGTTCAAAGCATTGATCTGCCTCGATTTGGTATTGTCCTGCAATTGCAGATCTATAATATCCTGTATTTCCTGTTTCACATCATGATCTAAAACCGGAAATCCTACCTCTACGCGGTGTTCGAAATTCCTGCTCATCAAATCTGCAGATGATAAATACATGTCGTTTTTACCGTTATTACCGAAAATATAAACCCTGGCATGCTCCAAGAACTTATCAATAATACTAATGGCGGTAATATTTTCACTAAAGCCCTTTACTCCTGGCACCAAACAGCAGATACCACGGATAATCAGCTGAACTTTAACCCCAGCATTGCTCGCATCGTAAAGTTTGGCAATAATCCCTTCATCCGCTAAACTATTTACCTTTAACATGATGTAAGCGAGCTTGCCCTGTTTAGCATTCCTGATTTCGCGGTTAATAAAATTGACCAGTTTCGAGCGGCTCTCCAGTGGCGAAACAATCAGGTGTTTAAATCCCTTGGTTACGGTACGTTTGCTCAATGCATCAAAAAGTTTTACCAGATCGTTGGTAATCTCTTTCTTTGCGGTGAAAATACTATGGTCGCAGTATAAACCTGCGGTTTTCTCGTTAAAGTTTCCTGTTGCTAAGTTTGCGTAGTAAACCGGCTTATCTTTTTCAATCCGTTTAACCAAACAAATTTTAGAGTGCACTTTGTAGTCGGTTAAACCGTAATTTACCTTAACTCCCTCCTCCATTAAGCGGCTGGTCCAGTAAATATTAGCCTGTTCATCAAAACGGGCTTTAAGTTCCAATAAAACAGAAACTGCTTTACCATTTTTAGCAGCGTTGATTAATGCATTGATTACTTTTGAGTTTTCGGCTAAGCGGTATAAAGTAATCTGTATTTCGGTTACTTTCGGATCAATTGCAGCTTCACGTAAGAACAAAATAATATAGTCATACGATTGATAGGGTAAATTCACCAAATAATCGCGCTGGGCAACTTTATTAAACATACTTTGGGTTCTATGCAGATCGTGCACCTTTAGTGGCACGTTCGGCGCATATTCCAATTCCTTTTTACCTACATTCGGGAAGGCAATAAAATCGCCAAACTTATGGTAACGGTTACCCGGAATTAAACTTTCAGCCTCAAGCTTAAGTTTATTCACCAGTACAGTAAGCATATTTAAAGGCATCGCCGAATCATAAAGCAAACGCATTGGTTTCCCTTTTTTACGTTTTTCCAGACTGCTTTTTAAATCATCGATAAATTTATCATTAATGTTTTTATCAATATCCAACTCGGCATCCCGCGTGAGCTGGATCGAATAAGCTTCTAAATTATCATAAGTAAAAACATAAAATATATCGTCTAAACAATACCTGATAATGTCTTCTGCAAGGATAATAAATTTTAGATCGTTTGTTTCTGGCAGCACTAAAAACCGCGGCAAATTAGGCGGAATTTCAATGAGTGCATATTTCTCTTTAATTTTGGTATCCTTTTTCGAAAGTTTAACAAAAAAGTAAAGGTACCGGTCTTTCAGTTCTGGAAAAGGTTTATCCATATCCAGCATAATGGGAACCAGATTAGATAAAATCTTATCCCTGAAATGATTTTTAACGAATTCTCCCCTGCTTACATTCAATTGGGTATCGTTTAAGATAAAAATCCTGTTCTGAGCAAGTTCGTTTATTAGGGTAGCCTGGAAAAGCTGGTCGAATTTTCTTTCTTGTTTTACGACAATATTTTTAATCTCATTCAGAATTTTCTTTGGATTAAATCCCAAAAGTGCTTTAGCCTTATCGTTCAGATTGGTTAGCCGGGTCATGGTGGCCACTCGCACACGGTAAAATTCCTCCAAATTTGAAGAAAATATAGATAGAAATTTAATCCGTTCAATCAGCGGAACCGTTTCATCGGCAGCTTCTTGCAGTACACGTTCGTTAAAGTAAAGCCAACTGATTTCGCGGTTTAAAAAAGGGATCTTCTTATTGCTCATTTAAAAAAATAAAAAATCCCTGCCAAAACAGGGATGCTCAAAACTGCACATTAATTTGTTAAATCGATGTTAATTCATTTACATGTTAACGTTAACAAATTATTTTTTGGTAGGTGTTTTCGTCTCTTTATTAACCGATGTTGTAGCTTTAGCAACTGTTTTTTTAACAACTGCTGCTGCTTTTCCGGGAGTAGCAGTTGGAGCTACTACCTTTTTAACCGCTGTTGCAGCTTTTGCCGGTGCTTTACTTACGGCGGTTGGCGCTTTTTTCACAACTGTTTTGGCTTCGTCTACAGCTTCTTTTGCTTTTGCAACTGGTTTTGCCAATGCTTTTTCCGCTTTTTCTTCTGTTTCTATCGCCGCAACCTTAATGCTTTGCACTACCGGTTTAGCCTTCGCAACGGCTTTTTTAACCACTTTTTGAGCAGATTTTTCCGACTTACTTACCGCTTTTGAAACTGGTTTTTTCGCCGCTTTTGCTTTCTCTTTTGATGCATGTAACAAATCATCAATTTTTTGTCCAACATCTGCTTTTACGATGGTGAATTTTTTGGTTAATTTTTTAGCCACACGCTTACTTGCTTTCCCCACCTCCGTACTAATTTCCGATACATCATGACCTAAACTTTTGATCACATCTAAGAACTTATCCGTAATCGACTGCTCCAATTGTTTCTTCACTTCTTTTTTGGTGATCTTTTTTTGAGACTTCGGTTTAGTGGTTTTCATATTATTTTTCGTTTTTTTGTGAGGATGGATTAATTTCTATTAAATCTACTTATTTTTTTACTTTAAAGCTAAAACCATGCCTTCTTTTGATATTGTAAGTAAAGTTGATGCGCAAACATTAGACAACGCAATTAACAATGCTAAAAAAGAAATCCTTAACCGATTCGACTTTAACGGATCGAAAAGCACCATTGATCTCGATAAAAAAACAAACGTAGTAACCATCGTTACTGAAGATGATATGCGATTAAAAGCAATCGAAGGTTCCATTATCTCGCGGATGATGAAACAGAATTTAGATCCGAAAAGCTTAGATTTTGGCGATGAGCATCAGGCTTCGGGCAACATGATCAGAAAAGAAATCAGTATTAAAGAAGGATTAGATAAGGAAGCAGCAAAAAAGGTTGTGGCAAAAATCAAAGCCAGTGGATTAAAAGTTCAACCTGCTATTATGGATGACCAGGTTAGGGTAACCGCAAAAAAAATCGATGATCTGCAGGCCGTGATGAACCTTTGTAGAAATGAAGATTTTGGTCAGCCATTGCAGTTTATTAATATGCGTAACTAGGTTAAATGTTTAAACTGGTTATCGGTTAACTGTACTACTGTAATACTACAATTAACCGATTAACCCATCTCAACTATGGAAATCAGCGAAAACGGTTTTGTACTTTCCGATAAAAAAGAGCTTTTAGATCTCGAAGCTATACATCATTATTTAAGTGTAGAATCCTATTGGGCAAAAGACATCCCTTTAGATACCGTAAAACGTTCTATTGAAAACTCGCTTTGTTTTGGCATTTACAAAGGTACAGAACAGGTAGGTTTTGCCCGTTGGGTAACCGATAGAGCTACTTTTGCATGGCTTTGCGATGTTTACGTTAAAGAAAGTTACCGTGGTTTGGGCTTATCAAAAAAACTGATGTCGTTTATGATCTTCCACCCAGATTTACAAGGCTTGAGGCGTTACCAGTTGGCTACTTTAGATGCACATGGCCTATATGAACAATTCGGTTTTTCGCCAATTAAAAATCCAGAAAGCCAAATGGGCATCGTTATTCAAAACGCATACAGTAAGGCATCAGAATAGATATAAAACCTTTTTTAAACTCTCTTGTTTTTCATACACATCAAAACATAGAGAAAACATGAAAAAGATATTTTTATTATCCACTGCTTTTGCCTTAGTGCTTTCAATTCAGGCTTGCCAAACCGCCGACAAGAAATCGGCAACCACAAAAGACAGTGTTGCTGGCGATACCAATATGGTAAATGGCAACCATACTACAGGAGCGGAAAGTACAGAATCGGGTGTTGATGAAGCGGGTGCAACTTTTTTAAGAAAAGCATCAATTGGAGGTATAATGGAAGTTGAAGCGGCAAAAATTGCACAAACTAATGCAAAAAGTACCGAAGTGAAAGACTTTGCGGCTAAAATGTTAACCGATCATACCAAGGCCAATACAGCGTTGAAAGCTTTGGCTATAAACAAAAAAGTAATCACCCCAGATGCATTGCCGGCAGAAGATCAGATTCATTTGGATGAAATGAAGAAAATGACCGGTACAGCTTTTGATAAACATTATATGGATATGATGGTTACCGATCATGAAAAAACAATAGCCTTATTTAAACTGGGTATGCAAAACCGCGATCAGGCAATTAAAAGCTGGGCAGGCAACACTTTAAGTGTAATCGAATCTCATGATGAAATGGCGAAAAAAATCGTTGCCAATATGAAATAAACAGCGGCAAAAATTTGCTTTAAAGATCAAAATCCTGAATAATGAATTTCAGGATTTTTTTCGTTAATAAAATGTGTGAAAAACATCATTTTTAATACAATTTCTTTCAATAAAAAAATTAAAATTAACTTTCGCCGTTTAATACAAAAATACATAAATGAATAAGAGTAGAATTTTCAGTGCGCTGTTAAGTGTTGCGCTTGTAAGTGTGGTACCAACTTTGGCCAATGCGCAAAAAGCCAATTGGCAAAATCTTGATCTTAAAAGTGATAGTACATTCGGAATCAGTACCGAAAAAGCATATAAAGAACTTTTAAAAGGTAAAAAATCTGTTAAAGTTATCGTAGCGGTAAATGATGGTGGCGTAGAAGCTACCCATGAAGACTTAAAACGAATAATGTGGGTAAATACCAAGGAGATAGCCGGTAATGGCAAGGACGATGATAAGAATGGCTATATCGACGATATAAATGGCTGGAACTTTATTGGCGGCCCTAAAGAATCTGTAAACTTCGAAACCTTAGAATTAACCCGTTTGGTTCGTCGCGATCAGGCACGTTTTGCCAATACTACAGATGCGAATGTAGCAGAAAAAGATAAAAAGGATTTCGAAGTTTTTAAAGCAGAAAGAGCCGACTTAGAAAAACAATTGGCAGAAGCCAGGGAAAATCTGGCAGGTATTACTGGTTTTAAAACAGCATTAGACGCTGTAGTAAAGAAAATCGGTAAAGAAAACCCAACCGTAGAAGATTTTAAAAACTTCAAACCATCAACAGAGGTCGAAGCCAGGATCCAAAATGTACTGAGCCAGCAATTGGAAAAAGGCAGCTTTAAAGATTTTTACGAAGATCAGATTGTAGAAGGACTGGATTACTATACGCGCCAGGTCAATTACAATTTAAACCTTGATTATGATCCACGTGCCATAGTTGGCGATGATCCAAACAATGTTAAGGAGAAATTTTATGGCAATAACGATGTTGCAGGACCTGATGCCATGCACGGCACGCACGTAGCCGGTATCATTGCGGCTGATAGAACCAACAAACTCGGTATTTTAGGTGTAGCAGATAACGTAGCCATTATGGGTGTTCGTTGTACGCCAAATGGTGATGAAAGGGATAAAGATGTTGCTAATGCTATTCGTTACGCTGTTGATAACGGTGCAAAAGTAATCAACATGAGTTTTGGCAAGGCTTATAGCTGGGACAAAGCCATTGTTAACGAGGCTATGAAATATGCGGTATCTAAAGATGTATTGATTGTTCAGGCAGCTGGTAACGAAAACAAAAATATCGATGTAGAAAATAATTTCCCTAACCACAAAGATTTAGATGAAAAAACTATTGCTTCGTGGATTACCGTTGGTGCTTCAGGCCCTAAAGATGATGAAACACTAAAAGCCAGTTTCTCTAACTTCGGCAAAACCCAGGTAGATGTTTTTGCTCCTGGCGTTCAGATTTATTCTACTGTACCGGGCTCTAAATACAAAAATTTAGATGGAACCAGTATGGCCTCTCCTGTTGTGGCTGGCTTAGCAGGATTAATCCGTTCTTATTATCCAAAATTAACTGCTGCACAGGTAAAAGAAATCATCGTTAAATCGGTTACCAAAGTTAACCATAACGTAGAGTACGCTAAAGGTGAAGAACCAGGCGCAGAAAAAGTTTCTATCCCGTTCTCTGATCTTTGTATCAGTGGCGGCATTGTAAATACTTACAATGCATTAAAACTAGCGGCAACTTACTCGGGCAAAGCGGTTGCGAAATAATTTTTCTGTCTGTCATTCTGAGCGAAAGCGAAGAATATCCATAAAAAATGCGTCCTGATGTAAAATCTGGACGCATTTTTTGTTTATTTGAATGATTGTCATTGCTGAGGCATGTAAATCCAAAGCATTAAGATTATCTTCGATTGGCACTTCGTAATTTGACATCAAGTTCAGTATCTATCTTACGTAAAGATCCTTCGACTACGCTCAGGATGACAAAATATGTTTGGAATTAAACCAAAAGACAACTTAACTAAGCCAGTATCTTATCAGGCGTAATCGGCAGTGTCCTGATCCTTTTTCCAGTAGCATTAAAAACGGCATTGGCTACAGCGGCAGAAAAACCGATCAATGCAATTTCACCCATTCCTTTTGCACCCATCGGATTAATATAAGGATCGGGTTTATTGATAAAGTGAACATCGATCTCTGGCACGTCGGCATTTACCGGAACATGGTAATCGGCAAAATTATTATTGATATATCTTCCATAACGGTGGTCGATTATTGATTCTTCGGTTAAAGCCATGCCAATACCGCCAACAGCACCTCCGAGCATCTGGCTTCGGGCCGTTTTTGGACTTACAATGGTACCTGAATCGCCTACAGAAACGATTTTACTCACTTTTACTACGCCTGTAAGCGCATGAACCCTTACCTGCACAAAGTGAATGGAAAACGAATACATGGAGTAATTATCCCTTTCCTTCCCTCCCTGACTCTCTTTGGTTACTTCTATTTGCGGAAGATTATTCTTTTTTAAAACATCAACAAAATTAGCCGTTGCATCCATATTCGAATTTGCGGCCAGTTCTGCGATGGCTGATTTTAACGCAACACAAACATCATTTACTGCAGAACCTACCGTAGATAGCGTAGCCGAACCACCCTGACTCGGCGCTGGCGGCAAAGAAGAGTCACCCAATTCGAAGGTAATTTTATTTACAGGGATCTTCATTAATTTATTGGCGATTAAAGTCATACCAGTTCCTGTTCCCGGGCCGATATCGCTGGTTGCACTTTGCAAAAGCAGCGATCCGTCAGCCTTTAAAATGCCCTTCACGCTAGCCTTGCCTCTATTGGCGTTAAAAACCCCAACGCTTACACCATAACCTGTTTGCCATGGTCCCTCAATCAAACTGCCTGGCTTATTTTTTCGGTTTTTCCACCCTATTTTTTCTGCACCAATTTTGTAGGCTTCTTTAATATTTTTGCTCGAAAAGGGTTTGTTTTTCTGTTGATCGGTTTCAGGATCGTTTTTTATTCTGAAATCCAATGGGTCCATATCCAAAGCATGTGCCATTTCATCAATTGCACTTTCCAGGGCAAAAGCTCCTGTAGCCTCTCCCGGACCACGCATCCAAATTGGAACGCCAAGATCTACCGGAACAATGGCATAAGCGGTATTTACGTTATCGCATTGGTACATAAACTTCGCCATGTTCACTACACCTTCAGTAAAGTTCTCGTAAGTGGAAGTTTCGCCATAAGCTCTGTGTGTAATCCCCGTTAATTTACCATCTTTATTTGCGCCCAAACCAATGGTTTGTATGGCGGCCGGCCGATTACCGACCATGGTAAACATCTGCATCCTGGTAATCACCACTTTTACAGGCTTACCAATATGTTTAGAGGCCATTACGGTTGCGATTTCCAATGGCCAGGTACGTAAAGCCATCCCAAAACCTCCGCCAACAAACTCCGAATTTACCTGAATATTCTCTATCGGAATTTTAAAAACGTTAGCAATAGTACCTTGAGTAGCTTTTACACCTTGTGTTTTGGCATAAACGGTAAGCTGGTTATTTGGCCTCCAATCGGCGATAATACCATGAAGTTCCATCGGATTATGCGTTTCAATAGGCAGAAAATATCTTTCTTCGAGCTTCACCTCCGCTGTTTTATAAGCGTTTTCTATCCCGCGTTTATAATCAGCCTGACCTTGAAGTTTCTTTGCTTTAGGGTCTTTTAAAGCTTTTTCAAAATCGGTATTAAACTCTTCTTTGGCATAGGTAGCCTTAACTAACGAAGCCGCATGAGTTGCCCGTTCGAAAGTATTAGCGACCACGATTGCTATCGGTTGTCCATTGTAGAAAATTTTGTCGGTATAAAAAATCTTCATCTGTGGACCACCTTCCTGCTCGTAAGCAGTTGCAGAAGGCTTATTTAAATGCGAAATCACAGCAATTACACCTGGTGCTTTTTCGGCGGCCTTGGTATCGAGCGATGTAATTTTTCCTTTGGTAATGGTGCTTGTTACTAAAACTCCATAGGTTAAACCTGGTAGTTCATATTCCGCAAAATATTTAGCTTGCCCCGTAACTTTTAAAATTCCATCTACGCGGTCGTTGTCGTCTTTTAAAATTCTCTTTTCCATAACTAAGCTTTAGATTTTGCAAGATTCAACGCCTCGATTATTGTATTGGGTGCCAGTTTAAGTTTAAAGTCATTACCTCCAAAAGCTTTTGCATCATTCATGGCCAGTTGGGCCGCCTCTTCAAAATTCGATAAGGTGGCTTCTTTTCCTTTTAAGAAATTTTCGGATGCTGTTAAACGCCAGGGTTTGTGTGCTACTCCACCCATCGCTAATCGAACATCGGTAATTTTATTATTGCTGAGCTCAAATGCTGCTGCTACTGATACAAGTGCAAAAGCATACGAAGCCCGATCTCTAACTTTAAGATAATGGTAATTTTTGGCTAGATTATTTACTGGAATCTCCAGACGGATAATCATTTCATCAGCTTTTAAGTTGTTGTCTAACTGTGGAGTATCTCCTGCCAAGCGATGAAAATCTTTAAATGTAATTTTCCGCTCTCCTTTGGCATTGGCCAGCACTACTTCGGCATCTAAAGCAGCTAATGCTACACACATATCACTTGGATGGACGGCAATACATTTTTCTGAAGTTCCAAAAATGGCATGCATGCGGTTAAAACCTTCTATGGCTCCACAACCTGTTCCTGGCTGACGTTTGTTACAAGGCATTTCGGTATCGTAAAAATAGCCACAACGTGTACGCTGCATCATGTTACCGCCAACAGTAGCTACATTTCTTAGCTGGGCAGATGCTCCTGCCTGTAAAGCCCAGGAAAGTAACGGTAGTTTCTCTTTAATCAGCGCATGCTCTGCAACTGCTGAATTAGATGCCAAAGCACCAATATGGATTTTATTTCCAATCTGCTCAATCTGTTTTAGTGGAACATGATTGATATCGATGAGTTTTTCGGGTGCCGTAACGCCTCTTTTCATTAAATCGATCAGATTGGTACCTCCGGCAAGGAATTTTGCATTTTTATCTTTTACCAATAAAGAAATTGCTGATTTTGCCGTGGTTGTTCTTAAATATTGAAAATTGATCATACCGTTTCGCCTCCTTCCTTAACTTCAATAATTGCGTCAACTATATTAGGGTAAGCACCACACCTACAGATATTTCCACTCATATATTCACTAATCTCTGCTCTCGAATTGGTGTGGCCTTCGCGTATACAGGCTACGGCCGACATAATCTGACCTGGCGTGCAATAACCGCACTGAAAACCATCATGTTTGATAAATGCAGCCTGCATGGGATGTAACGTTTCACCGTTGGCTAAACCTTCAATTGTGGTAATTTTCTTTCCTTCATTCATCACTGCTAAACTCAGGCACGAATTTACCCTCTGTCCATCTATATGAACAGTGCAAGCACCACACTGGCCATGGTCGCATCCTTTTTTAGTCCCTGTTAGGTGTAATTCTTCACGCAAATAATCTAAAAGCGTTACCCTGGGCTCAACCATAGTTTGATATGCTTTGTTATTTACTGTAAGTTTTAATGGGATTTTCTCGAAAAGTTGAGCGAAACGTTCATCGGCATTGCTTTCAGCTGCTTTAACCGCAACACCAGGCGTTAGCGCAATGGCTGTAATTACCGAACTTTTTTTGAGGAAATCGCGCCTGCTATCGCCCTCATTTGGTTTCTGATCGGAAGATTTCATATTTAGATTATTAGATATGGGATGTTCTTCTAAGTTCGTAATTCTTAAGTTCTTATTGTAACCATTCAGAAATTTAGAATTATTCTATTGAGTAATATTTTTATATAACTCCCTAGAAACAAATCATTAACAAAATAATTTTCAAAATGTTCAACCAATTTATACTTTTATAACATGGACAACGTAAAACCACTGCCCGATTTATCAGCAGAAGAACAACGCGTTTTAGGCGCATTAATAGAAAAAAGCCGTACCACGCCCGACTATTATCCAATGACTTTGAACAGTTTAACCGCTGCGTGCAACCAGAAAAGCTCAAGAAATCCGGTGGTAAATTACGATGAGGAAACCATAACTTTAACACTAAACCAGCTTAAAATAAAAGGTTTAATCTCCACTGCTACAGGAGGATCAAGCCGCGCAACTAAATACAAACATAATCTGGCCATTGTTTATCCGCTAGTACCTTCAGAGATGGCCATTATCTGTCTTTTACTTTTACGCGGACCACTAACGCCTGGTGAAATCAATAGCAATTCGGGAAGATTATATGAATTTGAAAGTATTGAAGAAGTTTTGGAACAGCTTCACAAACTGTCGGATGAAGAACCTGCATTTGTAAAACAACTGGCAAAAAGAGCTGGTCAAAAAGAGGCCCGTTTTGTTCATCTTTTAGGCGAACAGGCCGAAACCACTTCAGAACCTGAAACCGAAACAATAAGCACACCGCAATTTGATCCTACTGAACTGGAAAACAGAATAGAGAAATTAGAACTGGAAATTGAAGAATTGAAAGAACTGGTTAATTTATTGATGGACAAGTAATGGGTTCATTAGTTCATTAGGCATTGGTTCATTAGTTTGTGATTAACACGCTGAGCATAGTCGAAGACCCTTACAAATTAAATTTTCTGCGCTTCTGTGCCTCCGTGGCAAAAATTATTAGGATTTTAGCGAAACGCTAAGGCCAGTATAGCATTTGAGATCTCACATAACAGATCTCTCCATTTCGTTGCACTCCAGTCGAGATGACGACACGATTTAATCTATCTAAAACAAAAAAGTGTTTGGCGGTTAACCAAACACTTTATTAAATTTCCAATTAAGCTGAGAATGATAAAATCAATTAAGCCTCATACTTTTTAAAAATAGTACTGGCGGTATGTCCACCGAAACCAAAAGTGTTATTTAACACATAATTAATTTCCTTTTTAATACTTTCTCCCAACACAAAATTCAATCCTTCTGGAATGTTTTCGTCAAGATTTTTCGTATTAATGGTTGGAGGAACCACATTATCTCTGATCGATAAAACACTGATTACACTTTCTATAGCTCCGGCAGCACCAAGTAAATGACCCGTCATCGATTTAGTTGCACCAACTATAACTGGCAAACCATTAAACACCGTATTAATCGCCTGTAATTCACTTAAATCACCCAATCCGGTTGAAGTGGCGTGTGCATTAATATAATCGATTTTATCAGCAGTAATTCCGGCATCTTTTAAAGCTTTTGTCATACCCAAAGCTGCACCAATCCCATCAGGCGGGGTACCGGTTAAGTGATATGCATCAGCTGCCATTCCACCACCAATAATCTCGGCATAAATATGTGCACCACGTGCTAAAGCATGATCCAGATCTTCTAAAACCAATGCCCCTGCACCTTCACTCATCACAAAACCATCTCTATCGGCATCAAAGGGTTTCGAAGCCCCTTGAGGATCATCGTTATTTTTAGATAAAGCCTGAGCGGCATTAAAGCCACCTACAGATGACTTGGTTAACGCAGCTTCAGAACCGCCAGCAATCATTACACTTGCTTTTCCTAAACGAATAGTATCGAAAGCATTGATAATGGCTGTATTAGATGATGCACAAGCAGATACAGTACAATAATTTGGTCCACGCAATTTATGACGGATGGAAATGGCTCCGGCGGCAATATCGACAATCATTTTCGGAATGAAATAAGGATTAAACCTTGGTGTTCCATCACCTGCATGAAATTCTTCCAGCTGCGCTTCAAAAGTACCGATCCCACCGTTTCCTGTTGCCCAGATTACACCAACTTCAGCCAATTGATCATCGGTCATTGCAGTAAAATCTAATCCCGAATCCTTTATCGCCTGATCACTTGAACCGATTGCATATTGGGTAAAAAGGTCGTACTTTTTAATTTCTTTTTTCTCCAGGTATTCTTCAGGATTAAAATCCTTTACCTCGCCCGCAAAGCGGGTTTTGAATTTACTGGCATCAAATTTTGTAATGGCACCGATACCACTTTTTCCGGCCAATATCTGTTGCCAAAACTGCTCAACGGTATTGCCAAGCGGTGTTATTGCACCTAAACCTGTTACTACTACTCTTTTCATTTTAATAATTTTTAGTCAATATCCTTGAATAAATAATCGACCAATGATTGTACGCGTGGGGCAATAATTAATATAGCAGGAATGGCTACAATGTAAGAAATGCCTCATGATTTTAACCAAACTTTCATAAAGATCGATGTAAATCCAAGATTAACACTTATGGCCGCGAAAGTAACTATTCCTGTAGTAAAAACCGCCATAATAAATGCAAATGCCACCTTCTTTTTCATTCCTGCCGTATTTTAATTTTCGACCGAATCAATCCAGGCTTTTCTATTTGCATTCATCACATTTAAAGCATCAACTGGCGATTGCCTGAACAGTTCGTAAATTTTAGCGGTATCGCCTACCCTGATTTCAAATTCATCATTGGCTAAAGCCGCTAGCAATTCATCTGCAACGACAGATGGTTTAATGCCATTATGACCGCCAATTTCTTTTGAGAATTCGGTATCCACCAATGGTGGCATTAATTCGAAAACCTTAACAGCAGTTTCTTCTAAACTTAACCTTAACGAAGTGCTGTAAGAATGTAATGCCGCTTTACTAGCTGCATAAGTTGGCAAAGTAACTCCAGGAACATAAGCCACAATAGATGAAACGTTTACAATAGCTGATTCGCTCTGTGCTTTTAAAACAGGTAGCAATTTTTGATTGATTCTGATAATTGACAAATAATTGGTCAACATTTCATCTTCCGCATTGGCAAAAGCGTCTTGATTGGGATCAGCCAAATTATATAGGATTGCTCTTCCTGCGTTATTAATCACGATATTTAATTGAGGAAAATCGGCTTTGATACGGGCTACCAATTGATCTACATCTTCAGCCTTGCTTACATCAGAGAGAATGGTAGTTACATTTTGTAATGACGCAGCAGCTGCATCCAGCCTGTCCTGGTTTCTACCGGTTATAATTACATGATTATCTAAAGCAGTTAACTGTTTTGCGATTTCTAAACCGATACCAGCTGTTCCGCCGATCAGTAAAACGGTATTTTGTGAAGTTTTCATTTTATATTTTTTTTAAAAATTTTAAGATTAAACAAGTGCTCACCGCGTGAGCAAAAACGCCATTATCTTCATCAACTAATTGCGCTTCTACCAAGGCGGTACGTCCACCAAGGTTGATCACCTTTCCTACGGTTTTTAGCTTCCCGGTTTTGATGGTAACAGCTTTCAGGAAATTTACTTTCAGCTCTAAAGTGGTATATCCTTTTCCAGCAGGTAAAAGCGAATGGACTGAACAGCCCATAGCCGAATCTAAAATAGCAGTGATTACCCCACCATGTACAGTGCCGATTGGGTTGTAATGAAATTCCTGAGGCGTAAATTCGAAAACCACATTACCCTTTTCGATCAGACTTACCCTAAAATCCAAGGTATACAACAATGGCGGCAGCGGAAATTTATGATCACTCATGGCCTGCAGATAATCAACGCCATCCATCTGCATAGCTTCCTTCGCTCCTTTCATGGGGTCTTCCCAAGTTATCGTTCTGGTTCTTTTCATAGTAAAATACCAATCGGTATATTTTTGGTTAAAAATTTTTAGCTGAGGCTGTTGATATATTTTCTTAGCGAATCCATAATTAAATTCCAATGGGCAGGTTTTGCGGTCAATCTCGAAATCATGATACCACCTTCTATTACAGCGATAATTGTTAGTGCTACCTGCTCGGGATTGTGATCTGCATTGATTTCTTTGGCAGAAATACCTGTTTCAACCAGTTTAGCAATTTTATTTTTCCAGCCTAAAACTGCTTTCAAAACTTTTTCCCGCAATTCGGGATGGGTATCATCAGCGTCAACTGCAGTATTTAAAACAGGGCAACCTCCTTCTGATACTGAACCATCAATAAATTTCTGGTAAATATTGATGTATACCAAAAGCTTATCCTTTACGCTGACTTGTTTGTTCATGTCAGCATCTATCCTTGATGAAACATTTTTCAGGTTATAATCAAAAGCCGCCAGTGCCACTTCATCCTTATTGGCGAAATTACCGTAAATACTGCCTTTGGTTAAACCTGTGGCAGCAGTAATATCATTTAAAGAAGTGCCTGCATAACCTTTCATATTAAAAATAGGTGCGGTTTTCTCTACAATGAAATTTCTTGTTTTTTCTGCCTTGGTCATGTTCTTTTAAATTGACGATGCAAATATATACCAATCGGTATATTTAATGCAAATATTTTTATCATCGAAATCTCCTTTTAATTACAGCAATTTATTTTAGGTTTGAATTTTGTAACTTTGATTTATGAACAAGCCAGAAAGCATTGAAGATTTTTACCAGAACAAATTCAGTTTCTTACCAAACAACCTACAGAATGGCGTAGGGCACTTTAACGTTTTCAAGTTAGAAGATTGTTTAAGGGATGATCATAAGCCAATGAGTTATAACCGCAGGGATTATTATAAAATCTGCCTTACCCGCGGACATAATGTTTACCATTATGCGGATAAAAGTATTGAGATTAATGGCACCGCTTTAATCTTCTTCAATCCGCTTGTACCTTATACCTGGGAACTGGCCAGTGGTAAACAAAGCGAGGTGACAGGTTATTTCTGCATTTTTACTGAGGCTTTTTTTACTGAAAAGATCCGCGGAAACATTGGTGACTTACCCATGTTCGTGCCTGGCGGCAAACCAGCTTATATTTTAAATGAAAAACAAGATGCTCAAATAGAAAGCATTTTCAATAAAATGTTTGAGGAAATTAATACCGATTACATCTATAAATACGACCTGCTCAGAAACTATATTACTGAAATTACACATTTTGCGCTAAAGACACAGCCATCTGAAACACTATTTAAACATACTGATGCCAATACAAGGATCACTTCTGTTTTTACAGAATTATTAGAGCGTCAGTTCCCCATCGAAACGACTACGCAACGGCTTACCATGCGCTCTGCCAAAGATTATGCTTCGCAACTTTCAGTACACGTAAACCACTTAAACCGGGCAATTAAAGAAACCACTGGCAAAACCACTACCCATTATATTACTGAGCGTTTATTAAGTGAAGCTAAAGCTTTGCTCAAGCATACCGACTGGAATATATCAGAAATAGGTTATTGCCTCGGTTTTGAAGAGCCTACCCACTTTAATAACTTTTTTAAAAAACTGACCAACCATACCCCTACTTCTTACAGAATTGTTTGAATTTCGTAATCATCAGTTTGATTAACGTAATAAACCGAATTCATTTGTACTGTAATTTTGTCTTAACAAAAAGGATAAAACTATGGGCAAGAAAAAAGTTTGGTTTATTACCGGAGCTTCAAAGGGCTTAGGATTAAGTTTGGTTCATCAGTTGCTAAATGCTGGCCAATATGTTGCGGCCACATCAAGAAATATCGGTGAACTTAAAAAAGCAGTAAATAATGATGGCGGAAAATTCCTTCCTCTGGCGGTTAACCTGGCCGACGAACAAAGTGTTGAAGATGCCATAAAGACGACTATTTCAAAATTTGAAAGGATCGATGTAGTCATCAATAATGCAGGTTACGGAATCGGAGGCAGTATCGAAGAGCTAAGCGATGCCGAAACACGCACCAGTTTTGATGTTAACGTTTTCGGAACACTTAATGTTATCAGAAAAGCTTCACCTTATTTAAGGACACAACGAGCCGGGCACATCATCAACATTGCATCAATTGCAGGTATTGCAGGCGCAACTGGCTGGGCGGTATATGCAGCAGCAAAATCAGCTGTGATTGCATTATCTGAAGTATCGGCAGAAGACCTAAAAGAATTTGGTATAAAAGTAACTGTTGTGGCTCCTGGTGCATTCAGAACTAGTTTCTTAACCACTGATTCGCTGATTTTGGCTGCTAATCCAATTCCTGAATACGAAGAAGTGCGGGCAATACACAGCAAATACCTAAAAATGGACGGTCAGCAGATCGGCGACCCTGAAAAAGCTGCTGCTGCTATGATTTCACTGGCAAGTATGCCTAATCCACCCCTTCATTTACTTTTAGGGAACGACGCTTTTCAAAGAGCAACCAACAAGTTAGAATCGCTACAAAAGGAATTTAGAGACTGGAAAGCCATTACAATTTCAACAGATTTTGACGAAAATTAATTCAATAGACAAAAATATCATGGAAAATCAAAAAGTATGGTTTGTAACAGGCGCATCAAAAGGCCTGGGACTTACCTTAGTAAAAACATTATTAAGCAATGGCCTTAGCGTTGCTGCAACTTCAAGAAACCTGAACGATTTAATAAACGCAGTTGGTGAACACGAAAACTTTTTACCACTGGCTGTTGATTTAATTGACGAAAGTAGTGTAGAAGCGGCAGTTAGCCAAACGATAAGCAAATTTGGTCAGGTAGATGTTGTGGTAAACAACGCTGGCTATGGCATGCTTGGTGCTTTAGAAGAGTTAAGTGACAAAGAATCACGCCAAAATTTCGATGTGAACGTTTTTGGTTCGTTAAATGTAATCAGAAAGGTACTTCCTCAATTGCGGAAACAACAATCGGGTCATATTTTCAATATTTCTTCAATCGGTGGCTTTTCGGGTAACTTCCCTGGTTTCGGAATTTATTGCGCTACAAAATTTGCGGTAGTTGGCTTTACGGAATCGTTGGCTGCTGAAGTAAAATCACTCGGAATCAAAGCAACGGTTGTAGAGCCGGGTTATTTTAGAACCGCATTCCTAACTGAAGGGTCATTAGCGGTACCAAGTGCACCAATTGATGCCTACAAAGAAGTCCGCGATTCGCAGGCCGCTCATCAGAACGACATCAATAACCAACAGCCAGGCGATCCGGCAAAAGCAGTTGAAGTAATTATTGAAGCTTCAAAAAGCGAAAATCCACCACTTCATTTATTCTTAGGTCCTGATGCTTATCAGGTAGCTGATGCAAAAATTGCGGATGTGCAAAGGGATATGGCCAATTGGAAATATTTAGCAACCGCCACTAATTTTGATGAGGTAGATGCTTAAAATTGATTTAATTATGGACCGATCGCTGTCGGTCTATAATTATTTTTTTTTAGAGTTTGTTTAATTTTTATTAGGAGTTATCCGTATGTCAGTCTGAGCGTAGTCGAAGACCCTTTTTGATATATTAAAAGCACTTCGACTCCGCTCAGTGTGACAGAAATGTTAGAAAGTAAATAATTGGATGAAATTTCAACAGGCTCTTACAACTCTTTGAAATACTTCTTCCTAAACCATTGCGCCAGGTTAACCAGCGCAATTAGTGCGGGTACCTCAACCAACGGACCGATTACACCGGCAAATGCCTGCCCCGAGTGGATACCGAATACACCTATTGCCACAGCGATGGCTAATTCGAAGTTATTACCAGTTGCCGTAAACGCAATAGCGGTACTTTTGCCATAATCTGCACCGAAATACCTGCCCGCAAAAAAACTGATCAGAAACATGATCATGAAATAAATCACCAAGGGTAATGCAATTCGCAGTACATCCATCGGAATCTGCACAATTAGTTCTCCTTTCAAACTAAACATCACTACAATGGTAAATAACAAAGCAATTAAAGTTATGGGAGAAATCAACGGTATAAAAATGGAGTAAAACCAGTCGTCGCCTTTCCACTTGATCAATACTTTTTGACTTAAAATGCCGAGTACAAACGGAACCCCAAGATAAATCCCTACACTTTTTGCAATTTCTGCAATGGAAATTGATACAGAAAGGCCTTTTAAACCAAAAATGGGTGGAAAAACCGTAATAAAAAAATAAGCAAATACACTGTAAAGCAATACCTGAAAAATACTGTTAAGGGCAATTAAACCCGCGGCATACTCTCGGTTTCCATCGGCAAGTTCATTCCATACCACCACCATGGCAATACATCTGGCAAGACCGATCATAATCAAGCCAACCATGTATTCGGTATGGTCATGTAAAAATGCAATGGCCAGGAAAAACATCAGAATCGGGCCGATTATCCAGTTTAAAACGAGCGACGTGCTCAATATTTTTACATTTTTAAATACTTCGCCTAAATTCTGGTATTTAACTTTTGCTAATGGTGGATACATCATCAGGATCAATCCGATGGCCAAAGGAATGTTGGTACTCCCGCTCGAAAATGAATTGATCAAAACCGCTGATGAAGGGAACAAAAAGCCTAAGCACACCCCCAATAACATGGCTAAGAAAATCCACAGCGTTAAATAACGATCTAAAAAGCTTAGGTGTTTTCTTTGAGCTGCCGGGGCACAAATATCTGCACACATATTAGCTTTTTAGGTTTTTCTCTACAAAATCCTCCATGTAAACCTTTACCAGATCTCTTGTATTTCTAAATTCGGCCATGATTTCTTCATCGGTACCTACTGCTTTTGCAGGATCGGGAAAGTTATGGTGCAGTTTTATCGCCTGCGTTGGGAAATACGGACAGCTTTCTTTCGCGTGGTCGCAAACGGTAATTACATAATCGAAAGGCACATTAAAATATTCCTCGATATTATTTGAGGTCTGGTTAGAAATATCGATTCCATCTTCGGCCATAACTTTTATCGCCTTTGGGTTAACGCCATGAACTTCGATGCCAGCACTATAAACTTTGGCCGTGTTTTGGGCGAAATGTTTCAAATAACCTTCTGCCAGTTGACTTCTGCAACTATTCCCCGTGCAGAGTACCAATACATTTTTCATTTTTATAAATTTTGAATCATTAACAACATCCACTTCCTGGAGAACAACTATTTTGACTGGCTACCAGATTAACCAATTCTACCTTTTGCTTTATCGGCTGAGCAGGCGCACAACATTCTTCGCCGGTTTCGGTGGTGCCACAGCTTCCGCCACGGTTAATCGCTTTACATTGGGTAGCATCAGGTGTTAGATCCAAAATCAAGTTTTCCCCATCAATTTTAAATTCACCTGGAAACATCTGCCTTGTATCGAACGCAGAATTACCAAATTCAATTTTCACAATTCCTTTGGGGTTTAACGGCAGTTTGCTTTCTACCAAATTGATAATGGATAGTGCTTTTTTCACCTGCATGGCCCTACCCTTTTCTTCTTCTGTGGGTTCCCATAACTGTACAATAATTTCAGTCCAGGCATTCATCACGCCTCCACAATCAACCGAAACAATCGGTGCCTGTTTAATTTCGGTGATGTGATAATTGGCATTTACCCACTTGCCGGGAGCATATTGAAACTGTAATACCAATTCTGGATGTTGCTGAAGTTGAGCCTTAAAGTTGCTCCATTCTGTTGAAGATATATTAATCATAATATTGCAATTTAACGATTGATTTAAGTAAAAAATTTTAACAGCAGTTTTGCCCGCCCTTATATGCAGCAAAGAAATCGCCCAGCTGTGTTTGTAATAACTTCCAGGTTTTAGGTTCTATACAATAGCAAATACTCACACCTTCGATAGTGCCCTGTATAATACCTGCATTTTTAAGTTCCTTTAAATGCTGAGAAATGGTCGCCTGAGCTAAGCCGAGCTCCTCAACCAAATCGCCACAGATGCAGGTATTCGATTTAAGGATACGCTGAAGAATCGCAATTCGCGCAGGATGAGCCATCGCTTTTAATAACGCTGCCATCTGATTCTGCTCTTCGGTGAAGATTTCTGTTTTGGTAAGTCCCATAATTTTATATCGCAATATTACGATAGATAATTTGGATATCAAAATTTATTTTTAATTATAGGTTTGCATCAAAAACAGATTATCCAGAGAAAGAGTTGATGTGTTTTTTACCACGGAGGCAAAGAAAAGCACGGAAATTTGGTCGATAATGGCCTTTGCCCTCACTCTGTTATAAATGCAGAGAATTTAATAACAAGTATCGTCATCTCGACTGGAATGCAGTTGAATGGAGAGATCTACCTCGAAATAGATTTTGCTTCGCAGATCTTCGGGTTCTCGACTATGTTGTACTCCGCCGAAATGACGACATGCGAAGGGTAAATAAAAAAACCGCTGACCAAAAAATTGGTCAACGGTTAAATTCTAAATGGATGTATCGCTATTTCTTAGGTTTTGCGCTCATGTAAAAAGTAAGCTTTCCGCCATTGGTGATATCAGCGTGCTTGATTTTATGATCGGTAATTTCTTTGCCGTTCAATAAAACTTTCTCTACATAAACATTTTTATCGCTTTGCTTAATGGCCTCAACAGTAAATGTTTTACCGTTTTCTAAATTAATTACGGCGTTGTTAACCAATGGACTCCCTAATGAATATACATCAGAACCGGGTGCTACCGGATAAAAACCTAATGAAGAGAACATATACCAGGCACTCATCTGCCCGCAGTCGTCATTTCCACCCAAACCATCGGCAGTAGGCTTGTATTGCATGTTTAGGATGTGACGGATCTGTGCCTGCGTTTTCCATGGCTGGTCGGTCCAGTTGTAAAGGTAAGCGATATGGTGTGCAGGCTCATTACCATGCACATAACCACCCATAATACCTTCACGGGTAATATCTTCAGTATGTGCAAAAAACTCATCGGGTAAATGCATCGTAAACAAAGTATCTAAACGGGTTGCAAATTTCTTTTTACCGCCCATCATTTCAATCAGCGAAGCCGGATCCTGAGGGACAAAGAAACTGTAGTTCCAGCTATTACCTTCAATAAAACCTTGTCCTTCGGTATCTTTTGGATCAAACTCCTTCTTGAAAGTACCATCAGCCAGTTTAGGGCGCATGAAACCAGTAGCACTGTCGTAATTATTTTTCCAGTTGTTAGACCGTTTGATAAATTCGTCGTAAACATCCATACGGTTTAATTTCTTGGCCAGTTGCGCAATCGACCAGTCATCGTAAGAATATTCTAAGTTATTGGAAACTGAAATGCCCGATTTTTCTGCCGGGATATAACCTTTATCCATGTAATAGCCAATTCCCTCATAATCGCGGTGTTTTGCTGTTGCAATGCAAGCATCCAGTGCTTTGTTTGCATCGCCATTATAAGTTCCTTTTATAATCGCATCTGAAATCACAGAAACACTGTGGTAGCCGCTCATGCACCAATTATCGTTGGCATAGTGCGACCAGATCGGCAACATGTGCAAACTACTCTGATCGTAATGTGCCATCATCGATTTCACCATATCATTACTGCGGCCTGGCTGCATGATATTAAAGAATGGATGTAGGGCACGGTAAGTATCCCAAAGCGAGAATGTGGTGTAATTGGTAAAGCCCTCAGCTTTATGTATCCCCTGGTCTAAACCTTTATATTCTCCATTAATATCGGTATAGGTTGTTGGATTGATAAAAGCATGATATAAAGCGGTGTAAAAATTAATTTTATTGTCGCTAGAAGTAGTTACCTGTATTTTATTCAATTCTTTATTCCAGGTCGCCTGTGCCTGAGCCTTTACTTTTTCGAAATCCCAGCCCGAAATCTCTGCACGCATATTTTGCAAGGCATTTTCCTGGCTAACCGGCGATAAAGCAAATTTAATTTTAATCTTCTCTCCTTCCTGGGTATCAAAATCGAAGTACATTTTTAACTTTTTGCCTGCAATTTCAGGAAAGTTCTGTTCCTGGTTAAACTTGCCCCAAAATCCTCTGTAAGCTTGTTTAGCATCGTAGCTTTTACGCCCATAGCTTTTAAAAGCTTTAGAAAAGCTCATCGCAAAATAAACAGTCCTGGTTCTGGCCCATCCATTAGTTTGGCGGTAACCTGTAATTAGCGTATCGTTCACCACTCGAACGTAAGTCCAAACGGTTTTTTCTTCATAATTGTAAATACCTGCCATCAGATCGAGAATAATATGCGATTGATCTGATTTAGGGAAAGTATATTGATGCATCCCTACCCTTGTAGTTGAGGTCAACTCGGCAGTAATGTTATCATCATCTAACTTTACTTTGTAATAACCTGCCTCTGCAACTTCATTGGTATGCGAAAATGCCGAACGGTAACCACTTTTCGGATCTGATGCAGTACCAGGATTCAACTGTAATTTACCTTGTGTAGGCATAATGAGAAAATCGCCCAGATCGGAGTGACCAGTACCGCTAAAATGGGTATGACTAAAGCCGGTAATGGTTTTATCCTCATATTTATAACCTGCACAGTATTTATATACATCGCCATTGTATTTTCCATTTACTTCGTAAGATAAAGTATCCGTTTCGGGGCTTAGTTGTACCGAACCAAATGGAACTGTGGCACCTGGATAAGTATGCCCCATTTTAGATGTACCAATAATGGGCTTAACATACTGCACCAGATTCTGCTGGGCCGATGTAACCATGGCTGATAGCAAAAGACAAGGCAGGATAATTTTTTTAATCATATCTTTTTAAAATTTAGCTTGTTTGTTGAAAATTCTAAGGTATTAATTTATCTTCAAATATGCATAAAACATGAAACTAAAACGTTTAAGTAAAATAAAAAATACATTTAATAAGCTTGAAGATACTACTTATTGTGATTCAAACCCCGCAGGTTTTAAAAACCTGCAAGGTTTATGTGTGTTCTTTTTCATTGCCGAAGACCACAGACTTTATGATCTAAACCTGATAGAACGGAAAGCCCGGAGGTGAGGTATCCCGATTCATCGGGAAGGACTTGAAGGGATAGCAGGACTGCTGACAGCCACGAACACCGGAGTACTCCTTTTCAAAATATTACTGAACACCTGAGCCGCTTTAGCGCATCTAAGTGATAAGCGGAAGCAATTTAACAACCGCTTTTTACAAGTAACTGACTTGCTTTAAATAATTTCAGCTAAATAAACCTTATTTTTGCATCCAATATTTTTAAGATGAGTAAACACGGTAGAATTCTGGTTGCCATGAGTGGCGGGGTTGATAGTTCGGTAGCGGCTGTAATGTTGCATGAGCAGGGTTATGAGGTTATTGGATTAACCATGAAGACCTGGGATTATGCTACTTCTGGTGGTAGCAGTAAGGAAACTGGTTGTTGCTCATTAGATAGTATCAATGATGCCCGTACACTTGCTGTAAACTATGGTTTCCCGCATTATATCCTTGATATCAGGGATGAATTTGGCGATTACGTAATCGATAATTTTGTTGATGAATATCTTGCCGGAAGAACCCCAAATCCATGTGTTTTGTGCAATACGCATATTAAATGGGAAGCACTTTTAAAACGTGCCAATAAACTCGATTGCGAATTTATAGCAACCGGGCATTATGCCAATATCCGCCAGCAAGACAGTGGCCGTTATGTAATTTCAAAAGGAAAAGACGAAAACAAAGACCAATCTTATGTACTGTGGGGAGTTTCGCAAGAAAATCTTTCGCGTACTAAATTTCCATTGGGCAGTTTTGCAAAATCTGAAATCAGACAAATGGCTTTAGATATGGGACAGGAAGAATTAGCAAAAAAATCGGAGAGTTACGAAATCTGCTTTGTACCTGATAATGATTACAGGGCTTTCCTAAAACATAAAGTAGCAGATTTAGAAGACAGAGTAGCCGGCGGAAATTTCATTTTAAGTAATGGAATGGTTGTTGGGCAACATAAAGGTTATCCTTTTTATACCATCGGGCAACGTAAAGGTTTAGGCGTTGCTTTTGGCGAGCCCATGTTTGTAACACAGATCCTGCCAGAAAGCAACACCGTAGTTTTAGGTAAAGCTGATGAGCTTGAACGCCGCGAAGCCATGGTACGCAACATTAACCTGATTAAATATGCAAGCATTGAAGAACCAATGAATGATGTGATTACCAAAATCCGCTACAAAGATGCGGGTATGTTAAGTACAATTGTTCAGGAAAAAGATAAAATGCGTGTGGTGTTCGATCATCATGTTTCGGCAATTGCACCAGGTCAATCGGCAGTATTTTATGAAGGGAATGATTTATTGGGCGGAGGATTTTTAGTTTAATATTCCCCCAACCTATTATGTAATAAAAAAAACGAGTTGCCAAATGGTAACTCGTTTTTTATTTGAGTTTTATTACGCTATACTGGAGAAATCGTCATGCTGAATTTATTTTACAAGTAGAAATAGTGTTTTCAATTGTCTTACAGCTACTATGTGGTCAGCATCTTTCATACCATCTACTGTTTTAAACTTCTATAATTCTATCATCATAACAGTAAATTTATCAATTAAGATTCCCGCATACGCGAGAATGGCGACCACCATAAAATATAACTATAAAGTATTTCTTTATAATTCATTTCCTTTAAAAACATTAATCGATGCTGTTTTCCAGTAGATATAACCTAAATTACCGCAGGTTTGGGCTACAAAGTTTTCTACTTCCTCAGGCACGTCGTTAACTACACGCCATCTTATTTTATATTTTGGGTTATAACTTATATATACTACTAAATCATCACTACGTTGCCCAATGGCATGTAAATGCTGCAAATGAATATCCTGCAGATCTGCAGCAGCAATCCTCAGTCTTTCATTCATGATTTTACCTAATGAAAGATCTGGTCTAAAATCTGTTTCGAATATGGCTAAAACGGTAACGGTCATAGAAAAAAATAAATATGTCAGCAAACAAACCGAGCAAGAAGCTTTTTGTTTAAAATCATCAATTAAATACATCGAATTATCTTGATGATATTTCCTGTATCCTGTCTCTCCAAAAGCAAATCTATACTAAAAAAATTAGTATCAAAATTTATTTTTATATTTTTTTTAGTTAACGTAAAAATTATAGAAATGCATGACACGCACGATTAGAAAGGTTAATAACTCTAATATTGTGCATAACTATCTTAAACATCTGATAACGAGGTGAGTTATCTATATAACAAAAGTTGAGCTTATGAAAAAGTGCATCTATGTAGTAGAAGACAATCCGAGTATCAGAGAAATCATCGAATTTTTATTGATCGAAGAACTTTACGAGGTAAAGACCTGTCCTAATACCAACGATTTTTGGTTTCAAATGAGTAAACACCTGCCAGACATGGTAATTCTTGACATTATGTTACCAGATGGAAACGGGTTGGATATCTGCAATACCCTCAAGCGAAATATTAAAACGCATGATATTCCAGTCATGATAATGTCGGCCAATAACCACCTGAACGCAGTGAAGGCCAAATGTGATGCGGAAGATTTTATCAATAAACCTTTCGATCTGAATGATTTTGCCATCAGGGTTGAGAAGTATCTGGCGGCTTAGTTTTGTCCAGAGTTTTTAGTCAACGGTCATTAGTCGATTTGAACGATAATCGCTGCGCATATTGATAAATCTCATCATTAAGGAATTATGCGCATTAAGTTTGGCGCAGGTAATCCTGGTCCAAGATCATTAGTCCGCAGGTGCTCAGTTGATTTGAACAATCAACCAATTTGCCAATGAACTAATGACCAATGAACTAATAAACCACTTAAATGGCTATACTTTCGATTGCTTTATCCAAAGCCACATCTTTTAAATCTGGAATGCTTACACCTTCTGCGCGATATGCCGTAATATCGGTCATTCCCATAAACCCAAGAACCGATCTTAGGTAAGACTCGGTGAAATCGTAAGGTTTCATCGGTCCTTCTGAATATACCCCACCAGAAGAAATCGCCAAATACACTTTTTTATTTTTTATCAAACCTTCAGGACCTTTTTCTGAGTAACTGAATGTTTGACCAGCACGTGCAATATGATCGATCCATGCTTTTAAAGTAGAAGGAATACCAAAATTATATAAGGGGGCACCGATAACGATTACATCAGCATCTTTAAGTTCGGCAATGGCCTCATTCGAATGTTTTATTGCTTCTGTAAATTCTGCGGTGTGATTTTCCTGTGGCGTAAAGAAAGAATTGATGTGTACTTCCTCCAAATGTGGAAATGGGGTGTTGGTAAGATCATGTGTAGTTAAAGTACTACCGGGATTTGCGGCCTGTAGTTTTTCAACAATCGCATTTCCCAATTTAATACTGAAAGATGCTTCGCCCCTTGGGCTTGATATAAGATGTAATATTTTCATTTTTTTTGCCTTTTTATGTCTGGCAAAATTATGGATACGAAGTATCAAAAAGCTATTACTATACTAAAGGATAGCGCTATCCTTTGGTATAGTAGCAAGTTCATTTTAATAAAAAAGGAGCTTATCCAGCCGATAAACTCCTTTAATTAAAACACATAAATACTTATTATTTAACGGGTTCTATCACAGCAACAAAACCACCGTCTTTTACCATATTGATATCGATCGTTTCTCCTGCTTTAATCGGTTTTACGATGCGTTTAAAATCCATTGCCTGAAAATCGGCATTGATGCCATCTTTGATCAGGGTGATCTGGTAATTTGCATTTGGTTTCAAAAAGCCAGCTTCAATCTTTAAGTCGTGTTTTTGATCATTGCCCATAGCGCCAACAAACCATTTTTCGCCTTTACGTTTGGCTGTAACGATATACTCACCAACACTTGCATCCAGAATTTTAGTTTCATCCCAGGTTACGGGAACGCTGGTAATAAACGAAGTTGTTTCTGGCTCTTTTAAATAGTTAAAAGGATTATCGGCCAGCATTTGAAAACCACTTTCAAAAACAATATACATGGCCAGCTGATGCGCCCTGGTACCAATGCTCATGGTATTTACCCAGCTAGGTTTATAATCCTCTTTATGCGCCGAACGCATGGCTCCAGGTGTATAATCCATCGGCCCCACTGCATTCCGCAAAAAAGGAAGAAATAAGTTGTTGTTCGGTGTGGCCAAACCGCCGCCAATATTTTGTTCCATACCTATAACGCCTTCATAAGAGAGCACATTAGGATAAGCCACTTCCAAACCAGCTGGTTTAAATGCACCATGGAAATCGACCAAAATATGGTGTTTAGCCGCCTCTTTAGCTACACGGGTATAGTAATTTACCATCCATTGATCGCTCCTGTCCATAAAATCTATTTTCACCCCTGCAATTCCCCACTTTTCCAGGGTTTCAAACACATTAAAATTATTTTCTACCGCCAGCCATGTAAACCAAAGTACAATTTTTACATTTTTCTGTTTGCCATAAGCAATTAATTCTTGCAGGTTTATGGTTGGATTAGGTTCAAAAGGATTAAGTGTTGTTTTCGCCCATCCCTCATCCATAATGATATAAGGAATACCAAATTTCGAAGCAAAATCGATGTAATATTTATAGGTATCCTGATTATAACCCGATTTAAAATCTACTCCATAAACGTATGCATTGTGCCACCATTCCCAGGTTACCTGACCAGGTTTTATCCATTTGGTATCTTGTAGCTGATTAGGTGTACTTAATTTATAAACCATTTGGTTGGCAGCCAATTGAGTATCTTTATCGGTAATGACCAAAAAACGCCATGGAAACGATCTTTTACCAGCTGTTTTAGCAATATATCCGGCTTCTTTTAATATTTTCTTGCTTCTATCTCCATCTTCTCCGAAAGCTAGGGGCACTTTAGGAAAAACAGCATCAATGGTTTTATCGTCTACCGCTTTAACAAATAAACATGGGTAATCATATAGATCTGCTTCTGATAAAAGTGCTTTATATTTTCCTGTATTAAACAATATTGGTAATACACTCATCTTCTCTTTATTCACTTTTCCCAGCTCGTTTTGGCGGTATAAAATCTCATACGAAGTTTTAAAACCACCTGTTTCTAAATAAGCTGCTTTAACCGGATCGTTAAAATTAAGATGTACATCTTCACTGTTTACAATGATCGAATCTTTTTTATTGGTGATGAAACGATAAGCGATTCCGTCGTTATAAGCCCTGAACTCTACACTGAAATCGCCCCTAAAATCCAATCGCAATAAATTATACTGATTTACTACAGTACTGTTTTTAAGCGGAACGATTGGATTCGAACTGGTATTAACCGAAGAAAATGTTTTCTTCAACAATTTTGGATCTGCACCAAGTTTTGCCTGATCCAGGTTTAACTGTAAGTAAGAATTGGCCAAAAAAGGATCGCCATTAAAGGTTACTGCATAGCCAATTTTATCTTTAATGGCTACCGATATTTTGATCCGTTTATCAGGTGACAACAGCTCTATGGGCGCACTAAAAAGTTTTACGGTGAACAACAGCAATAAAATAATTAATGATAGGTGTTTTTTCATATTTGATTGAGTTTCTTTCTGTGAAAATTTATATGGCAAGTACGATTTACTAATTCAATAAATCGTTTTAGTTAGCTAAAGTTAAATACTGTTTTTGATTTAACAACAGTTTTTTTAATTGATTATAATTTACATCCTGAATACTAATTCTATGGTCGATAGCCAAAGATGCCGCAGTGGCAGCTGATTCGCCCAGGATCATAAATACAGGTTCCATCCGTACAGATCCATACGCAATATGCGATGATGACAAACAGACCGGAACCAATAAATTTTTGCATTCGGTTTTCTTTGGTACTATAGCCTGATAGGAAATGCTATAAGGTTTTGGTGCTTTAACACCAATATCCCCTTCATTCTGTACGTAACCTTCTGGTGTAACATAACGTTGCACATTATGAGAATCTAAGGAGTAAGAGCCCATCCCTATCGGATTTGGCACTTCTTTTTTGCCTAGCACTTCATGCTCTGTCATCACGAAATCGCCCACCATTCTCCTGGCCTCACGAACATAAATCTGATAAGGCCAGTTCCCATTATCTTTAAACTCATCCTTTGCCAATCCCCATTTTTTAAAACGCTGTTGAATATCTTTTGGCATCCGTTGATCGTTAGCCATGAAATACATCAATCCTTTTTGATAATTTTCATGGGCCTTGACAATCTCTTTCCGCTTAGCATAGGTAGCTTCCGGATATTCATAGTTCATCCCAATAAAATCGGTGCTAAATGGTCCATGGTTATTGGTATCAGTTTTATGGTTAGGAATAGGGTCATATTTATTAAAAAGCTCGTTCCAGCCCGCATTGAAAACCCTTAAAAGTAATTCGTAATCCATTGGATTGTAGCGGTCTGGTTTGGGAAATCCGATCCTGTTTTCGGGCAGATCGGTAAGGCACATCCGGTAGCAATATGCCTGAAGTTTATGGTCTGCTTTTCCTTTTAGCCCGGGTTGATCAGTAGAAATGCCCATTAACAGGCCGCTTGTTTTATCTCCGGGAATTTTATAGGGATCGATCTTATTTTTAAAATAATGTGAATGCTGAAAAACCATGGTCTGTACACCATTCCATTGTTCTTGATAAACGGCATTTGCTTCTCTCCCTACATGATAGCTCACCTTTGCAGCAGCCATCAGATCTCCTTCGTATGTGGCATCGATAAACATTTTAGCGGCAAATATTTTCCCGGATAAAGTTTTGATATTGATTATTTTACCATCTTTCATCTCCACTCCTGCTTTGCGTTCCAACCATTCATTACGATATATGGTTAATTTATTTTCATTAACAAAATCTTCCATAATCTGCTCGGCAACATGGGGTTCGAAAATCCACATGGTCCGGTCCATTCCATCAATAGCGGGTGTGCCCTGTCCTTTGTTACCGTACTCTTCTTTTTTCTGCCATTTCCAGGCACTAGCTTGCTGGTAATGCTGATAAACCTTTTGATAAAATATTCTGGCGAGACCACCAATTACGGATTTATCACCTGTATCGGTAAAGCCAAGACCTGAGGCAGATAAACCGCCCAGATGCAAATCGGGTGAAACTACAATAACACTTTTGCCCATTTTAGTAGCCTGTACAGCAGCAATTATGCCGGCTGACGTTCCGCCATAAATCACAATATCTGCCTGATGTTCATTTTTTAGCTGACTATGGGCCATTACCGACATAAAAAAGCTGAATGCAATAAAACAGATCAAAATTTTCTTAATTGATATAACCATATCATTCTTGAGTTAAAAGTTTCTTTAAATATGCTGGATAACTGTCTCTATCTATCGTTCCGTCTCCTTTGGTAATACTATCTCCGAAACAAACAATATCTGTTTTCGGCAGCCGATGGTCGATAATATAATCGTAAACACTCAAGCCAATAAACCGATACCCATTCGCCGTTGGATGTATACCATCAGTTTTATTGCTGTTTGCTACATTCTGGATCAATGAATCTTTATCTGTTCCTATTTTTCCGATGGCTGAAAACCGATGGCCTAAATCAAGGAAATCAATTTTTTGCTGATCAGCAACTTTTCTGACCACATCATTTACCTGTTTGCGTCTTCCTTGTACTCCTTCTGGCTCATAAAATGAAGCAGGATGACGGGTAAGTAAATGCTCAGCATACATAGGCAAAATCGTCATCAGTAATACTTTGCTTCCTGAAGATTTTATTTTTTTCACCAAAGTGCTTAAATTATTTTCATATTGAGCAATTGGTACATGTTTAACACTATTCATATCATTGGTACCTACCATCAAAATGGTTAATTTAGGATGTTTTGTTAAACAATCCTGGTCAATCCTATTTAAAAGATCTGTCGTATTGTTTCCGCCAATCCCTGCATTTATAACCCTGGGATCTGATGAATCGCTGTTAACCTGGAGGCTTAAAGCATATACATAGCCTGATTTAACCAGCAATGCTGATGAAAGCACGGCAAGCGATCCTTTTATTGCTTTTCTTCTATTCATTTATTCTAATAAATTACGTACTTGCACTGGCACCTAACAGGGTTGCTTTTTCACCTAGCGTTGATTTTTTAACAGGGAAACTATAGCCCATCATTTCGGCCAGCTGTTTACGGGTTTCTTCCATAAAATAATCTTCAGCGAGTGCAATATTCCCTCCGATTACAGCAGCTACAGGCATTTTCTTTTTAATAAACTTATATATGAATTTAGCCAGATTGTAACTGAATTCGCGAAAAATAACATCAAAATAAGGAGATTTTGAATGGTTATCAATCAAATCTTTAACATCCGTAATCTGCAGGTTACTCAATTCGTAGAATCGTTTTACGAACCAGCGTGTAGAAATATAATCTTCAGCAATTCCAGTTAAAAACGGCATTTTCCATAAATCAGAATCGCGCGCTTTGCCTCTTGCAATGTGAGATGTGCCCAAGCCTGTTCCCAATGTTAAACCAATTGCTTTATCGAAACCGTATAAACTACCGCTGTACAGTTCTCCTTTTAAAAAACAGGCCGCATCATTCAAAAAGCTGATTTTATCTGCTTCAAAATTAATTTCTTCTGCCAATAACTGCTTGATATTTAAACCATAAAGCGATCGGAACTTTTCTTGGTCTTTAATTAAACAGATTCCGCTTTTATAATCCATAGGTCCGGGTATGGCAATCTTAATTTTCGCTGGTTTAACATTATAGGCGGCCATACAATGTTGTAGGGTATTTGCCCAGCCGTTTAATATTTCGTCTGCTGTACCATTTGCATCAATTCGATCACGCCGCCAGGTATTTTCCACTATAGTTCTATTTTTTAAATTGATGATCGCAGCCGTAATATGCGACCCGCCAATATCTACCCCCAAAACAATATTTCTCATATCTGATACATCTATTATTTTGTTAACAATGCAAAGCTGCACCATAATACAGGTGCCTGACCATGCATATCTCCGGTAATTCTTTGGCGGTCTAAATAATATTGCCGGTTATTTTCTTTATTTGTACCCTGACAAACTTCTCTCACATCTCCGTTGGTGTTGATGTATTTGGTTAACGCAATCCAGGCTTTGCGAGCCGATGGACCAAATTCTTCTTCTTTTAACCAGCCTTTTTTCATACCGGTAATAAAGGCAAAAGTAAACATGGCACTGCCTGATGTTTCTGGCCAACTGGCCTCATCATCAACCAACTGCAACCACATCCCATCTTCGGTTTGATATTGCTTTAAACTGCCCATCATGGTCTGATAGGCTTTCAATATCTTTGGTCTGTCGGGGTTATCTTTCGGTAGCGAACTTAACAACTCAGTCATACCCGCAGCCATCCAACCATTTCCTCTTCCCCAGAAAAAAGGCACATCGGGCGCATGGTAAAACAATCCATTTGGGCGTTGAATCGAATCTAAATAAACCGCCATTTCATGCGCTGCCCGGTCAATGTATTTCCGGTCGCCTGTAGCACGATAGGCTTGAGCCTGAATATTGGTGATCATATACATATCATCTATCCACATACGCGTTTGCCACGACAAACCCTTATCCAACAATGCGCTATATTCCGGTTTTGGTTTTGCAGGCATTGTCCATTGCTGATCGGCAAACCATTTTCCCATGTCTAAATACACAGGAATTTTGTATTGAATATAAAGTTCTAATGGCAATGAACCGAAAATATTGGGATCAACATGATCTGGCCTGGGCTGAAGGTTCTTTTTCTCATATAATAAAGGCCGGAAACGCTGCTCTAACTTATCTGCCATTGCTTTATCGCCTATAGTTGAGGCGAATTTTAGCGCACCATACCAAGCACACACCTCTGAGTAAGTGATTGAGCCTGGAGGTGTTGGAAAACCAAAATTGGTATGTGGCGTTTCTAAATAGTGTTTGCTTAATTTGTTCCCTATTTCTAATGGAGCAGTACCTTTTGGCCAATCTTTAAAATATTTGTTCTGAGCAAAGGTTTGTGTACAAATTGAAATAGAGGCAATAATTAGAAAAATTAAATTAATCTTTTTCATTGGTTTAATTTATTATGTTATCGGGCTGATACTTTGATGTCATCAGCAAAAGCAATATCTGTCATTCTTAATTCTTTTAAATTTTGGGCAGGCAAGCTTAAACCAGGCATTTTTATATTACTGAATATTAATCGACTAATACAATTTACTTCACTTACTCCTTTAATTTTACCAGGAGATTTACCTGCATCTCTAACCACAATATTTTTAACTGTGATGTTGGAAATAGGCCCGCTTCCTTTCTTATCGCCATTTTGCATAAAAAATATGGCCCAGGTTCTGTGGTCGTCATTTTGATAACTCAACCTTTCGATATCAATCCCATCGAAAACTACATTTTTAACAAAAGCAGTTCCCCATTTATGGTGAATCCCAATGCCCACGGCAGCATCGTAAACCACACAGTTTTTAAACTTGATATTGCTTTGTGGTTGCATTACGCCTTGCCCGATCTTAAAGCCGTAACAGTAAGTCCACGAAATACAATCTTCAAAAACAATATTCTTTTGTGCTTTTGGGCTACCTGGCCAATTTCTGCAGAGATCGGTATTTTGTTCCCAGGTTTTTGTAGAGAAAGGATCATCAAGCGCGATACCAATGGCATGTTTAACCAACACATTTTCGGATTCGATAACATCTACACCATCGTTTTCGCCCATATCGAACCGGTTAAAGAGTTTGAAGTTTTTCAATACGACATTTCTAGACCGTGTTGGAATAATTGCCCAGGCACCAGAATTACGGATAATCAATCCATCAAGGGCAAAATCCTCGGCACCCATTATAGCAAGGATGTGATTTCCGATTTTTCCCTTTTCTGTGGCAAATTTGCCATTACCATCTAAAGTACCGTTGCCAAATAATTTAATGTGCTTAGCATCCATTTTGGTATAAATCCACCAGGTAATGTTTCTTTTCTGAGAATCTTTTCTTGCATTTATGGTATAATCTTCGGCTTTGCCCGAAAAAAGCAGTACCGCTCCTTCTTCCAGATAAATGTTAGTATTGCTCTTAAGTTCAATATTACCCACTTTATATACACCTGCTGGAATGTAAACAGTCCCATTTTTATGGGCTGAAGCATCATTTATGGCATTCTGTATGGAGTTGGTTGTTAAAGTTTTACCAGTCGAATCTGCATGATAAACCGGCTCTAGCACATTAAAAATACCTTTCCCGCTCGACTTTGGCTTCTTTTTAACCTGAGCATCGGCCACAATTACGAGCTCCTTCTTTTTGTTGATCTTAACGATGAGGTAATCTCCCTTACGGATGGTAAAGGTTAACTGTTTTGCCTTGGACTTGGCATTAATATTTAATTTTTTAGGACTAATATTATATGTTGTAATATCTTCATCGGATAAAGAAACGGTCACTTCAGCCGTTTCTGCAGCCATCAAAAAATGGACATAATCATATTTTTCAGTATAATTAACCACCGGAATATCTATGTCCGAAACTGCCAGATTAAATATAAATGATTTTGTATAAATTGACGGTAAAGGATAGGTAGATACAGGTTTTAAGCTAATGTTACCTGCAAACAATATTGCAGGCAACATTAAGAGCGTACATAATATTTTGATTTTTTTGCTCACGTATATTCAATTAAATTATTGTACAATGCCTGCTCTTTTCAGTTCGTCCAATGTTTCGAGCAGCATAATAGCGCTCAGTTGAACTGAACAATCTCCGGTTTTCGAACTGGGTTTACTCACCCAATCAGATCCAAACATATTCTCTGGCGTTCGGAGGGCTTTAGTGTATAAACTTTGACCATTGTTTTTTAAATACTTTAAGTAAAGCTGTTTGGTGTAATCATCAACTGCTTTTTTTAATAAAAGCTGCGCCATGTATCGGATAAAAATCCCTTTAAAAAGACCGCCATCACCAGAGTTTTCGCCTTTTAAAATGCCGTTTGGCGAGAATTTGGTTGCATCGTTCATGATATAATTTGCATTCCGAACGGCATCGTCTAAATAAGTTTGATCTTTGGTAATGAGATAAAGTTCTAAACCAGCACCAAGCCATGTACCTTGATTATAGGTATATAGTGCGCCTTCGCTGGTATTTCCATAGGCATCCCAAACCACCCCTCGTGCAGGTTCAACTAAATAGGCCTTCATCCAGGTATAAATCTTTTTTGCCCATTCCAAATCATCAGCTTTTTTATCCAATTGGTACATTCTGGCAGCAATAATAGCTGCCGGGGCATTGGAACAAGCATTTTTTGAATCTGCAGAGCCTGATGCCCACATAATCCCCCCGTTTTTTACCGTAGTCCACCCTACTTTGATCCAGCCCCAAAGCTGATCTGCAGCCTGCTTGTATTCAATATCTCCAGTTGCATCATAAGCCCTTAAACAGGCCAATGCCCACCATTCCATATCATCGTAAAAAGTATTTTTGTAGGTATTGCCATTTTTAACGTAACAACCTTTTAGCAAAGCTTTCATTTTAGCAAGATACTTGGCATCTTTTGTTCTTTTGTAGGCATCAACATGTACATCCAGGGCATGGGCATTCCACCAATAATTAAAGCCCACATTACCATCGTTGTTTTGGTTATAATAGTTTTGGCTGGTGTTGTAAAATTGAACATCCAGTGCAAGCTGCGCATCGTCAGCAGCTTTTGCCCAATCAACCTCTACCGGTGGTGCAACAGGTTCTGGTGGCGTTACCGAGGTTTTATCTTTTTTACAGGCTAAAAAACAAATCGTAATAAGCAGCCCGCTAAGTATTATATATTTCGAAAATAATTTCATGGCATGGAAAGTTATGGCGGTTAATCGTATCGAAAAACCGCCGTGAATTTTATTTAAAAGTTACTTTATGGGTGTAATCGGCAGTCGATTGCAGCCTGAACTCGATATCTGTTTTCTGTGCTTCTGCTGCAAATTTGTAGGTATAATCGTATTGCGAATTATCCACTTCTTTTAGCAAAAAATAACTTGCCGGACTAGAAGATGTTGCCCTTACATTATCCTTAACCGAGCTACCCCAGTTTTTAACCGTTACTGTACCAGCTGCATCTTTTTCAGTAACCCTAAATTTATAGCGTTCATCTTTACCCCAGGATTCTGTTTTCCAAACAATGGGTACATCTGTCGCTTTCCAAACTCCTGCGGCATCGTAAGTTAAAGTGTTCTGAATTTTATTATAACCCGAAAACCACAAACCAACCGACTGAATTTCGGTAAAGGTTGCTGCTGATTTATTGAAATC
Organism: Pedobacter sp. GW822-FHT03F06; assembly: GCF_058801365.1. Taxonomy (NCBI): domain Bacteria; kingdom Pseudomonadati; phylum Bacteroidota; class Sphingobacteriia; order Sphingobacteriales; family Sphingobacteriaceae; genus Pedobacter; species Pedobacter sp. GW822-FHT03F06. The sequence continues at coordinate 305,592 of NZ_JBXANE010000004.1, forward strand.
GAGATTGATGCGGTAGACTGTTTTAGCGGTAGCCGGACTGACCACTTCTGTTCCTTGTTTTATCACACCGGCATCAATAACGAAAGTTAATGCTGATCCCGTAATCTTATCAACCAATTTATAACTGCCAGCATTTAAGGCTGTATAGATTTCGAACACACCATCTGATATTTTTTTGAAAGGCTGTGCTTTAGTTAAATCTGTTCCTCCCTCACTTGCGGCACCCGTTATAAAAACAGTAGCAGGGTTTTCTGCAAAACCAGCCGGACGTTTCAGTTCGATTATACCAGCACCAGAAGTAGCCGCAATAACACCATTAGAAGCGATAACCTGCCATTTAACCTTACCGCTGGCTAATTCGAAAATACCAGCCGCAGCCGCAATTTTGTTCATTTCTTTGTGAGATAATGACAATTTATTATCGACGCCTACCTTTGCGGGAATCCCTGTATAAACTGGTTTTGAAAAATCGCCGCTTTCTTTATCGAAAACAACTTTATAAAATGCTAAGGTATAATTCCCCGTTGTTGCCGCGTTCCATTCAAACGTAACTACCGCATTGCTCGAGGGACTCAGGTTTATTACCATATTATTTGCTGGCGCACTAAGTGTTGGCTGTGTGATGGTTGTGGTTACATTATCTATCCGATCCTTTTTACAAGAGAATAAGAATAACAGGCAAAGCATGCCCATAGCATATTTGTTTTTAAATATTCTGTTCATTTTATGATCTATTAAAATTGGATTACCAGCCTGGGTTGCCTACAAGTTTTTTGTCTTTGTTCAATTCTGATTGAATGATGTTCCATAGGTAGTTTTTCTTCAAGAAGACTCTATTCTCAAATACTACTCTTTTTTGAAAATCAGCAGAGGTTGTGGCATTAACATCCATTCCATAAAAAGGTCCGCCATCTGTTTGATCTGCTATTTTCCACCTACGGGTATCAAAATACCGAAAACTCTCAAAAGCCAGTTCAACCCTTCTTTCTTTCCGAATGGCATCTCGCCAGGCCGCCTGGTTTGTAGGTTCCGGTACCTGATTGGCTGCCGAACCATATTGAGGAATTCCTGCACGTTCTCTGATCAGGTTAATGTATTTTTTAATATCGGCATTTCCTGGGGTATACTCGTTCAGTGCTTCAGCATAATTAAGGTAGATTTCGCCTAACCTGAAAATGATTTCTGCTCTGTCCGCAATTTGATCGGGTCCTACTTTGCTGTTTGGATTAACCATCTTACGAACAACATAACCTGTTCTAGACCAGTTGCGCCCTGTGTACTGACCACTATTCCCACCTTTATACAATTGAATCGTTATTGGTGATGGTCCGGTTCCGCTATTGTTATTACTGGCATTATTGATCCATTTGCTCAAGTTGAAAGTAATGTTGACATAAAAACGAGGTTCTCTGTTCACATACATGTTTGAAGTGCCTGCTGCATAGTAATTATTCGCAGTGGAAGTAGTTCCAACTTCGGTATAACCTGAAGCCGGATCATCTATCGATCTTCCGTTTGCTGTAAAAAATGCATCAACCGCCTGTTGTGTGGCTCCCCAGGACGACCATCCGCCCAGAATATAAGGCGAACCGTTTTTATCAATGGAATACAGTTTATCATCTACCAACCGGCAAAGAATAACTTCCGAATTCCAATCTTTAAGCCAAAGGTTTTTAAGCGATTCGTAAGGTTTAATATTTCCACCTGCATCCAGTTCTTTATACAAACTATAATCAGGCATATCTATTAGCTCTTTTGATGCATCAGCAGCTCTTTTCCATTTATTCGCATCAAATGTCTGGTTGATCAACACCTTTCCATCCAAATTCTTAAAACCGGCATAATCGGTGTTCCCATTATACAAAGGGCTTGCTGCATATAACAGGGTACGTGATTTAACGGCCAGGGCCATTCCTTTTTTCCATCTTCCAAACTCGCGGGTATTGCCCTGCGAAACGGGTAAATCTGCAATGGCTTTATCCAGTTCTGAAACAATATAATTGACACATTCATCATAGCTATTTCTTGGAAAACTAAAATCTTCGATAGATGCATCTGGTGGAATAGGCAGATCTGGTAATATGATTACAGGCCCATATTGAGCAATGAGACAAGAATAAAAATAGGCCCTTAATGCCCTTGCTTCGGCTACGTACTGTTTAATTAATTGTGGTTCGATTTCGGGATTTTCGGGTACACGTTGCATAAAATAAGATGCCCTGCGGATCCCCTGATAATAATAGATCCATAAATTATAATCTCCACGGTTTTTATCCCAGTTGCCCAAATTCATCGAATAAGTTGGATAATCGTTGTAGGTTACATCAGCCTCATCCGATAAACCTTCCCATGGGCTTCCTAGATTCCAATCGCTGTTTGATTTGATATAGGTGTAAATTCCAGCCAAATATTTCTCAGATTCAATTTTCTTTTTGAAAACATCATCAATGGTCTGTTTGTCATCAGGTACCTGATCGAGGAATTTTTTACAGGCGGTTAAAGAGCAGATCAACACTAAAATGAGAGCTGCTTTTAAAAATATATTTCTTTTCATATCCTAAGGATTTTAAAATTAAAAAGTAGCACTTACACCTAAACTGTAGGTTTTGATATTGGGATAGGAAGTCCCAGAACTTCTGGGTCCGGAATCTGTACCACCTCCTAACTCAGGGTCCCAGTATTTAAAAGGACTTATGGTAAAGAGGTTATAACCGATGAAATACAGCCTGAGTTTCTGCAAACCCATAAATGAAATGGCTTCCTTTTTAAAGGTATAGCCGAAATCCAGGGTTTTAAGCCTGAGGAAACGTCCATTGATTAAAAAGTGGCTGTTTGTAGCATAATTTTGGTTGATATCTGCACCATATGAAAGACGCGGGTAAAAAGCATCTTGCCTTGGGTTTTGAGGGGTCCAGCGATCTAATACATTGGCATATAAACTTCCTTTTGCCGAACCGTTTCTAAATGGCATAAACTCATTCGCGAAATAAAAATCAACTGATCCCGTACCCTGAAAAAACGCGCCTAACGAAAAGCCTTTATAGCCAAATGTTCCACCAAAACCATATAATATCTGAGGCACCTGATCTTTACCAATGAATGTCCGATCGTCGGCATTGATGGCCCCATCACCATTTAAATCTCTGAATTTCAGATCACCGGCTTGCACTACGCCAGTAGTTCTGGCTACTGCAGGGTTATCTATTTCTGCTTGTGTATAAAATCCATCGGCAATGTATCCTGTTCTTGTAAAAACAGATCGGCCTCTTGATTCCTGCCAAGGAAATGCTGGGACAGGCGAATCATCTTCGATCACTTTATTTTTATTATAGGTAAACGTACCTTGCAAAGACATTGAAAAAACACCGAAATTTTTATCAAAATTCCCTGTAAAATCGATTCCTTTTGCCTCCGTTTTACCTAAATTACCCAACAGGTTATTTCTAACGCCTACAAAATCAGGAACACCTTTTCTCACGGTAAAAATATTATCACGTTTACGGCTAAATACGTCAAACTGTAGGCTCAGCGCATTGTTCCAGGTTTTAAGTTCTAAGCCCAGATTTAAATCTTTTTCAGTTTCCCAGGTGGCATCTACCGGGTAATCGGCAATATCTATTCCCTGAAGCACATTATCCCCTCTAACCTGACCATATTGATATGCACCAGTTGTATTACCTACTGTTCCTATGTAAGAAAAACGCCTTCCTCCAATGTTACTGCTTCCTACAGTTCCATAAGAAGCTCTCAGTTTTATCAATTGGAAGACCTGGTTAGCATTACCATAAAACTTTTCGTTAGAAATTACCCATCCAACCGCATAAGATGGAAAGAAACCATAACGTTTATGAGGAGCAAAATTTTCGGCTCCGTTATAACCAAAGGTAACTTCGGCCAAATAACGGTCATCATAAGAATAAGTGGCCCTTCCCACTCCTCCTAAACTCCGGTAAGGGATAGAACCGATTAAATCTCCAGCCGTAGCACTCACCTTATCACTTTGGTAATACAGGGCAAGTCCACCTAATTTATGTTTTCCAAAAGTACGGGCATAATTGATTGCACCTTCCAAGTAGAACTGGCGACTACCCCCATTTGATCTTGAAAACGAAAGATAATCCTGACCAGGGTTAATGCTGCTATAAACCAGATCACCAGCTGCATTTCTTGAAGTTGCGTAATAAGTTGTCGGCGTTTTCCCCCTGGCAAGTGTATTGGTGTTGGTCGCATCAAATGAGTATAATAAATGCGACGACAAACCCTTAACAAGGCTACCCAAATCTTGCGTAACTCTAATATCAGACATGATCTGATTCTCATAGGTGGTAGAATAGCCTCTGTTGGTAAGTAACCCGTATGAACTGTATAATCCACCACCAGTAGATAAAAAGGGTTCTCTATTATCCGGATACATTACCGGATACAAAATTGGATATGTTCTTAGCGAATTCGCAAAAATATCACTAGTACCTGTACCAGGATAATTCCCGTTAGATAACCAGCCTTTAATTCCTAAATCAATCGTGGTGCTCTTGGTTGCTTTTAAGGTTAAAGCTGAGCTGAAATTCACCCTCGAATATTTAATAGAAGAGTTGTATTGCTGTAACCCATCTGTTTTAAACAAACCTGTTTCATCATAATAACCTGCAGAAACATAATAGGTAGATTTTTCTCCTCCGCCTCTAATACTCAAGTTTGCTTTGCGGTTGTGGCCAAAATCATTAAAAATTTCGTCAAACCAGTTCACATTTGGATATAAATAGGGATCTACCTGTGTAAACGTTTTGTTGATGAGGTCTTCAGAATAAATGGGATTTCCACCTCTCGTAGTATTGGCCTCATTGGCCATTTGCATATAGGTTACACCATCTGCTGTTTCTGGTACACGCGTAAATTGGGTAAGCCCCTGGTAATAATCTAAATTAATATCTGTGCGTCCGGCTTTACCTCTTTTGGTTGTGATTAAAATTACGCCGTTTGCACCCCTAACACCATAAACAGATGTAGAAGATGCATCCTTCAGAATAGAAAAGCTCTCTATATCATTCGGATCGATATTACTAAAAGCCCTTTCTACACCATCAACCAAAATAAGCGGCGTATTATTGCCCGTTGTAATTACGCCCCTGATCCATAAATCTGCCCCATCTCTGCCTGGCTCCCCACTTCTTTGAACACCTACCAGGCCTGAAACACGGCCTGCTAAAACGGTAGAGATATTGGCTACTGGCTGTTTTAGCGATTCTACATCTAAGGTAGACTGGGCACCCAAGGTTTCAATCTTTCTCTGTTTCTGTCCGAAAGCTACTACCACAACCTCATTTAAAGAATTGTTTACAGGCTTTAAGATAATTGTTAAATTTTTTCTTTTTTCGACGGGCACTTCTTGCGGATCGTAACCAATAAAACTGATCAGCAAAGTTGCATCTTCCTGCGCTTTGATTGTAAATTCTCCATTTGGATTGGTAGCAACTGTTAGTGTACCGCCTTTAATTTTTACCGTAGCACCCGGAATGGCCTGATTGGTTTCATCCAATACCTTACCTTTTATGATAATTTCATCTTTTTCGGCTAGCGGATTCGTATTTCTTTTACGTAATACGATTGTTCTTTGTTCGATTACATAGGTAAAAGGCTGTCCTGCAAAACATTTCTCCAAAACTTTTAAAAAAGGTTCGTTTATGGCGGTTAGCGTAATGGGATTGGCAGATTTAATCAGCGCATCTTCATAATAAAAATTATAATTGCTCTGCAAATGCAGGGCCTTTAAAACTTTATCGATAGAGGCATTATTTACGCTTAAATTGATGTTTTGAGCATGGGTACTTGCATTGAGCTGTACCGCAAAAGCAAACATTAAAATCAATATAAATTTCATGCGGATGAGAAATTTAAATGACATGAGGGGTTGCCCACAGCATGTAGTTGTGTTAAAAAATTTATACATTTGGTTAGTAAGTTAAATGTAACTTGTGTCGAAATAGGTTTATTTGATTTGCATTTTTGGCTTGTCCAATCGACCTGAAGTGGCTCAAAACACTTCGGGTCTTTTTTAAGCCGGTTGAGTATGGCTTATTTCATAACAACGACCCTCCTCCCTACAATTTTAAATTTCACTGAACCGGTTAATTCCATTGTTCTTAGTACATCGGTAACTTTTCCAAACCGCGAAATCGTTCCGCTATAATATTGCTTGTTAAAATCCCCCTCATAATCAACTTCGATATCGTACCACCTCGAAATCTGGTTCATTATGGAGTATAAGTTATTATGATTGAACAAAAACAAACCGTTTTTCCAGGCGATACTTTCAGCAGCATCCGTCATTGTACTCAGCTCTAAAATCCTCGATTGATTAAAGTTGACTACCTGCTCGCCCGGTTTCATCATTTTACTTTCAGCACCTTTGCTCACCAATACCTTTCCTTCTAATAAGGTGGTTTTAGTTTCTGTTTCATCAGGGTAAGCATTGATATTAAAATGTGTTCCCAATACCTGAACATCTTGTGTTTGGGTATGCACCACAAAAGGCATTTCTTTATTTTTATAAACTTCGAAATAAGCTTCACCACTTAGTTCTACATTTCTTTTCTTACCATCAAAAATTACAGGATATTTTAAAGATGATGATGCGTTTAACCAAACATTAGTACCATCAGGCAGTATAATCTTGTACTGACTGCCACGCGGCGTTTCTATCGTGTTAAAGGCATTTAAATTGGTTTCGTTTTTTTCAACATCCAACACTTCGTAAACCAGTTCTCCTTTGGCTGTTTTTTTGATGCGTATCCCAGCAAGGCTATCTAAAACTAATGTGGATGCATTTTTATCGAGAATAATCTTACGCCCATCGGCCAAAGTTAAAATGGCCCTATCTGTACCTGGCAAAATCTTTTCCGCAGGATTGGCTATTTTCGCAGTAAATTCATTTTTTGGGCGGATAGCAAAATAAATTACGATGGAAGCCACAATTACCAGTACTGCCGCCGCAGCAATCATCTTTTTAAATAATGAAAAGACTTTGGGTTGCTTCTCTTTTGGCAGGTTGGCTGCTATTGCCGCCAAATCATCAGCTATTTCATGTTCAGTTAAAGGAAAGCCATCGGCATGATAATCCAGATAGGAACTTTCTACCAAGGCTTTTTCTTCTTCGGTACATTCGCCTGCGAGATATCTTTTAAGTAAATCTTGAATTTGGTTAGTTTGCATTGGTTTATTGAACACCTTTCTTATGCTCATTAAACTATAGACGGGCGACTAAACCTTATGGGGTAGAAAAAAACAATTATTTTTCGAATAAAAAAATCAAAGCGAAAATAACACTCAGTTTAGGGCGCATAATTTTAAGTGCGTTCTGGATCTGTTTCCGAACCGTTTGCTCTGAAATGCCGAGTTCGGCCGCAATTTCCTTATGGCTTAAATGTTCTTTCCTGCTCAATTCGAAAACCTGACGCATTTTTTCTGGCAAGGCAGCAATTTCTTGCTCAATAAGCTGCATTAATTGTTTATGCCTGATTAAATGATCAGTTAAATCATTTGTTTCGAGTGTGTAGTTTTCTAAATAAGATACATAACCAGAAGCAACATTTTGATGTGCAACATGATCCAAAACGCGGTTTCTAAGCGCAGTATATAGATACGCCGATGGAGCAGTTTTTATGATAATTTCATGCCGTTTTACCCAAAGCGTAGTAAATAAATCCTGCACTAAATCTTTGGCCAATTCTCTATCGCCTACCTTTTTATAAGCATGTGTATATAATAATCTGCTGTACTTACCATAAATTTCTGCGTATGCGGCATGGTCATCCTGTTGTAAACGGATGAACAATTCTACATCTGCATCATGGTTTATTGGAGACATATATTTGGTTAGGGATAAACAAATATATTAATTATTTAAACTTATCAAACCAATATAAATCGATTTAGAAGAATATAAAGGCAAGTTTACAATGCTAAATAACGTAAAGCTATTATTTAGCCAGGGCTTTAATATGTTTTAAATGTTTTTTCAATATTGGTAAATATTTATTTGCATATGCTTTAACATCACTATCGGTAGATTTCGATGCCTTATCAAATAGTGCAACTGCATTTTGATAATCAATAACCATCATCTCGATATATGCTTTATCAAATGAAGCCCCGCTTAAATTATTTAATTTTTCAATCGCATTCGTCACGCCAGTTTCAGTAGCACCATTCGCATTTTTTTTAGCCAGACCAGTATTACCTGCCTCACCTTCGGCATTTTTGGTTCGCGAGGTATCTTTCATGTTTTCAGGTGATGAATCTACCCTGCCATCTGGTCGTAGTTCACCCTCCGGCCTACTCATTGGCAAGTTTACTTTCTTAAGTTTCGCCAATGACCTTAATTCTTCATTGGCCTTTGTATGATCATCAACCATCATCTGGCCAAACGCCTTTATCTTTCGATCTGTTGCTTTCTCTGCCGCAAGTTTCCCGGTCGATACCTCTTTCATTCCGGCAATAGCCGCCTGTTGCAAAAATTGCGCGGTGGTTAAACTATCTTGTTGATTAATGTAATCAAGTGATCTTGCATAATGCCAGTCTGCTTTTGCAACAGCATTAAAGGAAGCAGCCGAAATAATCATTCCCACTACTGCTATTTTCCTGGTATTGCCATGGTTTTTCATAATAAGTAATTAAGGTAAATGCATTAGTAAAACCCCTCTTACATTTAAAAAGTTTGAGCAAATCATATCCATCTTTTAAAAATCTTACAACACCAGTGGTTTAAGATTTAAAATTTTCTCTAAACTTAATCTGATCTGAACCTGTTCTACTATAAAAGACTTTTACTATGGAAAATCTAGAAAACAATCAACCAGAAGAAGAAATTCAAAACATCGAACAGTTCCAGATCAACCGTTCGGAAGGAAATGCGGCAGATGGTCACGCTACTCCTGAGCCATCTGAAGACAATGAATATACAGATGATGAAGTGCAATATGCTGATGGCGAAGGCACACAATTAAATGAGGAAATAGAAGGTCCGGAAGACGAAGAAGATGAGGATGATGAAACAGAAACCGATGACTATAACGAATCGGATATAGAAGAACTGGATAAAGATCCGAATGCATACGATGATGAAGATAGCGAAATGTTATAAGCCAATTTATTTCCGTTATATAAAGATGCCAGGTTAATAATTATCTGGCATTTTTTATTTAAACAAAGAAGACCCACAATATTTACAAAACAAGGCATCGCTATCATGCCCCTCCCTACTACAGCTCGGACAAGATTCTGGTAATTCTTTTTTCTGCCTGGCCGCAACAGCAATATCGTGGGTAATGATCCCGGTAGGAACAGCGATAATGGCATAACCGATCAGCATCACTACAGAGGCCACAAACTTACCCAATGGCGTGATGGGCGAAATATCACCGTAACCAACGGTTGTTATGGTAACGATGGCCCAATAAATGCTTTCGGGGATGTTCGAAAATCCATTTTCGCGCTTTTCTACCAAATACATAATGGAGCCAAGAATTACAGTGATGGTTAAAACGGTTAACAGGAATATGCTGATTTTTCTTACACTGTTTTTTAACGCCTGGGTTAAAAAATTAATCTCTGTTAAAAAATGTCCGAGTTTGAATATTCTGAAAACACGAAGTAGCCTTAGTGCCCTAAAAACCAGTAAAGATTGCGCGCCAATAAAAAAGATGCTCAAGTAAGACGGTAACAATGCAATCAGATCGATAATGCCTAATGGACTGATCACATAACTGATCGGCTTTCTGATACTCACCAATCTTAAAATATATTCGACTGTGAAAAGCGCAGCGAAAATCCATTCCATAACATTAAACAGTTTGCCATATTGCTGATGGATACCAATGACGCTATCGAGCATTACCACAATAATACTAGAAAATATGGCAATCAATAAACCGACATCAAATGCCTTACCTGCAGGTGTATTCGATTCGTAAATAACTTCATGAAGCTTAAAACGCCAATCTTTAGGTGGATCTGATGCCATGGAAATGGTTTAATTTTATTAAAGGTAAGAAATTAACCGTTTACCACTTCTCCACCATTTACATGGATTACCTGTCCGGTGATAAATGAAGCATCGTCTGAAGCCAGGAATACATAAGATGGTGCAAGTTCTGAGGGCTGACCTGCTCTTTCCATGGCTGTTTCAGCTCCAAATGACTTAATCTTTTTTTCATCAAAAGTGGATACGATAAGTGGTGTCCACACGGGTCCGGGTGCTACTGCGTTTACCCGAATACCTGTTTTGGCTAAATTTGTAGCGAGCGAACGTGTAAAAGAAGTTATTGCGCCTTTTGTTGAAGAGTAATCGATCAGATTTGGCGAAGAACGATAAGCCGTTACCGAAGTGGTATTGATAATGGTATCGCCTGCGTGGAAATGCTCCAACACCTCATGTGCAAAGTAAAAATAACCAAATATGTTTGTACGGAAGGTATCTTCCAACTGTTTATCGTCGATCTTTTTTGGATCTTTTTGCGGAACCTGCATGCCAGCATTATTTACCAAAATATTGATCTTTCCAAACTTTTTAACCGTTGTTTCTACTGCTTTTCTGCAAAATGAAGGCTTTTTAACATCCCCTTTAATCAATAAACAATTTTTACCTTCAGCCTCAACCATTTTCTGGGTTTCTTTTGCATCAATATCCTCATCCAGATAAACAATAGCTACATTGGCACCTTCCCTTGCAAAATGAACTGCTACTGAACGACCAATGCCGCTATCTCCACCGGTAATCAGTGCAACCTTATCATTCAGTTTCCCCGCTCCCTTATAGTCTGCTTTAATTACTTCAGGCCTTGGATTCATCTTTGCCTCTATCCCTGGTTGTTTGTTTTGTTTGGCAGGAGTTTTTTGAGTTTTCATTGTTTCTTTTGTCAAATTAAGTTTCACAACACCGTCAATTAAACAAGAATACTACCTTCAAAGTTTTAAGAACCTCAACCTTGCCCGTTAAAACTTAAACCAATTTAACTTAATATTTTGCTCATATTCCACCATTTTACAAGGATATACCTCAGTAAATTAGCACATTATATACTAACCAAAAGAAACCGAAAATGAGAAAAACAATTTTATCAGCTTTGTTCATACTGGGCTTAACCTTACCTGGCCTTGCTCAAAAACGATTGGGCAATGAAACCGCTGCCCAAAAAACGAAAAGAATGGAATGGTGGACTGATGCACGCTTCGGCATGTTTATCCATTGGGGCCTATATGCTCTGCCAGCCCGTCATGAGTGGGTAAGAAATTATGAGCATATTACCAATGAAAACTATCAGAAATACTTCGATCAGTTTAATCCCGATTTATTTAACCCTAAAAAATGGGCCAGAGAAGCTAAAGAAGCAGGTATGAAATATGCTGTGTTAACCACTAAACACCATGAGGGTTTTACTTTATTTGATAGTAAATTCACTGATTATAAGGCAACCAATACACAAGCCAAAAGAGATTTGGTTAAAGAATTTGTTGAGGCTTTCCGTGCCGAGGGTATAAAAGTAGGCTTTTATTATTCGCTGATTGATTGGCACCACCCTGATTTTCCTGTTGATAGGTACCATCCTTTAAGGCCTGATAAGGACCATGAGGATCAGTATGCGGTATTAAATAAAAACAGGGATATAACCAAATACCGCAAGTACCTATACGATCAGGTAACTGAGTTACTTACTAAATATGGCAAAATCGACATTCTTTGGGCAGATTTCTCTTATCCGGGAAAAGATGGTAAAGGTCGTGATGATTGGGGTTCGGTAGCATTACTGAAGCAGATTAGAAAGCTGCAGCCACAGATTATTGTAGATAACCGCCTGGATCTTAATGATTATGAAGATGGTACAGATTTCGAAACACCTGAACAGGTTAGTCCGAAGGAATTAGAAAAATACCGCGGCAAAATTTGGGAAACCTGCCAAACCTTTTCAGGCTCGTGGGGCTACCACAGAGATGAAAACACCTGGAAAAGCAACAGGAAGTTATTAGATCTGTTGATTACTTCAGTAGCCAATGGAGGAAATTTATTGTTAAATGTTGGGCCCACCGCGCGTGGCGAGTTTGATAACAGAGCAAATATTGCTTTAGATAGTCTAGGCCTTTGGATGCACGCCAATTCGAAATCCATTTACCACTGTACTTTCGCTCCAACCGAATTTAAAGCGCTTGAAGGAGTAAAACTCACTTACAATAACGACACCAAAAAACTGTATGTGCATTTGTTCGAATATCCAAATACAGGCTACATTACACTGGATGGATATAAAGACAAGGCAAAATACGCGCAGTTTTTACATGACAACTCTGAAATACAGATTGATGCCCAAAAATCGACCGGTAATACCCTGGTATTAAAACTACCAAAGAAAAAACCTGACTTCGAAATCCCAGTAATCGAATTGACCTTAAATTAATCTACCCATATTAATTATTGGCCTGCAAGTTAAACCTTGTGGGCTTTTTTTTGATAAGGTTTAGACAGTAATCTATTTGGCTGACGATTAAGATTTAAGGGAGTTAAGATTTTAGTTATCGCATATGCAATCAACTGTGAATCTATAAACTATTAACCAATGCAGTAATGATCAGGGACAAATGAACTAATGAACCCTTCTACGCTGATAAAAGTTCTCCTTGATTTAAGTTCGCATAAGCTTTAGCCTGCACTACATTACCTATAATAATAATAGCAGGATAAGTTAAGCCAGCTTGTTCAGCAGATTCCTGTAAATTTTGCACTGAACATACCACTTGTTTTTGGTTTGGCAGGGTAGCATGCTGAATAACTGCCGCAGGCATATTACCCAGGCCTGCATCACAATAAGCTTTAGAGATTTCGCCAACTTTTTTCATACCCATATATATAACAACTGTAGCCGAACTTTTCATGGCGCACTTTAAATCATTGGTTAAACTTCCGTCTTTCTTGGTTCCGGTAAGTATCCATACGCTTTCGCTAATGCCACGGTGTGTTAAAGGAACATCAATAAAACCTGCACCCTGCATACTACTTATCCCTGGAATATAATGACATTTGATGCCCCTGGCCTCTGCATAAATCAATTCTTCGAAGCCTCTGCCAAAAATAAAAGGATCTCCGCCCTTTAAACGCACCACTACCTGATAATTTTGGGCATTTTCGACAATTAATTCATTTATTTTCTCTTGTGGCGTGTATTTTCCATAAGGTTGTTTACCAACATAGATCATTTTGCAACTTTTCGGTGCAATTTCCAGCAATTTCTCATTACTTAAGTTATCATATAGAATAACTTCTGCTCTTTTTAGCACATTAAAAGCTTTCATAGTGATCAATTCAGGATCTCCAGGACCTCCACCCATTATAAAAAGTCCAAAATCGTCAGTTTTTTGATTCATAATTTTAATGATTTAACTATTTAAACATAAAAGTGATGAAAATTTATTAAAAAATTAAATTTTTTATGATAAAAATCACACAATAACAACTTTTAATTGAATTATAATCTATATTTGAATATCAAAAATCATATAAATATAAAAAAATGTATTTTTGAATGGATTATTATCAAGAAAAAACAACAAAACAAATAATTCGAAACAAAAAACAACCAACAGAAACCAACAAAACACAAAATACCTTTAAGATTTATGAAAGAACCACAAATAATCGTAATAGGAAATGGAATGGTGGGATATAAATTCTGCGAAAAGCTGAGATCAAAAACCTCTTCTTTTAATCTTATCGTTTTTGGCGAAGAACCCCGCAGAGCTTATGACCGCGTTCATTTAAGTGAATATTTTAACGGAAAAACAGCAGATGATCTTTCTCTTTCAACTGAAAACTGGTATCAAGAGCAAAACATTACACTTTTCTTAAATAATCCAATCGTTAAAATAGATCGCGAACTTCAGAAAGTTTACACCGCCAATGGCCTTGATTATCATTACGATATTCTTGTATTTGCAACCGGCTCTGGTGCTTTCGTTCCCAATATCCCTGGTATCGAGAAAGAAGGTGTTTTTGTTTACCGTACCATTGAAGATCTTGACCTGATTAGCGGTTATGCCAAAAAAGCCAAAACAGCGTCAGTTATCGGCGGTGGCTTACTCGGATTGGAAGCTGCCAAAGCATTAATAGATCTGGGTATCGAAAAAACGAGCATTATCGAATTTGCACCGCGTTTAATGCCAAGACAAATTGACGCTGCAGGTAGCGATATGCTTAAATCTAAACTCGCAGATCTTGGTTTACAGATCTACTTAAATAAAAACACGACAAGTATTGAAGGTGATGGCCGTATTACCGCACTAAAGTTTAGTGATGATACTGCGTTAGATGTAGATATGCTGGTTATCTCTGCTGGTATAAAACCACGTGATGAACTGGCAAAAGCCTGCGGTATTGAGGTTGGTCCACGGGGTGGTATTGTTGTTGATGAAAAAATGCAGACCAACGATCCAGCTATTTTTGCCATCGGTGAATGCGCTTTGTACGATGGAATGATTTATGGATTAATTGCTCCAGGGTACGAAATGGCCGAAGTGCTGGCTGCAAACCTTTGCGAAGGCGATAAAACCTTCACAGGATTTGACATGAGTACTAAACTGAAGCTGATCGGTATCGATGTAGCCAGTTTTGGTGATAATTTTATTACCGAACCCGACTGCCGCACCATCATCTTCGAAAACAAACATAAAGGCGTTTATAAAAGAATAAATGTTAGTAATGACGGGCAATACCTTTTAGGAGGTATATTAATTGGAGATGCAACAGCTTATAACCTGCTGTTGCAGACCTCTAATAACCGGATTGTATTACCAGAAAACCCTGAAGAACTGATTCTGGGTGCGCGTGGAGGAAGCGAACCTGCTGGCGGAGCCAGAATTACAGGTTTACCTGACGGCGCATTGATCTGTAGCTGTGAAGGTGTTAGCAAGGGTGATATCTGCTCGGCAGTTGCAGATGGCTCTTGCGAAAACATTGATGACTTAAAAAAATGTACCAAAGCAGGCACAGGCTGTGGTGGCTGTTTACCAATGGTTAAAGACTTGATGACATATACCTTAAAATCACAAGGTAAGTATATCAAAAATGTAATTTGCGAACACTTTAACTATAGCCGACAAGAGCTTTTTGACCTTATTCATATCCACGAACTAAAAAGTTACGATGAAGTATTAGATGCCTTAGGCAAAAACGACGGTTGTGAGGTATGTAAACCATTGGTATCATCGATTCTGGCAAGTCTTTGGAATGAAATGATCCTTAAAAAAGGAAATGATGTGGCCCAGGATAGTAACGACCGTTTTCTGGCCAACATTCAAAAAGGCGGCTCATACTCAGTAGTACCAAGGGTTCCGGGTGGCGAAATTACACCCGATAAATTGATCGTAATTGGCGAAGTAGCTAAAAAATATAACCTCTACACCAAAATTACCGGAGGTCAGCGTATTGATATGTTTGGTGCACACCTTAACGATCTTCCTATTATCTGGGAGGAATTAATTGCTGCAGGTTTCGAAAGCGGACATGCTTACGGAAAAGGCTTAAGAACGGTTAAAAGTTGCGTAGGTAGTACCTGGTGCAGATTTGGCCTGCACGACAGCGTGAGTTTCGCCATCCAGATTGAAGAAAGATACAGGGGCATCCGTGCACCACACAAGTTCAAGTCAGCTGTAAGTGGCTGCATCAGAGAATGTGCAGAAGCACAGAGTAAAGACTTTGGCATTATAGCTACCGAAAAAGGCTGGAACTTGTATGTATGTGGTAATGGAGGTAGCAAACCGCAACATGCCCTTTTACTGGCAACAGACTTAGATAGCGAAACCTGCATTAAATATATCGATAGATTTTTAATGTTTTACATCCGCACTGCCGATCCACTTACCCGAACAGCAACCTGGTTGAACAAAATGGAAGGCGGAATAGATTACCTGCGGAATGTGATCATCAACGATAGTTTAGGAATGGCCGCCCAATGGGAAAACGAAATTGAAAACTTAATTGCCTCTTACAAATGCGAATGGAAGGAAGCTGTAGAAAATCCTGCGATCAGAAAACGCTTCTCTCATTTTGTAAATGCGCCAGAAGACAAAGATCCAACCATAGAATTTGTTGAGATGCGCGGACAAAAAAGAACAGCCGAATGGAAAACAGTTTAATCAATAATCTTTACAAAACTTATAAAACCCAAAATCATGAACGAACAATCAAATTGGCTAGCAGCCTGCCGAGTCGAGGATGCCATTGAGAACGGTGGCGTATGCGTAAAACATGGTGAAGATCAGATTGCACTTTTCTATTTCACCAGAAGAAATGAGTGGTACGCCACACAAAATGAATGCCCGCATAAAAAACAGATGGCATTAAGCCGTGGAATGATTGGATCTGCTACCGATGAACCTAAGGTAGCCTGCCCTTTCCACAAAAAAACATTCTCGTTGAGCACTGGTGAATGTTTAAGCGGCGATGAATGCGCAATAAAAACCTATCCTGTAAAGATAGAAAACGGGACTGTTTACATTGGTACAACACCAAAATCTTAACCTGACCCAGTAAGATTTAAACTTTTCCTGATTAAAAAATTTAACCCAAACCAAACCGACATGAAGATTTCTAATTATGTAGCCGCTACAGGCTGCCTTGCACTTACCTTGTTCTTTTTTTCAGCTAAATCGCAAACTAAAGCCGTTTTATTCGATGGCACTATCGTTGCCGGATATGTTGATCACGGCGCTTTTATAAACTGTACAGGCCCGAGCATCAAATTCAGCAAAAAACCTTACACCGTTTTATTGGGATTGTTACCCAGTTTAAGAATTAAAGAAGATAAAGTTGCTGCCGGAGCGCCAAAAAATGCAGCCCTCACCCCTAACCTTGGTTTTGGTTTAACAACAGCCTTTCGCCATGTAGCCTTACAGGTACCGCTATACTACAACCCTAAAACCGCAGTCAAAAATGGCGAATGGAACGTCGGCGTAGGCTTAGGCTATAAATTTTAAAAGAACCCATTTATTTATTTATGCTTAAACAGACCGTTATGACACTAAACTCCATTACTAAACCGCTAGATAAATTAAATATATTTTCGCTCAAAGGTGTTCAGATGAAAACCTTTCACATCACCTGGCTAACTTTTTTCTTTTGCTTTTTCGCCTGGTTCGGCATGGCCCCCTTAATGAAAATTGCAAGAGAACAATTACACCTTACTAAAGATCAGGTGGGCAACATTCAGATTGCATCTGTATCAGCCACCATAATTGCCCGTTTACTCATCGGACGGTTAATTGATAAATTTGGTCCAAAACTCATTTATACCTGGCTTTTGGTATTATGTGCCATTCCGGTACTATTAATCGGAACCAGCCATTCTTATACTTCATTTTTGCTTTTCCGCTTGGCCATTGGCGTAATCGGCGCATCATTTGTAATTACCCAATTCCACACCTCCATTATGTTTGCTTCGAACATTAAAGGAACCGCAAATGCAACAGCAGGTGGCTTTGGTAATGCAGGTGGTGGTGCTGCCAATTTATTTATGCCATTAATTGCATCTGGCATTACCGCTTTGGGCTTTTGTAGCACAGAAGACAGCTGGCGTTATGCTATGATTTTTCCTGGTGTTATGCTTTTGGTCTGTGCTTTTTTATATCACCGTTATACTTTAGATACCCCACAGGGAGATTTTAAGGATTTAAAAGACGAAAACATAAAAAGCACCAAAAACACATTTTTAATCGCCGCAAAAGATTACCGCACCTGGATTTTAACCATTGCTTACGCTGCTTGTTTTGGTGTAGAAATTACTGTAGATAACTTCGCACCGATCTTTTTTACCGATTCATTCGGCGCAACAATTGCCATAGCCGGAATGGTTGCAGGTATTTTTGGCTGGATTAATGTTTTCGCCAGACCGTTGGGCGGAATTGTTGCTGATAAAATCGGCAAAACCTGGGGATTTGATGGCAAAACACTTTTACTTGCGCTGTTACTTTTGATAGAAGGAATCGGTCTGATCTGGTTCGCAAAATCGGGCAATATTGGAATGGCTATTTTTATGATGTTCGTTTTCGGTCTAAGTTTAAAAATGGCCAACGGCGCAACTTACAGCCTTGTTCCTTTCATTAATCCAGTTGCAGTTGGCAGTGTGGCAGGTATTGTAGGTGCTGGTGGAAATATCGGCGCTATGCTTATTGCATTTATGTTTAAAGCCAAAGCTAATCATGCCACTAAAAATGTAATCGAAAACGGGCATACTATCCAAAAAGACCTGATCGATTATACCAGTGCATTTACTTTCCTCGGTTTTATCATTCTCGGAATTGGCATTGCTGTATTTATTTTCAGAACCATTATGGCACAGAAAAGCGCAGAAATAGAAGATCTTGTACTTACACCAAGCAAATAGTCAATACAAAAAGTAAAAATCTACCTACAATACCGTTGATCATTGAAAGAAGAAAAGAATATATCGCTAAATAATACAACAACATGCTGCTATTGCGGCGTAGGTTGCGGTATTGTGGTAAATAAAGATATCCATGAGCGGATAACTGTTGAAGGAGACAAAAGCCACCCTGTAAACAAAGGCATGTTGTGCAGTAAAGGCATGAATCTTCATTACACGGCGAATGACAAAAGCGACAGACTGCTTTACCCCGAGATGCGCTACAACAAAAACATGCCACTCCAAAGGGTAAGCTGGGATACCGCACTGGAAAGAACAGCAGCCGTTTTTAAAGCACTGATTAAAAAACATGGACCCGATAGTGTGGCTTTTTATGCAAGCGGGCAATGTTTAACGGAAGAGTATTATGTAGTAAACAAATTGATTAAAGGTTTTATCGGTAGCAATAATATCGATACCAACAGCCGCTTATGTATGAGCAGTGCGGTTGTTGGTTATAAAATGAGCTTAGGTGAAGATACCGTGCCCATCAGTTACGATGATATTGAAATTGCCGATTGTATTTTTGTTGCGGGCGCAAATCCAGCATGGTGCCATCCTATCCTTTGGCGCCGTGTTGAAGCCGCAAAGCAAAAAAATCCAGACCTAAAAATCATTGTAAGCGACCCTCGAAAAACGCAGACCTGCTCACTTGCCAATGTCCATCTGCAGCTCAATCCGGGCACCGATATTACCCTTCACCACGCCATCGGCAGATGTTTAATTGAAGATGGAAAAATCGATGCTGATTTTATCATCAACAGTACCAATGGTTATGAAAAATACCATGCGGCCGTTTTCAAAACCTCAGTAGCCGAAGCAGCAGTAATTTGTGGCATCGAAGAAAGTGATATCCGCTTGGCTGCATCTTACATTGGCAATGCAAAAGGTTTTATCAGCATGTGGACTATGGGGCTTAACCAAAGTGTGGTAGGTACCAATAAAAATCTTTCATTAATCAACTTAAACCTGATTACCGGCCATATTGGCAAACCTGGGAGCGGACCATTTTCACTCACCGGGCAACCAAATGCCATGGGTGGACGAGAAGTTGGCGGTTTAAGTAATTTATTGCCTGCACACCGTGTTTTAGCTAACGAAAGCCACCGGAATGAGGTCGAAAAATTTTGGCAGATCCCATTGGGTACCATACAATCTAAACCAGGCTTAACCGCAACAGAGATGTTCGATGAACTGAATATCGGAAAGCTCAAAGCGGTATGGATTTTATGCACCAATCCGTTGATCAGTCTGCCAGATGTTCGTTTAGCCGAAGAAGGATTAAAAAAAGCGAAGTTTGTGGTTGTTCAGGACATTAGCAACAAAGTAGAAACCTTAAAATACGCTGACGTAGTTTTACCCGCTGCTGCCTGGGTAGAAAAAGAAGGCACCATGACCAATGCTGGCCGTTACATCTCCTACCTCAGCAAAGTAACAGAAGCACCTGGAGAGGCCTTACCAGATTCGGAAATTATCTGCCGGTTTGCAAAAAAAATGGGCTATCACGGTTTCGATTTCAAAAGCGCTTCCGAAATATACAACGAGCATGCAGCCCTTACCGAAGGAACCAATATCGATATCAGCGGGCTTAATTACGAGATTTTAAAAGAAAAAAGAGCCGTTCAATGGCCTTACCCGAAGCAAGAAAAGGCGTTCGGAACAGCCAGGTTATTTACCGATCATCAGTTTTATACACCAGATAAAAAAGCCAATATTTTATCATTTGATGATCAAAACCAATCGGAAGCTCTAACGCCGGAACATCCATTGATTTTAACCACCGGAAGAATCAGAGATCAATGGCATACCCGAAGCAAAACAGGCAAGGTAAATAAACTGAACCAGCATATTAGCGAATCTTTTTTAGAGATTAACCCGATTGATGCCGAAGCTAGGAACATTAAGGACAACGATATTATTGAAATTTCCAGTTTACGTGGAAATGTTCGTGTAAAAGCAAAATTTTCGGAAGATATTAAACCTGGTGTGGTTTTTATGCCGATGCATTGGGGCAAAATCTTAAAAAGCGATCTAAACCGGGTGAATAACCTCACCAATAACCTGGTTGACCCACAAAGCAAAGAACCCGATTTTAAATTTAGTGCTATAGAAGTAAAACTACATCAAAAATCCCGGCAAAAGATCATTGTTATTGGTGCTGGCGCTGGTGCCTGTGGTTTTGTTAAAAGTTACAGGGCTTTAAATACCGAAGATGATATTGAGATCTTTAGCAAAGAGAATTTCCCTTTTTATAACAGGGTACTTCTCCCCGACTATATTATTGGCACTTTACCCTGGCATAACCTCATTAAAATGAGCGACAGTGAGGAAAACGATTATAGAATTAAATTGCACCGTGGGTTAGGTATCGAAAAAATAAACAAAGAAAACAAAACCGTTACCGATAGTAATGGAGAAACCCACCATTACGATGTTCTGCTCCTGGCCACCGGAAGCAGGGCTTTTATGCTTAAAGATATCCCGAAACTAAACGGCATATTTACCATGCGCAGCCGTAATGATGCCGACAGTTTTAAAAAACATGTGGATACCACAAATGGGAAAGTAGTAATTGTTGGGGGCGGTTTATTGGGAATCGAATTGGCTACATCTTTAGCTGAAACAGGATCAAAAGTGACGATTATCCAACGGATATCGAGATTAATGGGTCGCCAGCTGGATGCATTGGGCAGTCAATTACTACATGAAGAACTGATAAGCAAGGGCATTGAGGTTTTTTACAATGATGAAGTAGACCGGATTATCGGAGAAAAAAGCATTTCGGGCATCCGTTTAAAAAGTGGTTTATTGATCGATTGCGAATCTTTGGTGATCGCCATAGGCACCGTTCCGAATACCGAACTGATTAAAGAAGCAGGTATAGAATGTAAAAGAGGTGTTGTAGTTGATGAGTACCTGAGAACCAACGAAAAAGACATTTATGCCATTGGCGAAATTGCCGAATTTAAAGGTCAGATGTATGGCATTACCGCAGCTGCAGAACAACAGGCCGAAATAGTAGCGAGATTTCTTTGCGGAGATATTGCTAAATTTTACCAGGGCAGCCTGCTCATGAATATCCTTAAAATGCACAGTTTAGAGCTCTGTTCATTAGGGTTGGCCGAAATACCGAACAATGACCCTACTTATGAGGAAATTGTTTTTATAGATAAAGCCAAACGTTACTACAAAAAATGCATTGTACACAGCGATAAGCTGGTTGGGGCCATATTAATCGGCGATAAAAGTGAGTTTTTGGAGTTCCGTAACCTGATCGAAAACAAAATGGAGTTGAGCGAAAAGCGGCTTCAATTGTTAAGAAGTGGCAAAACAACCGAACCTATTATAGGCAAAACCGTATGTAGCTGCAACAGTGTTGGCGAAGGAAACCTGATCAACAAAATTAAAGATGGCTGTAAAGATCATTTGCAGCTTTGCCAGCTCACAGGTGCCGGAATGGGTTGTGGTAGCTGCAGACCTGAGGTGAAAGCCATATTAGATTCTTTTGTAAATGTATTAAAAACGGAACCTAAGCAGGTTTTAGTAGAGAAATGATAGATTTCTGCAGTTAGTGATCCCTTGCAGTCAGTTTTAAGAAAAAGATAAAGGGCTTCTGATGACAGGTTTTTCTAGGGAGCTCGTCATTGCGAGAAGGCTTTTTCAGCCGACGAAGCAATCTTTATCGTAGGTTGGAAAGATTGCCTCGTCGTTCCTCCTAGCAATGAAGATCGATTTTTGAAAATTGTTATTAGTAAACGACCAGGAATCGTAATACAATAAGCTTTAAGATTCCCGCCTCCGCGGTAATGACGACAGATTGCTAAAGAACATTTAAAATTAAACAAAGTGATGAAAGTAAAAATGGAGCCTTCAGAATTTGAAAACCTTAAAGGGATTGAATATTTTAAGTTCGAAGAAGATTTTATTGAAGAAAATGTGCGCTGCATCCCCATGATCGTGCGTTTTAAAATGGATGCAGCAGGAATAAAACTAAAATTGGCAGAATGGAGCAAATTTCATCCATCAGAAAGAATCCAATTGGCTTTACTACCGGTTTCAACTCAGGAACAAACAGATAAGTACCATCAATTTCTGATTGGCCTGATTACCAAATATACCGGAAATCAAGCTACCACATTGGCAATCGACCCCCTGCCCGATTGGGGAAACTTACATCAAATCCCTACGATGCTAAAAGAAAAGGCCACAGAATTAGCATTACAGCTCTCCATAAACCAGTGGCGAAAACTCACTAATATCCAAAGGTTTGCGCTTTTAAAATTATGCAGACCAGGGCATGAAAACAAAAACTTTCCAAAGGCAGTAGTAGAATTTGGACTTCTAAATAGCTAAACCATGTATCAAACCATCATCATTAACTTTCCAGGCGGAATCATATCACCGGGCAACCTGTATAACATCTTGGTTGCAGCTACAAAAGCACGGATCCAATATGTTCGTTTTGGCCTCCGCCAGCAGTTATTGATTGATACCACAACCTACAATATTGCCATATTTACAGGTGAAATGGACAAGCTTGGGATCGATTATGAAGTAGATACCAATAATTTTCCGAATATTATCAGCTCTTATCCTGCTGAAGAGATTTTTATCCGCAAAACCTGGCTTACTGAAGGCGTATACAAAGATGTTTTAGACGACATCGACTTTAAACCTTCCGTTAAAGTCAATATCTGCGATAGCGATCAAAGTTTTACGCCCATGTTAACGGGTAATATCAACTGGATTGCCTCTTCACAATCCGAACATTATTGGCACTTGATTATCCGGTTTCCAAAAACAAATGTAACCTATGAATGGAATCAGCTTTGTTACACCAACCATATTGCGCAGGTTACCAAAGTACTGGAGGGTATTATCAAAAACAATCAGTCACAGTTTGTAGATAATCCACAAGCCAATGGTGAAGAACTCTTTTCATTTTTAGATCAGGACAATTTCATTCTTAAGCCTGCTGAAAACACCGTATCGCTATCTTCATTTAACCTACCTTATTACGAAGGCTTAAACCGTTATAACAACAAATATTGGTTGGGAATCTATAGGCGTGATGAATTGTTCAGCATTCCATTTTTAAAGAAACTCTGCCAGCTTTGTTTAGATACCAAACTTGGTCAGCTGTGCTGTACCTCCTGGAAAACCATTATTATAAAAGGAATTGATGAAAAAGATAAAAACCTTTGGAATGGCCTGCTCGAAGAATTTGAGATCAATATGCGGCATGCGGCCAACGAACTTAACTTTCAGGTGGAAGACAATTGTAACGAGGGCTTAGCGTTAAAAAATTTCCTTGTTAAACATTTAAGCATTGATGATACCAGGACCTTTGGAATCTGCTTTGGCATTAAAACACGCAAAAAAAGTGAGGTTTTCAGTAGTATCCTGATCCAAAAACGCCACTTGATTAATATATTGGGTTTAAAAATACTCCCCGTTTACGATATCCTTTGTGCTAAGGATTTTAACCCCAACGAGCGTACCGGCGAAATTTTCAGCAGGAGTAATCCTAGTTTTTTATTACCGGAACAAGTAAGGCGTTCGATATTTAAGTTTTACAAATACCGTTTAAATGCGATAAAAACCGGTAATCAGAAACTGCACTTTCAACCTGAAGAAACAATAAAAAAAGACGGCGAGTTTTTATACCAGTGTAACAATTGTTTAACGGTGTACAACGAGCGCATTGGCGAAATTGAAAACAGCATTAACCCAGGTACGGCATTTAAAGATTTACCTGAAGGTTATTGTTGCGTGCTTTGTGAAGGAGAAAAAGACAATTTCACTAAGATTGATCAATCGGCATTACAGCTTTTGTAAATCTGAATTTGATGACTTATATTGACTGTTTAAGTTCAATGTTAGGTTAGTGTGGCCGTCACCCTGAACCGAGCCTTAGCGAGCTCACCGAAGGTAATTTATTTTACTAGCAGTTTTTATATTATTAAAGGCCTAATAGCTACTTCGTGGTCAGGGCCTTTCCTGCCAAAAACAATGCTAAAAAAGTTCAGCATGACGATGAGATTTAAGAATAACCTGAAATCTTCAATCTTTACAACTCACTTGTCGAGCGCCGATTATAAGCCATTTATTTCGGCATGGGAGTTAAAATTACTGAAATAACGATAATCCTGGTCTTCAAGGGCAATTTCGCAAACCCGCAAATTACTTAAAACGTATTTCATGCTGTGTTTGGCCAAACCATTTGTTTGCAGCAGCTGTACAATTTTTTTCAAACCTTCCGATTTATAAATTCCACATAAAGGCTCCTGCTGATCATCTTTGGTGAAAATATAAGCCTGGAAAGCGTCATCAGCCTTAAACGAATGCATTAGCTTTTCCAACAACCTGGTTTCCATCAACAACATATCGCAGGCCAATAAGAAAAGATCCTCTTCAGGATTTGATAAGTGAGTAGAAAGCACCCCTAATGATGGCCCTTTGATATCAAGCGAAGGATTGTCGATAATCAATTGCTCATTCCCGAAATAACTCGCATAAGTTTCTTGCTGCGATGGATTAACTGAGAATTTTACCTGGAGATCGAGCGCACTTAATTTGTCAGCCGCCACCTGCGCCCATAGTTTATCCTGATGGCTGAGCAAAGCTTTGTCAGAGCCCATCCGTAAACTCTGCCCTCCACATAAAACGATTCCTAACATATAATATCAATAATTAAAAAACTATTTATCAGTTAAGCCGAGCGAAATATATGTTTTGAAAAGACACTTCGACTACGCTCAGTGTAACAACAACGAATTTTAAATAATTAAAATTATAAACCTTAATTATTTACTACTCAAATCTGTTAGTCCGGCCTCGTTTAAAATACCAATTTGCTTTCCTTTCACAATTATTAACTTTTCTGTTAACAGCTCGTTCATGGTCCTAAAAACGGTTTCATAAGTGGCACCGGTAAAAGCGGCCAGATCCTGACGGCTTAGTGCTAAATTTAAAAATCCTTCGGCATCTAATCCAAACTGATCTCTCAATCCTAAAATAGCCACGGCAAGCCTTCCTTTAACCGACATTAAAGCTAAATTACGCATTTTCTTTTCCGAGGCGTGCAACTCGTCGGCATAAAACATTAATAAACCGTAGGCAAATTCCTGGTTTACTTTTATCGTGGATTTAAAAAAATCGATATCTACAAAACAAAGTTTAGTGGTTTCTAAAGCAGTTGCCGATATTGGATAAGTAGAAATACTGCTGCTGATTCCCCTATGTCCAATGATGGCTCCGTCGTTAGCAAAACGTAAAATCAATTCTTTATCGCCCCATTGTTTATGCACTTTTACATTGCCCGAAGTAACAAAATAAACACCACTAACCGGGTCGCCCTCTTTAATTATTACTTCCCCTTTTTTAGCGATAAAATTTCGTTTATGGCTCTCGATAGCAGGGTGCCACTCTTTTAGTGTGAGTTGGCACATAAAACAGGTTTTAAGATCGCAGGTATTATTTTTCTTCATCTTTTATTGGAGATCTTGGGTAAAAATAGCAAATCATTGCACAATTATCTGGTATCGTAAGCAAATTCGGTGATTCTTCACTATTGTTGAAAATTTCACAAGAATAAAACTCACTGAAAGAGAACACATAACGTTTTTTACAGGCATTCTTATCGCAAAGAAGTTTAAAGATATGCCATCAAATCATAATTTTGCGTTATGGCAAATACAAACGTTAGAAAATCAATCCAGAATAAGATCGAATCATTAGGCAAGGAAATTGAAAACCTACAGGCAGAATTAAAAAGATGGGAAAAAATTGCATCCGATTATGAAACCAACTCGGAAAGCATTGATTTGATTTTATCGATACAATTACCTGAAAAACCAGAACCAAAAACTAAAAAGGTAAAATTGTAAGGCATTTAAACGAAAAAAACCGAGCAATGTCCGGTTTTTTTCGTTTAATAAAATCGTCGTCATCTCGACTGAAGCTTAGCTGAACGGAGAGATCTATCTCGAGATAGATTTAGCTTCGCTGAGCACTACGTGGTTCTCGACTTCGCTCGAAATGACGAACTTTAGAAAACTTCTTCCACTTTTTTTACCGGAATTTTAGCGCTCGGCTTAAAACCAGCAGGCTTATTATTGCCTTCGGTTAAAACGGGCGCCTTTTTTGCCGCTTTCTTCTTGAATTTCCTACCATACCAGATTAGAAAGCCAGTTATAGGTAAACTTGCCCCTATTAGTGACGCTAAAAAAGCCATCACTTTACCAGGGAAACCCAAAATACTCCCAACATGGATATCGTAATTCATTTTGCGAAGTTTACCACCAAAACCAGCCGCTTCATAAGCAATGGAATAAACACCTTCGCGTTTAAATTCTTTTAAAGTATGCTGATCGAAGGTATACCCTTGGTTATTGTAAAACTGACCTGTATTGGGATAAACCGTAATGTTGATCGTGGCTTTTGCTTTTGAAGTATCGGGGAAATTATAGTAAAAACCCTGCGATTTTGGATGACGGCGAATTACTTTTTGCCAGGCCAGATCCATCGCTTTTTGTGGCGTATAGAATTTTCCAACAGCTAAAGAATCTGATTCCAAACGTTGGAAATCGCCTAATTTATCCCCACCAGAGGTTACCCAATATAAACCTTCGCTGTACCATTTAATGCCATAAACCATTCCTGTCAAGGCGATAAAAAGCAAAAAGATTAAAGAATAAAAGCCCAGTACATTGTGTAAATCGAGATTTACCCTTTTAAATGAAGCACCCCATTTAATTTTGAAACTCTTATCGCGGGTTGATTTGTTCCATTTTTTAGGATACCACCAGATTAATCCCGTAATCAACAAAACCACAAATATCATGGTTCCATAGTTTACAATTGGTCTTCCGATGGCATAAGGTAACCACAAGAAACGGTGACCGTTGAGGATAAACCTAAAAAAATCGACCTCTCCTTTTTTATGTACCACTTTACTGATTACCTCTCCTGTATAAGGATTAATTTTTAAAATGGTTCCTCCTCCGCGCCGTCCTTCATCCTTTTTTCCCCTTAAGTTTAAACTGATCGCCCTTCCCTGTTGGTATTGTGCATACGAAGGAATCTTTTCCGGATAAAGCTTAAACGCAATTGCACCCAGTTGCGATGGTGTAATCACAGGTTTATCCTGCTTTTCAATTTTGGTCTCAGGCTCCAATAAACCTGTAATTTCTTCATTAAAAACCCAGATACAGCCGGTTATACAAACAATAAGAACAATGACGCCCGATATTAGGCCGAGCCAGAGGTGAAGCCATTTATTGATGCTGTTAAACAGCGAATCTTTATTTTTTTTCTTTACTGGAGTAGTTCTATTTACCGTTGCCATTGTTCTGTCTTGCTTAGTTTTTTGAGATGATAATTTGTTGTTATTTTAAATGCTGAACGGCAGTGATTATTCCGCCCTCTACTTTTAAGCCTCTTGTAGCCGTTGCTGTAGCAGCATCAATTTTATACACGTAGCTTGTACCATCACTTAAATTGAAGCCCAGGTAAGCCAACTTTCCATCTTTTGGCGTATAGTTATTTGTAGTGATGCTAGAGATAGCAGTTTCGGCAGGAAGCCCGGTAACTTTTTTGAAGGTTTTATCAACTACATTTAATACGCCTATGGTTTTACCTACTGTGTAAGCGCCTTTGTTGGCTTTTAATATCGCATTTACAATGAAATTATTACCACCGATATAAATCCAATTGGTAATTACATAACCACCGGATACAGATTCAAAATCTAGAAAATAAGTTAAATCGAATTCGGTTGTGCCTGCTTTGATTTTGGTAATTGCTGAAGGTTTGGTAGAGGTTATTTTCGAATCGGTAAGCACATCAGTGGTTTCAGTATTATCGTCAACAGCTACTGAGCTCGAGAATGCATAAACGTCTCCATTTTCTACTACGCCCAACCCATCAGTAAAATACCTTCCGATAAAACTTGTACGGTCATCTTTAATTACTTTCTCTAATTTCATTTCTGGATAAGAATAAACGGCTATCCAGGCGGTGTTAGGATATTTTGTCCAGAACCTGCTGCCGTTGATACAGAAAAACGGCGCATACACTTTATTTCCTACCTGTTTAATCCAGCTGAAGTGCGCGATTTCTCCATTATCTGCAGGAGCTGTGGCATCTAATGTTCCTTCTCCGGAGATTAAAAGGCTATTGGTATTTACTTTATACCAGCTTGCTGTTGGAGCAGCTAAATTTCTCGGGATTTTAATCAATAACAGATCGTCGTTAACTGGCGCAAAAGCCTGAACGGTTTCAGTCTGAAAATTAGAAACCTTATTTAGTTTGCCGGCTAAAATATTGTAGGTAGTTACCGCACCTGGATTTCCCTGCCCGTAAAGCATGCTGAAAAACTTATTGTTGTGCGTAACATAATAGCGATAAGTTCCATCTTGTTCTACTCCGTTTCCAGCGGTAGAGATTGTGCCTTTATCCAGATCACTGGCAGTAAGCAAATAATCGGCAACACCTGTAGAAGCTACTGGCGTAACGGCGAGGATAAAGTTTCCTGGATTTTCCGGAACACTTTCGCCTTCTTCTTTTTTCGAACACGAGGTTAGTACTGCAGCGAAAGCTAAAGCTATAAACGCTTTGGTAAAGTTTGTTTTCATATTACTTTTTTTATGTATTAATTATTGATTTTAATTGATGAAATACCTCAGGTTTAGGTAGAAAGCCCTACCTGGTTTTTGAAGGCTAAAGTTGTCGAAGAGGTCAGCATTGGTGATATTTTTGGCTTCAAATCCAATATTGTAGCGACCTTGTTTTAAGCTGTAAACGAAGTTTAAATCGTGATTGAACTGCTGTGGAATCACCTTTTTATCTCCAACTGCGCCCTGACTTGGCCAGTACAACCAAAAAGCATGCACATACAACAAGTTATAACCAATAGATAAATTATTGCCTTTACGGCCCAGATCTTTTAATGAAACCGAAACATCTCCATTGCCATATAGGTATGGAATATTAGGCATCTGATCCAGGTATACATTGCTTACATTGGTGAATTTTTCGCCCGTACTTGGATTAACTTCATATTTCTGAAGATTTTTGAGATTCTGATAGGTAACTGTGGTACCAACACTTAACCAATTTTTATACGAATACCTGATTTCGGCATCACCACCTATTGTTCTTACCCCATCGCGGTTATCGGCAACAAGTTTCGATTGATTTTGGTTCAATCTGTTATAGATAAAATTGGTCGCATTGCGGTAAATACCATTGGCCGTAAAAGAGAAATTATGTTCCCGGTTAATAGAAAAGCCGTAGCTAAGGCCTAAATTAAAATTGTTGCTTTTTTCCGGCTTTAAGCTTGGGTTGGCATCCTGGTTTTCTACATCACCAAAAATCTCCTGAGCCTCAGGCATACGGTTGGTAAGCTCGTATGAAGCTTTTAACTGCGTGTTCCGGTTAATAAAATAAGTAGCTGCAGCGCCATAACCCAACCTATCGATACTATTTTTACCGGCAGTGCTGCCACTTCCGTTAACATTGCCCTGATTGATATATTTCCCGAAAACTGTTGCGCTCCATCGGTCTTTTACATCGAAATTATAACCTAGCCCCAAAACATTTTTATTGGTCTTCTTTGGCCTTTCGTAATCTGCATTGGTAGGATTTAATTCATCGCTCCCTTTTCGGTTAAAAGTGGTAAATACATTACTTACCGCTACCGATTGATTGTCGTCTATTTTGTAGTTCAACATGGTTGTTGCCAAGCCATTGTTGTTTTTGTATTTGTACAAACTCCTGGAGCGTTCGCCATTCGTTCCATTCGGTTTACTGTTTCCGTACCAGTCGTACCGAACGTTTAAAGTATCTATATTCTGCTCGTTACCTAAATTGTAGTTTGCATTAATGGTTACATCTAAACCTTTGATCAGGTTTTCTTTCTTATATTTTAAGGTGGGCATTAAGATGTTACCCCTACGGTGCCAGCCTCCGAAAACCGAAACCATCCTGGCACCGGTTTGTATTTCTTTATAATTCTGACCAACAGTAATCCCAAACAAAAGTTTATCGGCATAACTTTTATCCACCACGCCCACATTTGCGATTAAAGTTTCATTGTGATATTTATCGTTAAATCTCCTTAAAGATGCGATAGGCGCATAAGCTCCGGTGTAAATATCAGAAGCTTCTACATTTACCCTATAATCATTGTCCGAATAATTCTGAAAGGCATTTAATTGAAAGGTTAGCCCATTTGCTGAAGTAGCCGCTGCATTGATTACACTTCTATGTGTATTAAATGATCCGAATGAATAAGAGACGTCAACGTAATTGCGGTAACGATCGCCAGTTACAATGTTGATTGCACCGCCTAAGGCATCAGAGCCCAGCCACATGGGTACCACACCTTTATACACTTCGATCCTATCGGCAATGTTGATGGGAATATTGTTGATCTGAAACGATGATCCAAAATTATCCATCGGGATACCATCAATAAAATACCTCACGTGATTACCTGAAAAACCATTTAAAGAAAGGTTAAAGTTTGAGCCAACCCCTCCCGACTCCCTTACCCTAATGCCCGCTACCCGATCTAAAGCACCAGAAATATCAAGAGTTGTATTGTAAAGTTTCTTGGCATCAACTGAAGTTACATTAAAAGCCTGCCGGTTAACTTCCTGATTGGCCGTTCTCCCAATTACATTAACGGTTTCCATCTCTTCAGAAGATTCTGACAAGTTGAAGTTTAAATTTCCAATCTGACCATCAGCAACATTGATTTCCTTTTTCTGTGTTTTAAAACCAATTGCAGATACCTGTATGGTATATTTTCCCAGAGGAATATTGGAGAGTTTAAAATTTCCACTTTGGTCTGTTGATGTACCATAATTGGTTTTGTGGATTTTAATGGTAGCCCCGGGAAGAGGATTTCCATCATTGGATTTGATTTGCCCCGAGATGCTCAACAATCGGTTTTGGGCAGAAGTAAAAATTACACAGGCACATAGCATGCCCAATAGCAAAATTTTCTTAATTTGCATGGCTTTTAATGGAGATTAAAGGTGAGCCGGATTTCCGGTTTAGCCACACGGGTCCGAACCGTGTGGCATTTTTATTTTCGGCAAATATAGCCTCTATTTAGATCAAGTCCAAATAAGAATTAGTAAATCTTAAACCTGATCCATCGCTTCTACCACCATAACCGGCTTACTCAGCTGAGCATCTGGCCTTTACTACACCCGATTATTTTAAAAGCTTAAAACCCTTTTAGTTTAAAACATGTTTAAGTAGATACAACAAAAAACAAAGTATATGAAAAAGTTAATCTATTTATTGGCCATTTCTGCATTAGCATTCCAAGCCTGCAGCGGAGGAAATAAGGATGCCAAAGAAAGTGCCGACAGTTTAAACATGGCTAAAAACAGTTCTACTAATGCGGTTGCCACCGGTGGAATTGCAGTAGATGAAGCTGATGCGAAGTTTACTACCCAAGCAGCGGTTGGGGGGATGGCTGAAGTAGAACTAGGAAAACTGGCCCTCGAAAAAAGCAGTAATCCGCAGGTTAAAGAATTTGCAACCATGATGGTAAAAGACCACGGCATGGCAAACACCGAATTAATGGCCATTGCAAAACAAAAAAACATTACCCTACCAAGCACTGTAGACGATGAGCACAAGAAAAAAATGGATGACCTGAGTAAAAAAACAGGTGCAGATTTTGACAAAGCTTATGTTGATGCCATGGTAAATGGCCATAAATCTACGCTAAAATTAATGGAAGATGAATTAAGAGATGCTAAAGATGCAGATCTTAAGGCATTTGCCACTAAAACAGCACCAATAGTTCAAAGCCATTTGGTGATGATCAACAAAATTAACGACAGTATGAAATAATGCAGTTAGCGTATTAAATTTCTTAAGATAAAGGGATTTAATACGCTACTTTTTCTTTCACTTTTGACTTCTCCTGATCTTATCCTTAATTACCGAATTTATTTTTTCGAAGGTCATAATTAAAGCTCTGGAGGGGTATGCCAATCGATAAAAGTTTTCCTACTTAACATTTTCAGGTATGGATAATTTCCGTTTAATTGTTTACGCTGCTTTAGCTCATATAAAAAATGCCCTCCCAAGTCTACAATTATTTTTGCGGTAGCTAAATACCATACACTATGTGGCTGTTTCCAACAAAAAGAATAAAGGTTTGAGGTAAGCTTAATACCCTGAAGTTCAGGATGATAAAAATTAAGTATTTTTGGATTGTGCAGCCCCTGCATTACCTCTGATTTCCTAACCATCGAAAGGTGATCGGAATGACAAAATTCATAATCCTTGAGCTTTGGATCATCCACATCAGGCAAATGTTTCAATATTTTAAATCCCTTAAATTTTTTGCCATTCAATACCCATACTAAATTTGGATAAAATGCCTCTCTGCTATTAAGCTCGGCCAATGTGATCGGAGAATTTTGAAATTCGATGGTATAACCGGATGGGGTAAATACATCAGCACGATGGATATCGGCATTGGCTGCATCATAAAAAGCAACTTCTCTAAATGATGGCGGGAAAGCCAATTTCCAATCCCGGTGCCACGCAGTCTCTTTTCGGCAATATTCTTTTTTAAGTGATGAAATACCCTGAATCACATCTGAACGGGAGATATCTCTTTTTATTTCACTATTGTTCATGCTCTTTCAATGCGATTAGAATACTAAAACAATTATTAGGGAAAACAAATTTAAACTAAAATTCTTAGCAAAGGAATAAATTTGAGATAAACGGACAATTTTAAAAATCATTATGATTGACCATTAGGCAGATACCACCTGCTAAAAAAATTATTTCGATCTGCTCAAAATAGAATGATAACTTTGCGGTATGACCATCCAAGAAATACAGCAGTTAGAAGATTTTTTTACTCAGGCCGGAAAACAAGAGGTTCCAATTTATCTGAATCAGGCTACCGTAATTACCGATTATGCCCATTTTCTGGAAAGTCATTTTATGCCTTTAAAGCTTAATCCTGATGCAAAAGTGAACCTGCCACTTATACACAGGCTAAAAATGTTAAAGTTATTGATTGAATCAAATGCGTAAAAATGATTCAATTTAGCTGTTACAGCTTCGCCATTGGCAAGAAGGGGCTAATTTGAATCGCAACATAAGTAATCGAAACACTCACTATCTATTAAACTGGTTCCTGACATCTAATTCATACCCTTCCTATTTATGGCTGTCGAAATAGCCGACTCCGGTTTTCTAATCAGGCAATTAAAAACTTAACCTCTTTTAGTTTTTAAAATAGATATTTCCAACTATATTGGGCGCAATTGGTTATTCGTATACATTGCCCCTTTTTTATGACTAAAAATATATTCATTGCTTCAGCCGAACCCTATACCGGAAAATCAGTAATTGCTTTCGGAATGATCAATATGTTATTGGCTAAAACCCAAAAAGTAGGTTATTTTAAACCCATTATTGCGCAAGATGATCAAAATAAAAAAGATGAACATGTAGAAGCCATGTTGGATTATTTCTCACTCCCTGTTAAGTATGAGGATGCTTTTGCCTTTACCCGGCAAGAAATGCTGCACCAAGCAGAAGATAGTGGCGCAATTATCAATACCATTATCAGTAAATATAAAAAACTGGAAGATAATTACGATTTCACGGTAATTGAAGGAAGCGATTTTTTAGGTGAAGGCATGGCATTTGAGTTCGAATCGAATGCCTTAATGGCCAAAAACTTAGGCGCACCTGTTTTAATAGTGGTATCGGGAAAGAACAAAACAGCAAGTCAGCTTTTTAAATCGGCCATCAACATTTACCGTAACTTCCTGTTGCGAGATGTGCAGGTATTAGGCGTGGTGGCCAATATGGTGAATCCAGAGGAGGCAGACCGTATTAAACAAGCTTTAACAAATCAATTGCCACCCGAATTACTTATCGCCGTTATCCCTACTGAAACAGGCCTGCAAAGTCCAACCATGAAAGAAATTACTTTGGCACTAGGTGGTGAGGTACTTTTTGGATCCGAACTATTGGATAACCAGGTTGATAATTTTGTGACCGGCGCTATGATGCTTCCTAATTTTTTAAGGCACATAAAAGATAACCTGCTTATTGTTACCCCTGGCGATCGTGGTGATATCATTATTGGCGCACTACAGGCCAACTTATCGGCCAATTACCCAAAAATTGCAGGTATTGTTTTAACCGCAGGCAGTTTACCAGATGAGCCGATTATTAAATTGATTGAAGGTTTGCAAACCATTATTCCAATAATAGCGGTTAAAAAAGGAACTTTCGAAACCACAACAACCATTGGTGGTATCCACTCCAAAATTACAATCGAAAACAAGAAGAAAATTGCAGTCGCAATAGAGCTTTTCGAAAAATATGTCGACATTAAAGCGCTTGATGATAAAATTATCACTTTTAGCTATCAGGGAATTACGCCACATATGTTTCAATACCAACTGGTTAAATGGGCCAAGCGTGATAAAAAACATATTGTTTTACCGGAAGGAAATGACGAACGCATTTTAAAGGCTGTAGAGAAACTCATTACCCAGGATATTGTAGACATCACGCTCTTAGGCGATCCAGCCGAAATTACCAACACGATTAAAAGACTTGGATTAAATCTGGATACCAATACTTTAAAAATACATAATCCAGGCCAATCGGCTCATTACAATGACTATGTAAATACCTTACATGAACTGCGGAAAGCCAAAAATGTAAACCTCGAAATGGCCAGAGATATGATGACCGATGTTTCTTATTTCGGAACCATGATGGTATATAAAGGCGATGCCGATGGGATGGTTTCGGGTGCGGTTCATACCACTCAGCACACCATCAGACCTGCTTTACAGTTTGTTAAAACCAAACCAGGTGTATCAGTGGTTTCATCCATTTTCTTTATGTGCCTGCCAGAGCGGGTGGCCATATTTGGAGATTGTGCGGTTAACCCCAATCCTACTGCCCAACAACTGGCAGAAATAGCAATTTCATCAGCAGAAAGCAGCGCCAAATTCGGCATTGAGCCACGCATTGCCATGTTATCTTATTCTTCTGGTACATCAGGCGAAGGTGAAGATGTGGAGCGCGTAAGAGAAGCCACTGCCATCGTTAAAGCAAGGCATCCGGAATTAAAAATTGAAGGGCCGATACAGTATGATGCTGCTGTAGATCCACTTGTAGGTAAACAAAAATTACCAGGCTCTGAGGTAGCAGGAAGAGCAAGTGTATTGATCTTCCCCGATTTAAATACCGGCAACAACACCTATAAAGCCGTACAGCGCGAAACCGGCGCATTGGCCATTGGCCCAATGTTACAGGGCTTAAACAAACCAATAAACGATTTAAGCCGTGGTTGTACTGTAGATGATATTTTTAATACCGTTGTAATTACAGCGATTCAATGCCAAGACATTTAATATGAACATTTTAGTAATCAACTCGGGAAGCAGTTCCTTAAAATATCAGCTTTTTAACATGCCAGAAAAAGCTCCGGTTTGCAGCGGTCTGGTAGAGCGTATTGGCATTGAAGGCTCGTTTATTAAACATACAGTTTATCGCAATAACGAAAAGTATAACATTGAACAATCAGGTTTTATTGCTAACCATGGCGAAGGCTTAAAACAGGTTTTAGTTTTACTAACTGAGGGAGAATACGCGGTAATAGCCAGCCCTGAAGATATTGCAGCTGTTGGCCATAGAGTAGTACATGGAGGTGAACATTTTTCCGGGCCGACTATTATTACCGATGATGTAAAACATCAGATCAAAAAGCTGTTTTCCCTTGCCCCACTACATAATCCGGTTAATTATAAATGTATTGAAGTAGCCGAACAGACTTTTGTAAACGCTAAACAAATTGCCGTTTTCGATACGGCATTTCATCAAACCATACCAGAACAGGCCTATCGTTATGCCATTCCGGAATGGTATTACAAAGAACATGGTATCAGGGTGTATGGATTTCATGGCACCAGCCACAAATATGTAAGTGAGCAGGCCAACAAATGGTTAAATAAAGTTGATACAAAAATCATTAGTATCCACCTGGGCAACGGTTGCAGCATTACTGCCATTAAAAATGGTAAATCGATCGATACCAGTATGGGATTTGGTCCCTTAAGCGGATTAATGATGGGCACACGTTCTGGAGATATCGATCCATCGGTTATTTTCCATTTAATGGAGCATTCCGGATATACTTTAGAACAGTTGAGTACCCTGGTTAACAAACAATCAGGACTGTTAGGTGTGGGTGGCTCGAGCGATATGCGCGACATCAGAAAAATGGTAAGCGAAGGCAATGCGGCTGCAATTTTAGCACTAAAACTGTATGCCTACAGGATCAAGAAATTTATTGGTGCTTATGCGGCAATTTTAAATGGTATAGATGCAATCATATTTACCGCTGGTGTAGGCGAAAACGACAGTAATATGCGTGAATCTGTATGTTCGGAGCTGAATTATCTAGGTATTGAATTAGATCCAAATCAAAATACAGCCTATAATGGAGAATTGAAAGAAATTAACAAGGCAAGCGCTAAAGTAAAAATCCTCGTTATTCCAACCAACGAAGAATATGAAATTGCCTATCAATGTTTTGAGCTTTTAAGCTAATAGCAAAACTTCCGAAGTTTGCGCCAATGGCAATACTCCTGGCTAACTTCGGAAGTATTGCACGGCCTAATTGGTTTCCAAAATAGACAGAATATTGCCTGCAGGATCTCTAAACCAGGCAATGTTTGGCCCTCCGTTTCCCCGGGAGATGCCTTTACTATCCGTTTTGAAGTATTCTTCATTGTAAATCTCGAACTTTATTCCTTTAGCAATAAGTTCGTCGGTCGCTTGATCTATATTTTCGACAGGAAAATTAAGTACTGTAAAAGTTGCCGGAACATGATTTGGCTTTGGGTAAAGTAATACATTTGCTGATCCGGAAATAACCAATTCTATTACGCCCATCGGGTTATCTTTAACTTCGATACCCAATATGCCTTGATAAAAATCTTTTGCTTTCTGTACATCGTCTACAGAAAATGAGCTGAATGCTTTTGAGTTTTGTAACATAATTTCTTTATTTTAATCAATTATCATAAGAACGCATAGTTAAATTTAGCGGATTAAAACAATAGTAACGGGCCGTATAAGCGGCAAAGTACAGGCCCAAATGAGACAATTTCCCTTAACTTTTCCAAGCGCCCAATAAACGCCTGATGACTACAATTTCGGCAATGTGGTAAGCATTATGATCGGCAATCTGTAAGGCTTCGCGTAATATACTTTGTCCATCGCCATGAGGAATGGGCACATATACATCTGAAGAATCTAACAAAGCAATAAATTCTTTCAAATCAGCATCAATCTGTTTTAGTGTATTGTTCCAGGCCTGTTCATCCTTAGGCGCCAGTTCTTTAGGCCAATATTCGTCTGGCCATTTTGGCGATCGATGTGATCCATCTTTACTAAATTCGAGCATATCCCACTGGGCAATTTTGATGTGTTCTACCAATTGCCAAATACTATAGGGTAAATTATAGGGCTTTTCGCCAAGAAGATTAAAAGGCAAATTGGCAACAGCATCTTTAAACCCTACATGTGCTCCACCCCCATTTAATAATTTTTTAAGTTCCGTAACCAGTATTGATGTTTGATTTTCCATAATAACCTTAGCAGATTGTATTATCCTAACAAACGTGATTCTCATAGGTTTGTATAAAAATCAATTTCGGTGGCAGCATTTATTTTTTTAATGCACAATTCTTTTAAATTTGGGCATGAACCTATCTTTTCCGATCCTCACAGCATATACCTATCTCAATACTGCTAATTCTGGCATTTTATCTACCAATCTGGCAGAATGGAGAACTAAACATGATCAAGACTTTATAGCCGGAGGAAGTATTTTCAGAATGGAAAATCTGCCGATCATTACCGACCTCAGAAATAACATTGCTAAACTTTTCATTTCAAAATCCGAGAACACCTATCTGGTTCAGAATTTTTCAGTAGGTTTTAATACTTTATTGAGTGGCTTGGACAAAAACCATCGTTTTCTATTATTGGAAGAGGAATATCCATCTGTGAGTTATCCTGTAATCAGTATGGGTTTTAAATACCATAGCATAGCCATTGATGAAAAGTTAGAAGAAAATATCATCATTGCCATTGAAAAATTTAAACCTACTGTGCTGGC
The DNA here is from genome assembly GCF_058801365.1 of Pedobacter sp. GW822-FHT03F06. Lineage (NCBI taxonomy): Bacteria > Pseudomonadati > Bacteroidota > Sphingobacteriia > Sphingobacteriales > Sphingobacteriaceae > Pedobacter > Pedobacter sp. GW822-FHT03F06. Next base: position 344,262 of record NZ_JBXANE010000004.1, read on the forward strand.
ATTTAGTATGGTACAGTACATTAGTGGGTTAAGGATGGATGATGAATTTATCCAGAAATTAAAAGCTACATACCCTGATCTTTTGTTGATCGGTGATGGCACTCAATTTTTAGGTACAACAAATTTTAACTTTGAAAAATCTGGCCTGGATGCTTTGATTGGGAGCGGTTACAAATGGCTTTTGGCTGGATACGGAAACGGTTATGCATTTCTTTCCGATCGTATGAAAGATGCAATATACAGCAGAAACAAACTGGCCGAGTTGCCTACTGCCCCATTTTTAAAGGGCAAAGACCACCTATCTATGTGTTTCGAACCGGGGCATTTAGACACTTTAAATTTTGGCACATTAAACGAGAGTTTAAATAAGCTTGGCTCAATTGGTTTCGATTGGATTGAAAAAACCACACAGGCAATTTCCAATAAAGCCAGGCTAGCATTAAATTCGAGAGGCTTAATTCCAGATTGGACATTGGAGCGAAAATATCAATCTACCATTATGAGCATGCCATTGGATCAAAAAACAGTTGACAAACTCGCATCAGCCAAAATCCTTTGCTCACCGCGAGGAGCAGGCACAAGGATTTCGTTTCACTTTTATAATACAGAAGAAGATTTAAATCAACTGCTCCAGGTTTTGGATAACCGCAGCTAGTCAACCTTCCAAATGGCATCTACAAAATACTGATGTTGATCGAAGAAACGCTTAAGCGGTTTAAATCCGGTTTTTTCTGCAAGCTGATCGATATCATTAAGCGAATATTTTTGTGATATTTCCATAAAAATATGCTCGTTTTCTGCAAAATGAATGGCATTTTGACCAATATTCACAATCTGTTTTTTTAAACTGATGAGGTAACTTTTACAGGCTCCAGATGCTGGATCGTAACTGGCATAATGCTCAAAATTATTCAGGTCGAAATTGCCCTCTAATTCTTTATTGATGCGATGAAGTAGATTGAGGTTAAATGATCTGGTAATTCCGCCTTTATCATTATAGGCAGAAAGAATCTGCTGAGGATTTTTTTTCAGGTCGAATCCAATGATCAACAAATCCTTAGGAGAAAGCAGTTTTTTTAATGACGAGCAGAATTTTCCGGCATCGTCTATATTCATGTTCCCGATATTTGCGCCCATAAAAAGTACAACCTTTCTGCGGCTGGATAATTCTGTGGCCTTTTTAAGCATATTAAAATAATCGCCATTTAAACCTTTCATATCCAATCCAGGAAGTTTTTTAGGCAAATTTTCTTCCAGATCTGAAATTACATGCGCGGAAATATCAATCGGAAAATAACTAAATTCCAACTGACTATCCAACAGTGATTTTAGCAGGTGAATGGATTTTGTTGCATCTCCGGCACCCAGTTCAATTAAATCAAAAGCGCTTCCATCGGCTGATATCGCCTGAGAAATCTGGTTGGCCTGGTATTGCAGGATTTCCATTTCTGCATTGGTTAAATAATATTCCTCCATTTCCATAATCTGCTGAAAAATACGGTCTCCGGTAGCATCGTAAAAATACTTAGAGCGCATAAATTTTGGTTCGGAGTGTAAGCCTGCTAAGGTTTCTTGAAGGAACTGTGTTTTGTTGTCTGTTGTTGTTTCGATAGTGGTGGTGGTCATATCTATACTATTTTACTAATCGGATGCCTGTATATTGCCACCTTAAATGTGGGTGGAAGAAATTTCTATAGGTAATACGTGAATGATTTTCGGGCGTGGCAATTGATGCACCGCGTAGCACTTTTTGGTTAACCATAAACTTCCCATTGTACTCGCCAATGGCTCCCGGCGCTTTACTAAAACCGGGATAAGGCAAATAAGCACTTTCAGTCCACTCCCATCGTTCGCCCCATTTAAAGTGTTCTGCTGCTATCTCCCACTCAAATTCAGTTGGTAAACGCATGCCTTTCCAGCTTGCAAAAGCATAGGCCTCGTAATAGCTGATGTGGCTTACCGGTGCGGTTAAATCAATAGGTAAAAGACCAGCTAAAGTATAATTAAACCATTTTCCGTCTATTAAATGCCAGTACATAGGTGCATTAATGTTATTGTTTTTTACCCAATCCCATCCTTCAGCATGCCAGAAATTAAAATTTTCATAACCGCCTGCACGAATGAATTCGATAAATTCTGCATTATTGACCAATGTTTTACTGATTGAAAAATCGTGTAAGTAAACTTTATGCCTGTTTAATTCATTATCAAAGCTGAAATCTGCTCCATTGTAACCGATCTCATAAATTCCTTCTGAAATTTTAATAAAGCCAGGTTCTGTTTCACGTATGGTTAAAACTTCTTTTTGGTTTTTTGAATAGGCTGGAAAAAGCGGGTTGTTTCCTAAAATGTACTTGATATCGGTAAGTAAAAGTTCCTGGTGCTGCTGTTCGTGGTTAAAACCCAAAATCAACAGTTCTTTTACTTCATCTGTTAGTGTAGTGGCCAGGAATTTCACCATGGCTTCATCTACATAAGCCCTGTACTGGTAAATTTCATTTACGCTCGGTCGACTTAAATTACCACGATCTGTCCGGATTACCCGATTACCAACCGTTTCATAATAACTATTAAAAACGAAATTATACTCATCGTTATATACCTGATAATTAACAGAAAACGGCTTTAATATAAAGGTTTCAAAGAACCAGTTGGTATGTCCCAAATGCCACTTCGGTGGACTTACATCAGCGACAGGCTGTACTACATAATCTTCTGTTTGCAATGGTTCGCAAATTTGTTCAGAGTATTTCCTGATCTGCAAGTATTCTTCTACCAGTGTCATTAATTTTTATCTAGATAGTTTTTAAGATCTGTGATGGTATTAACATTCAGATCTTTTGATTGTTTTTGCCGCATCATTAAAGCATAAGAATTATTAAAACCTATAGGTTTAAGCCATTTGATCTTAAACTTTTTCTCAAATTCGGTGTACACATAATCATAAGTTTTATCTTTATCGTGCGCCATTTCCTTAGCAATTTTTGGATCCGGTTGCAATAAAACCAATAAACCCGTCCCGGTATATTCGGGATAAAAATCGATCTGATCATTCATCAGTGCATCAAAACAGATTTTTGTTCCGCCAAGTCCTGTTTTGGTAGATACCTCATAATCGGTATTCCCTTTGATCAATATGCTGTACATTTCGGCCAGAATATATTGCTCACCAAAAATCTTTGAGCCTATCCTCACTACACCGTTATGTCCGTTTTTTGGTGCTTTATACAAACCAGTACTGATAAGAAAATCCTTTGCCACACGTTCTGGTGTTTGGTGGAGGTAATCTGTTCTGTAATTAAGATCGGTCATTACTGAATCAGTTATTTTACCTGCTAACAGATTTAATGTTTCTTCCAGCTTTGGAAATTGTTTAAAAGCTTCATTCCGAACTATTGGTGCAGCGTAATAAGGCGGAAAAATGACTTTATCGTCTTTTAAAATCTTTAGATCAAAGGCTTTCAAACGTCCATCGGTAGAATAACCGCTAATTACATCCAATTCTTTTGAAAAAGCGGCCTTGTACATTATCGCATCGCTGATTACAATGGTATGGATTTTTAAGCCGTAGATAGATTTCAATCCAAGATCACCATCTTGTCTGCCCATAAATTCAGGCGTAAATCCGGCGGTTAAAGTAGAACCATAAGCCGATGGAAGTACATAAAAGCCACCTAAAATTAAAATTGCAACTGGCAAAACGTACAATGCTTTTCTGAGCTTCTTAAAATCCATTTTCTGTACCAGTGAAAGTAAAGCATCGAGAATAATGGCCAATAACGCAGCAGGAATAGCTCCAGCTAAGATCATGTTTGTATTATTGAGCGAAATGCCCCCAAAAATAAACTCCCCTAATCCACCCGCGGCAATAAAAGAAGCCAATGTGGCCACGCCAACATTAATTACTGTTGCAGTACGGATACCCGCCAAAATAACGGGCATAGCCAATGGCAACTCAACCTTCAGCAAAATCTGACTTTTGCTCATGCCCATTGCCCTGGCGGCTTCTTTAACATATTGATCGATGCCAATAATGCCTGTATAGGTATTGCGGATAATCGGTAACAAGGCATATATCAGCAGCGCCACAATTGCAGGTTTCGCACCAATCCCTAAAACAGGGATCATAAAACCCAATAAGGCAATGCTTGGAACCGTTTGTAATACGCCGGCAATCCCTAAAACCGTTCCTGAAAGTTTTCTTTTTCTGGCAATCAATATGCCCAATGGTAAGCCAATGGCGATGGCAAAAAGTAAGGAAATAAAGGTTAAACCAACATGTTGCAGGGTTTGAGCAAACAATTTATCAGATTGCTCGTGCATAAACTGCCATAAAGTTTGCTGTTGCTCATTCATGTACCTGCGTGTTTTGAAATTGGTTAAATGCTTTGGTTAACTGTTCGAAATTAATGGCTTTGCTTTCTTTATTGGCACCAGAAACCAAAAGTTCACTTCTATCAGAACTTCGCAGCAATTCCATCGCATCCCATACATTCAAATCGGCAGACAGGCTTTTTCCATCCTGTAGTGTTACTTTAGGTAAATAAGACCATATATCCTGTATTTTAACTACTTTAAATTCAAGGGCTAACCTTTGTCCGCTTAAAAATTTCCTTGCAAAACCATTTATCGGTTGATAAAGCAATTCTTTGGGTGTTCCAATCTGGATGATTTTTCCCTTATCCATTAAGCAAATGCGATCTGCCAATTCAAAAGCTTCCTGAACATCGTGGGTAACCATTACGATGGTTTTCCTTTTTAGTTCTTCTAATCCTTTAAATTCTTTTTGGATACTGGTTCGGGTAACGTTGTCTAAAGCACCAAAAGGTTCGTCCATTAACAATACAGAAGGGTCTGTAACCAAAGCACGGGCAAGGCCTACACGCTGCTGCTGCCCACCACTAAGCTCATGTGGAAACATAGACAGACTATCTTCAGGAAGATGGAGTTTTTTGATCAGCTCCTGCGTTCGGACTTTAATTTTTTCCTTATCCCATTTTAAAAGCTTCGGCACAACGGCAATATTTTCTGCGACGGTATAGTGTGGAAAAAGCCCAATATTCTGCATTACATAACCAATTCCTGTTCGTAAAATATCAGGATCTTGATTGGTGATATCCTTGCCATTGATAAAAACCCCGCCTGCATCTGGCTCGATTAACCGGTTGATCATTTTTAGCGTGGTGGTTTTGCCACAGCCACTAGTGCCCAACAATACCAGCGTTTCCTTTTCTTCTACCTCAAAAGAGACTTTATTTACCGCTTGGGCATCACCAAATTTCTTACTTATGCCTTTTAATTCGATCATATTTAGATATCGATTTTCATAAATAGATTATTTAACGATTCGGAATAAGTAGGGTGTGCAAATACACAATATCTGATTCTATCGTAAGTAATATCACCTTCCATTGCCATTTGAAGAACAGACATGATTTCTCCACCCTCTGCGGCCAGGATGGCAGCTCCCAGTATCTTTTTACTACCTGCATCGACAATTGCTTTCATCAGTCCTAAAGTTTCGTTTGTTTCAATACCGCGCGCAACATTCGACATGGGCAGAACGGCAACTTTATAATTCAATTTCTTTTCTTTTGCTTCTTTTTCAGAAATACCTATCCGCCCAAGCTGAGGGTCGGTAAACATGCAATAGGGCACCGGCCGATCGCGAATAGAATAATTTGTGCCTTCCATTAGGTTCCGGTAAACGATGGTATAGTCGTTATAAGCAATATGTGTAAATGAAGGCCCACCTTTTACATCACCGAGCGCATAAATCCCTTTAATATTGGTTTCGAGTTTTTCATTAACAAGAATGTGCCCTTTGTCATCCAATTTTACGCCACAGTTTTCAAGGGTTAAATCTGCGGTCTGAGGCGTACGGCCTGCGGCTACCAACACATGGCTCGCAGTTATTTTTTTCTCGATTTTCCCAGACTCCAGCGTAATGCTAATCTGTTTTTTATCCTGCGCTATTTTATTGATTTTAGCATTAGTGATCAGCTCGATATTTTCGTCGGTTAAAATTTTAGTAAGTGCTGATGAGATATCCTGATCTTCTCTAGCTAATATGCCTGATGATTTTTCCAAAATGGTTACTTTACTGCCAAATCGATTAAACATTTGTCCAAACTCAAGCCCGATGTAATTTCCGCCAATAACCAATAGGTGTTCTGGAACAGTTTTAAGATCTAAAATTGTTGTCGATGTAAGATAATCAATTTCTTTTAACCCTTCAATATCCGGTATGGTAGTTTTTGCACCCGTATTGATAAAAATCCATTCGGCGGTTACTTTTTCTTCACCGCCATTGTTTAGCGAAATAGTTAGTTCTTTTTCAGCACTAAAACTGGCCGTTCCAAATATAAGCTCAAGTCCTTTGGTATTTTTAAGGCCCTTTTCTGATGATGACCTGAACTGGTTTACGATATCGTCTTTCCGTTGCTTTATCTTTTCAAAATCAATTTTGATTGCTCCAACTTCTACGCCCAGTTCAGTTGCTTTTTTGGCTTGATACACTGCCCTTGCCGAAGCGACCATTGCTTTTGTTGGTGTACAACCATCATTAATACACGTACCGCCAACATACCTTTTTTCTATAATCGCTGTTTTTTTGCCTGCTTCGGCAAGCCTTTTGGCCAAAGGAGTGCCTGCCTGACCTGCGCCTATAATTATTGCGTCGTAGTGTTTCATCGGTTCCCAGATTAATAGAATTTGTTTTGTCCTAAAAGATATAACCTAAATACTAGCCCAATGTTTGGTCAATATTGATTTATACCATGCCCAATTGAGACATCACAAGTTCGAATAAAAAAGTTACAAACTATATTCGAAAATCGACGTTAGATAATTGTAGACATTTAATTGACAAACATAAACCGCAGCCTTATATGCAACCTCAAACAACAGAAAACACGAACCTTACCGTTTTTATCCAGGATGATTCTTCAATTGAAGATAAAAGAGATATTTTATTGAATGGTTTATTGAACGATCTGAACAACGAAACCGAATCTTTTAATTAAAAGGCCGATTGTAGATCTAATTTTAGTTTTTTTTATCTTAAAAGACATTTAACCGGCATATAAATGTAAATTCATCTTCTTGCCGTACCGTCACCCTGAACCGAGCATTAGCGAGTTCACCGAAGGTAATCATTCCATGGTCTTAACAGCGGAAAAGATGCTGAAACAAGTTCAGCATGACGTTACGATTAATAGAAGAAGAAAAGGGCAAACAAATTCATGTTTACCCCTTTCAATCTAAATTAACGCTCTCGCGACAAAAGTATAAATTCTTCTTAAACCTCCATGTAACAAATTTATTTATATTAAAGTTAATATACAATAATCTGTGCCCGGCGAAGGTTATCTGTAGTCTGCAAAATTTTATCCTTTAGTTTTGGATTATAGACAGGATGTGATTTTAAGAAATCCTGTACAACTGCATTTGCTTCTTTGTTGTTATAACTCGAAAATGTAGCCGCCAACCACGATTGCGGAAAAAATATATCCCCTGTTTTCTGTATTTCTTCCAATAAATCTAAACTTTCTTTCAGATAATGGATGGATGTTTTTTGCCTGATTGGATGATGCAGGTAAGATAAAGCCGTAGTTACCCAGCCCTCTTTCTGGCGGTTTTTCCGGTCTTTTAAACCATTAAAAAAATTATCTCTTTCCTTAACGTCTAATGATAATGCAGGCATTAAATAAATCAGCCGGTTTTTACGGTCTTCGTTTTTGGTGCGTGCTAACTGATCTTTTAAGATCGTATTTGCAGTATCTGTTTTAAGGGCCAGTGTTAAAGCTAACGCGCTATAATCATCTTCTAACAATTTAATTCCATTTGGTGCGGTTTGTTTGAGCCAGATATTATACATGCGTTTTCCCGCATCCGCACTCAGATATACATTTTGATAAGCATTGAACAAAATCTTCTTGTTATTTTGCGTTTGTTGTTGCTCCATTGCATTCCATATTGTTTTTTCCATGCTTTCATACATTGCATTCCGTGCTTCAGCGGTAAGAAAAGTCCAGTAAATATTGGAGAGGTATCCAGTAATTGACCTGAGGTTCATCTCGTTTTTCTCAACCGATAATCCTTGTAAAAATACAGCCAAAAGTTCTTCAGGCTTGGTGCTTTTGCCCGAAAGCATATTCTCATAGGCATTGATATAGGCCGATGCCCGTTCTAACGGGTCAGCAAGACCATAAAGATTTGCCATCATCTCTTTGTCAATCGGAAAAAGGCCATACCCCGCACCGTTTGCATTAAATAAAATATACTGTGGTTTTGGAAGACCTTTTGCTTCAATTAAATCTGTCTTAGCAAGCTTAGCATTTACAACCAAAATCTTACTCTCTGTTGGGTAAACCAGCTTAACCGTAAAAGATTGTGGCCATACCCGTGGCTGTCCCATCTCACTGCTTTGGTTTAAACTTAAACCGCTTATTTTATCTCCATGGTATTTAATATCATAGCTAAAAACCGGTCTGCCAGGTTCATTTACCCAAACTTTGTTCCAACTATGAAGATCACTTTTGCTGTATTTACTTAAAATGGCAATCAAATCATTCCATGTAGCGTTGCTATAACTGTATTTTTTCAGATACTCCCTTATACCCTGCTGAAAATTCTGTTTCCCCATCAATAATTCCAATTGACGCATCATGATCGGTGCTTTATGGTAAATTATATTGCCATACATCGATCCAGCTTCCTGTAAGTTATCTAATTGCTGGCGAATGGGATTAGCACCCAGTGTTCTATCTACCCCATAAGCTGCCGGATAATGATCTTGTAAAAACTTAAGGTCGAAAGTACTTTTGCCCATTAATTTTTCGGTTACCTTATCGGCCATAAAATTGGCAAAAACCTCTTTCATCCAAACATCATTAAACCATTTCATGGTAACCAGATCGCCAAACCACATATGTGCCGTTTCATGCGAAATCAGGTTAGAGCGCGAAATGAACTGATCTTTGGTTGCACCTTGATCTAAAAACAATGCTGATGCTTTATATTGTACCTCCCCAGGGTGTTCCATACCACCAAACTGAAAATCTGGAATGCTGACAAAACCTATTTTTTGAAAAGGATATTTTATCGCTGTCCAGTCTTCCAAAAAATCAAGCGCATCTCGATGTGCTAAAAAAACAGAATCCACACTGAGCTTAATTTTGGCTGAATCGGTTTCGCGGTGCAGAAATTCCATTTTATTATTTTTTATTTCCCTATTTACCAGTGTGTATTTACCGGCAGTGAAGGAAAATAAATAAGTGGGTAGTTTATCCGAATTATTGAAATGATAGGTGGTAGAATTCCCCTGCACAAGCGAATCTTTTTTAGCAGCATTAGCCATTACCTTCCAATCAGTTGGAACGGTTAACGAAAGTAAAAAATTAGCTTTTAAATCCGGCTGATCAAAGCAAGGGAATACCGTTCTGGCGTGATCAGGAACAAAAAGTGCATACAAAAAATCTTTGTTTCGATTTAATGATTCGTTACCCGCAATAAACCCGATCTCGATATGATTAGCACCTATTTTTAAATATTCTTGTTTTACTAAGATATGTTCGGCTTTAAAATCAATCGGTATCGTTTTTCCATTAACCGATATTCGTTTGATAAGTTCTAAATGCTGCTTAAAGTCGACCTGCAAATAAATTAACCTATTTAGTTTAAAATCAATATTTTCAGTTGAATAAATTGGCGTTGTTTGTTCTGCTGGAATGTTAAAGTGAAGCTTATATTGAATATTACTTATAGCTGCACTTCTGGAACTTGCCAGTGCAAGCGAAACTCCAGGTTCAACGGCTACGGGATTTGTACCCTGCTGTGCAAAACAGGTAGCACTTAATAGGAAGAAAAAGCAAAAATATTTGGTAATCGTACTCATTGTATAAAGATTTATTCTCCTTTTATCATTTGTATAATGGTGCCATAACTCATCCAAACCATGGTTAATACCACAGCTAAACCTGTTAAGGTTAACCAAAGTGGTTGTTTATAATTTGCGATAATTTTAGTTCTATAGGCCGCAATAAGCATAATACCTAGTGCAATAGGCAAAATAAAACCATTAATAGCACCTACGGTAAGCAGTATTTTAACGGGTTTACCAATAAGGATAAAAATAATGCAGGAGATGGATATAAAGGCAATGATAATCTCACGGTTAAACTTTAATATCAGTGGGTGAAAACTCTTAATAAAGGAGATGGAGGTATAGGCTGAGCCCACAACAGAAGAAATCCCCGCAGCCCATATTACTACGCCAAAAATCTTATACCCTATTTCGCCGCTGGCCAATTTAAAAACCGAAGCAGCTGGATTGGACGGATCTAAAGTAAAACCTTTGCTTACTACCCCTAAAGCGGCAATAAATAATAATAAGCGCATAATAGATGCCAATCCGATGGCACTTAATGCACCTTTATTTACAGCACCTAAGTTCTGGATCCCAGTTTGCCTGGCATCCAATAAGCGGTGAGCGCCCGAAAAAGTGATATAACCGCCCACTGTTCCACCCACTATAGTCAAAACTGCCGTAAAACTAAACTGTGTGGGGTTTACTGCCCTTAATGCGGCTTCTGCCAATGGCGGAGAACTGGTGTAGGCAATAATTAAGGCGAGTATAATTTTAATCAGCCCCATGGTTTTGGCAAAAACATCCATTGCCTTGCCGGCTTCTTTGTAAATAAAGATCCCTATTGCCATAATTGCGCTTATTACAGCCCCCTGCCCAACACTAATACCGAATAATACATTGAGTCCTAAGCCAGCGCCAGCAATATTACCAATATTAAAAGCCAAACCACCCAAAAATACCAGGAAAGAAATAAAATATCCTAAACCTGGAAATACCTTATTGGCTATATCTTGTGCAGGTTTATCGGCAACAGCAATAATCCGCCAGATGTTTAATTGTGCAATGGCATCTAATATGATAGATAACAATATCACAAACGCAAAACTTGCCCCTAACTGCTGGGTAAAAACTGCAGTTTGTGTTAAAAATCCAGGGCCAATGGCTGATGAAGCCATTAAAAAAGCTGCCCCTAAAAGTACACTCCAATTGTATTTTGGCTTCATATTGCTGGGGCTTTAATTGCGATGCCTTCCTTTTGTAACCGTTCAGCTATTAATTTAGCAAAAGCAACAGCATGTTCGCCATCGCCATGCAAACAAACTGTTTCGGCTTTAACCGCAATGCGGTTTCCATTTGTACTATTTACTTTCTGGTTTAAAGCAAATCCCAATACCTGATTAATGGCATCTTCTTCATTGGTAATTAAAGCATTGCCTGCTGACCGAGGCGTAAGTAAACCATCATCCTGATAAATTCGATCGGCAAAAACTTCTGATGCGGTTACAATACCCTTTTTTTCAGCTTCATCGATCATCTTACTTCCTGCTAAAGCATATAGGATCAAACCCGGATCGAAATCGTAAACGGCCTGTACAATGGCTTTTGCCAGGGCGACATCTTTTGCAGCCATATTATATAGTGCACCATGCGCCTTAACATGATGCAATTTACTCCCCGCAGCTTTTACAAAACCGCTTAATGCACCAATTTGATATAAAGTAAGCTGATAGGCCTCATTCGGGGTAATCTTCATTTCTCTACGACCAAAGCCCTGCAGATCGGGTAAACCAGGGTGTGCACCAATGGTTACTCCTTTTTTTAAGGCTAAAGCTACAGTTTGCTGCATTACAGCCGGATCGCCGGCATGGAAGCCGCAGGCAATATTTGCTGATGAAATATAGTCCATCAGTTTTTCATCGTTGGGCATGGCATAATTCCCAAATGCTTCTCCCATGTCGCAATTAAGATCGATCGTTTTCATGTTTTAATATATTTAAGGCTTATTGCCGTGGTAATCAATGATAAATCGCGTTCCCGTTCAAAGTAAAGCGCTTCTGCCTCATCTCTCGAAATTTCGGAAAAGCGAATGGCATCACCAGGTTTAAGCTGTGCACATAAAGGCAAATCGACCGCTGCAACATGTGCAATACGCGGGTAACCACCTGTTGTTTGACAGTCGGCCATGAGTATAACCAAATCGCCACTTCCCGTTACCTGGATAACGCCAGGTGTTACTGCCGTGCTGAGCAATTCCTTTTTAACTTTTCTCACCAAAGGCTTTCCCAATAAATGATAGCCCATGCGATTACTCCTTCTATCAATGGTATAAAAATTGGTTAAAAATGAGATAATGGATGTTGCGTCGAACCAACTGATTTCGTTTGCAAGAACAACTCTAATGGTTTGTCTTTTCTCTGGCAGTAAACTTTCCCGCGAAATGCGCCAATTTGGGTAAGTTAACGACCTATTGATTAATTGTTCTAATATTCTTATTGATACTTCGGTATTAATAGCACCGCCGATCAAAACATCTGCCTTTTGCAATGCCCTCCCCTTAAAGCCCCCAAAAGCAGCAGTAAGATAAGTGCTTTTACTTCCCATTACATCAGGTACATCCCATCCACCAGCAATAGCCAAATAGGTACGCACCCCAATTGCATTATGGATTAACTTTATAACAGAACCTGCCGGAAAAAACAATGGCTTTTCTGCAGGCATTAATTCATTATTGTAAACTAAGCAGGCACCATCGCCAGAATAAGAAATTAGAATAGGTGTTTCAGCTTTAAATGACGCATCGGCATAGGTAAACTCAATGGTAGCATGGTTATCATCGTTACCAACTGCTTTATTCGCTAATCGGTGGGCCAGCTCATCCATAGCGCCCGATACAGGTACAGCTTGCGAAAGGTATCGGTACCGCCCCATATCTTGAACGGTGCTTAATAAACCCGGCTTAATGATACTGATTTTCATACTCATATTTCAGCATAAGCATTAAAATCCTTTATACTAATGGCTTTAAAAGTAATCACATCACCTCCCTTTAAAAATGATGGATGTAAACGGTTTACATCAAATATCTTTAATGGCGTTCTTCCAATAATCTGCCATCCACCAGGTGTTTCCATAGGATAAATGCCCGTTTGATTCCCTGCAATACCTACAGATCCGGCAGGTATTTTAGCATTAGGAACCTCTTTTCTCGGGGTTGATAACCTGGCATCCATTCCGCCCATATAGGCGAAACCTGGCACAAAGCCGATCATAAAAACAATATATTGCCTGGCAGTATGTATATCAATTACCTCAGTTTCGCTAAGCTTGTTTGTGCGGGCTACCGTTAAAAGATCCTGTCCGAAATCGCCACCATAACATACAGGAATAATCAGCTTATCAGCTGTTATCCTTGATTTTTCTCTTTTTATATGTGCAATTTTATTTAAATGTGCTGATACCTTGTCGAAACAAACCTGTCCCGGAAGATCTGACAACATCACATTTAAGGGATCAAAAAAAACAGTTAATGTAGTATAAGCTGGAACAGTGGTAATTAAACCAGAAAAAGGATTTTGCAGCAACAATTGGTTAAAATCAGTAATCAGGCCCAGCAAATCGTTATCGATTGCCGTTCCAAATGTAATTGTTACCGATTTTTCGCTCAGCCCGTAAATTTTTAAGGGAGTGTCTGTTTCAAAATATCCTAGCTGCTCGTTCATAGAAAAACAGTAAGATTTAACAATAAATGATCTTCATAAAATGGGGTAACAACTAAACTGCCGCTATAAAAATGATTATATAATATTAAAATCACAAGTTTTGTGAATAATCGCAACTAATTATGCGCAAAAAACAATAAAGAAGGGGTTTTTAAATGACTATACGGGTATTATTATGCTCATACCAACGGTTTAAATTAAATAACTTTTTAGTTTATCTAATATTTCGAGCTGGCTAAAGGGCTCCACGGAAAAGATTTACTTGATTTTTAGTAATCTATTAAAATGAACAGCAAGGCAGGGACTTAAAAATTCTTTTTCACTACCCGCTCAATTGCCTTGCCCCAAAATTCGCCTAAAGATGCGGCGCCTAATTTATTTGGATGCAGGTAAAAAGTACCCGCTTGCCCCTTTTCAGGAATCAACTCGGTAAGGTGATGCTTTTTAAAATAACCAAATGCTTTTTTATCTCCCACAAAAACATGTTTAGGTTTGGTTAAACTATAACTTGAAACCAGGCTATCAATTTTTGGAATGTAAGTCTGTAATCTCAACAAGCCCTCTTCCATATATTTTGAGCTATTATAGGTGGTGGTGCTATACCATATAGGATGATGCAGCACAACAATGGCCTTAGGAAAATCGGCCAATAGCTTATCCACAATAGTTTTTACATTTTCAATATATCGGTCAGGCGAAACCGGAGCGCCATGCGGTCCTTTTATAGCACTATCGTTGGTACCAAGCTTTAACGAAAAAACCAGCAACGCCTCTTTATCGGTAAATGCATTAGCTGCTTCTTCAACTTTGTTAAAAGTACGGCCAGCACTGGGTAAAAAATCGAGAGTGGTGTAGCCGCTATGTCCCTGATTGCTGAATTTAACTTCGTTTATTCCTTTTTGCTTAAGCAAATAAGCTACGGCTATAGCGGGCGGAGCATCAGCAGCATTGGCAATCTGGACGCCTTGCGTGATACTATTACCGATAAAAACAATATTGAGATTATGCTTTTTATCCTGTGCAGATAATAATGTGATATTAATTAGTAAAATACTGATCAATAATAGGTATCTTTTCATCTAAGCTCTTTTTATCGGCAACAAATTACTAAATTACTTACTAGTATCAATCTAATTTTTCGCTGGTTCAAGGTCTTTTATCAATTGCAATAGCTCATCATGCTCTTCGGCCTCTAATTCGATAATGCCATTGAACATTTCAAAAATCTCATCATGCAGGTTAGCGCGCATTAAAAGATCGATCAGGCGCACAAAAGTTTTCTTCTGATCGGTATTCAAACTACTAAACAATTTAGGTTCTACTTCATATAATGCCTTAATTAAATTAACCAGCGCTGGTTTCCTTAATTCTTTTTCTCTTTCGGTAGCATAAACCGGAAATATTTCATCCTGCTCGTAAGTTTCAATGAGGCGATTGGCATATTCTTTTAAAAATGGTTTACGTTTACTTTTAAGATATTCCGTTAACGCTTTAATTAGAAACCGATATTCGACTGAAGATTTAGCCGCACCAAATATGGCCACCTGTCCTTCATTTTCGAAACTCTTAAAATCGAAATCACGAAAAAAATCACTATCGATATATACACTATGGAAATAATCGTCGCTCTTTTTATTTAGGGTGGTGTAATCTTTATAAATTTCTTCACCACCGGCCAAGAAATAATATTTAGACAGTTCCTTATGCAGGTTTTCTTTCCAATGAACGTATTTAATCTTAAAAGTAACGGCTGTATCGGGATAGAAAAGATTAAACTCTTCTAAAGTTTTAACATTGCTGCTAAAATCCAATGCTTTGCCATTTACAATAACTGAATAGTTTTTGTGCCTGTTCAATTCAATAAACCAACAGAATTCGTTTATCAGAAAAGGGATTACCGTTTCTTCTATATCTTGCTGACTGATTTTCAGATTAGTGAATGAAACAGTTGTTCCAGTCTCGCCAGAACTGCTTGGAGCGGCGGTAAAATCGTGACTATAACTATTTAAACCACCAGTGCTAATGTGTATTTCGCCATAACGAAACCCTTGTTCTGATTGGTAAGTGGTGTGCCAAACGGCATCATGCGCAAAAGTAAAAAAAGTAAGCCTCCCTACTCCATTACGGCCATGCATTTTTGAGGTATGCTTTGGCGCTACAATCTGAATGGATTTTTCAGATTCGAAGAACGGATCGAACTTTTGTTGTAAGCGATCAGAATTAATTCCATAACCATTATCAGCAATGGTTAACTGCGCTAAAAGGCCAAGCGAATTGGCTACATAATCTACCCGTATGGTGTTCGCATTGGCATCAAAACCATTCCAAATGTACTCCGCAATGGCTTGCTTTTCATTATAGTTTTTGAGTACCTTTTGTATTCCTTTTGAAGTAATATTAACCTTTACCGACATGATTACTAAATTAATTAGCAAATATATCATTATATTTTAACCATTTCAGCTATTGATGTGGCAAGTTTTACACACAAAATCAACTAGCCGGTTTTAGTGCATTACAAGCGTATTTTATATATCCCGATGACTAAAATGCCTGCGAAGTTTTTCTTCTTCCAGATCAAGCAGCTCTAATTGTTCTCGAATCAGCTCATCATTAATCTGCTCTTTTTTATTTAGTCCTTTCAATAAAATACGCTGCTCAGCCATAATATCTTCAAGTGCAATGCGATAGTCGTGATAAAAGCCGTCAGACCTTGAAATGTTTTCTACTTTTTCCCAATCTCTCAATAATTCCATTTCTGCCTCAATCCGAATTTTTATCGATCTGATCATATCGTTATGCAACAAGGCATCGTGATACTTTTCATCCAGAATTTTAAGCGATAACATGGATAATTTCTTTCTCACCATTTGTTTTTGTTGCTCGAAAGGAACGGTATAATCCGGATCGGGCATATCTACCCATTTTATCAATGCTGGTAATGTTAAACCTTGCAAAACTAAAGTAACCAATATTACACTAAAAGTGATAAACAAGATTAAGTTACGCTGAGGAAAAGCTTCGCCTGATTTTAATGCTACCGGAATAGAAAGCGCTGCAGCCAGGGAAACCACTCCTCTCATCCCTGCCCAGCCAAAAAGCAAGGGTGCCTTCAAACTTGGATTAGGATCGGCAGTGGTAATATAACGACTAATGAAACGCGTAAAGTACAAAGCACCATAGGTACTGGCTAACCTCGTAACAATTAAAACCGTGCAAATAATGGCACTGTAACGGATAGCTGGTAAAAGCCCATCGTTGCCCAAACCACGAATAATCACCGGAAACTCTAAGCCAATTAACAAGAAAACAAAACCATTCAGCACAAAAGCTACAGCTTCCCAAACATTTACCCCCTGTAACCTGCTCCGGTGGGTAAGAATCTGGTCTCTCCGGGCCGAAAGAAACAAGCCACCGCTCACTACAGCCAATACGCCAGAAAACTCAAACTCTTCTGCAGTTATATACATTACATAGGGCGTTAAAAAAGTAAGGATAATATCAATATTTGTAGTGGTTGGCAACCATCTATGCAAAGCATAAAAAACTAAGGCTACTACAATTCCTACCAAAATGCCCATTACAATAACAATTACAAAATTACCAGCAGCCTTACTAAACACGAAACTTCCAGTCATTACTGCGGCTAAAGCAAAGCGGAACACCACTAAACTGGATGCATCGTTTAGTAAACTTTCGCCTTCCAATATTGTGGTGAGCCTTTTAGGCACTTTAACATTTTTAAGTATGGCTGATGCCGATACCGCATCTGGTGGAGAAATAATACCACCCAACAAAAAGCCCAGGGCCCATGTAAAACCTGGAATCAGGCTTTGAGAAATTAGCGCAACAATACTAGAAGTAAGAATAACAATTGGAAAAGCAAAACTGCTGATTACCCTACGCCACTTCCAGAAATCTTTCCATGAAGTGTTCCAGGCAGCTTCATACAGCAATGGAGGTAAAAAGATTATAAATATGAGCTCTGGTTCAATCTCAATATTACGAAGTACTGGTAAAAAACTTAAGGCTAAACCTGCCATTACCAATAAAATAGGATATGCCACACGGATTTTTTGTGCGAGCATTACCACGAACAGAATAATTGCAAGTAAGAAAGCGTATTGTATAATCAGCTGGTGCATATAATTTGGGGCTTGATCTAAAATACAAATTTGAAACGAATGCCAAACCATTAACATTATGTTCTTTTTTCAGATAAAATTTGGATTTTCTATTATAAAGCTATAATTTCTCCCCTGTAATAAGTCATCCCAGCTTTTTTACATTGGTTTAATTAATGAAGACCATTTTTATTCTTATTGCTTTCTTGATAGAAAGCAGTCTTTGCATAGCTCAACCAATGATCCAGGTAGAGAGACAAACTTTTGTTAACGTTGGCAAAGCAGGATACTTTTGGCAGGACACGCTCGAAACAACATCTTTTGAAAAGATAGCGCAATTTAAGCCAGAACGTTTTTCAAAAGGCAAGTCAGCAATTTTTAACGGTGGAACCAGCGGAAAAGTATGGTGGATGAAGCTCCGTTTTAAAAATATCAATCAAACCACTCCTTATCTGTTTATCGATTATGCAAACATCGATTCTATTACCGTATTTTATCGCGATGAATGCGGGATGATAAAGCAGATGAGCGCTGGCATGTTCAACCTGAAACAAAATGATAATATTCTGGGTACCGGCTATGTATTTCCCTTAAAGCAGGTAAAAACACCAATTGGCGAAGTATACGTAAGAATGCGGGCAATGAATACTTTACTTGTACCGGTTAAATTAGTTACCGAATCGGTATTAAACCATGCTTTATTTAAAGCACATAGCGTGCAACCTATTTACATGGGCATTGCATTGATGATTCTCATTTTTCACGTCTTTATGTTCGTTGCTACGCGGAGTAAACTCTTTGCGCTATATATAGCAAGGATCATTTTGCTTTATTTCATTGTAATGGTCTGTTATCTGCAAGGTTATAGCTTATTGCTAGGCCCTTCGATAGCCAGGTTTATTTTAGTGCATGCCCATTTTTTTATTGCAGCCGGTTACATTGCTACGATTTTGTTTAACAGTTATTTTTTAAAACTTAAACGCCAACTTCCGCAGCTCAATAAATTCTTCAAAGTATTACTGTTTGGATGGGGTTTAATCCTAATCTGCTCTTTATGGGATGCCAGAAGCATCACCAATGTACTTACGCATGTTTTATTTTTATTAACCTCATTATTTTTTCTGTTCAGTAGCATTAAAGTGATTATCATCCGCGGTTATGCTAAAAAAAATCCTCTTATCTGGTGTTACGTACTGGGATGGATTCCTGTGGCCTTGGTTTCTATTTACCTTGTTTTTTGCTTATCAACGTTAATACCCTTCCAATCTTACAGTTATAATTTACTCACTTTAGCCGGAATAATTGAAGGAATACTCATCAGCCTCGGTCTTTATGGCCAACGATTAAGGTTATTAACGCGACATAATGCGCATTTTCGAAGGCAACGTATTCTGCTTCAAGAACAGGTGGAAGGTTACCGTAAACAGCTCGATGCTAAAACAGAAAAATCTGTTGAACATTTTTCTTTAAAAGCACTTATCGAACTTGCACACGCCAGAGACCCTTCATTTATGAAACGGTTTAGTGAGGCTGAATCTACCTTTATCGAAAGATTACTTCAGATTTCGCCACAACTACTACCGGCTGAGTTAACACTTTGTGCTTACATCTTGTTAAATTTTGATACTAAAGAAATTGCCAGAACCTGCAAACTTAGTGTACGTGCTGTAGAAAGCCGCAAATATAGAATTCGTAAAAAACTGGGGATAGATGGCGAAACGAATATGCACGCTTGGATGTTAGACCTCACCAAATCGTCCTAAATAATATACAAAAATAGGTTACTTTTTCTTTGCCTTTATTTCAACAACAAATTAGCATCAACCACATAAAACACTATACTACAATAACTTAAATACTTATGCGTAGAAATGCGTATCGCTAAGATCCACCTGCCGCACCCTCTTTGCATATAGCTGATAGAGTGCAAGCGGTGCGATACCGTTTTTTAACCAAACAGGCTTAATGCCTTTTGTCTGGATTGTACTCATATTTTTAACCATGTCGACAGAAACGGTCTTTTCCGGGATGATTTGTTACACGCCTGGCGGCATGGTTTATTTAAAACGCTAATTCATCAAGAACTATATATAATGAACCGAATACCAATTACATTTTATTTTACTACTTGAAATCCAAACATTTAAAATTAGTGCGTATTACTGCGTAGACAAAAATTTTGATAATCTTTAAATGCTCTATTTCTTTGTCCTTATCCCTAAATAAAAACTTTTTAAAATATTGCTGTGCCACAGGAGATCTAAACAGGGGACGGTTTAGCCTTCTGTGCAAACAGCATCTGGAAAACCAACCATGAAACTGAATAACACTCCTGCCAAAATTATCGAAAGCATACAAGAATTTTACAACGGCCGAGATCCTGAAGAAATTTATAACGCATTAGAAATTGATAAAGACTGTTTTGACAGCTGGATTAGAGATTTTGGGGGTATTGCCAATGAGCTTTTGGAGCTGCGAGATGAAAACGATAACCTGAGAACGATGTTTACCAATTTAAGTCTGGTAAACCAGAGCCTGCGCAATTCTCTTGATAGCCTCACCAGAACAGACTCGAAAATATTTGAATTATTGCTTAAAAAGCGAGGTACTGGTAATCTTAGCTTTCCTTAATTAATAACGCAAAGAAATGTTTGCTTTATCCCCACCAAAAATATTAATTATTGAAGATCACCCCGCAACACTTGATGCCATAAAGATGATCTTCGAATTTGAAGGATACATTACGATGAATCTTTCCAGTACGATGGATTTACATGCTAAAGTAGCTGCTTTCCAACCCGATGTTATTGTAATCGATATTTTCCTTGGTATGACCGATGGAAGGGCGATATGTACAGAACTAAAACTATCCATTCATGGGTCCATTCCTATCCTACTCATGTCATCAAGAAATGGCATACATGATAGTGCTTATTACAAAACGCATTGGGATGATTACATAGAAAAACCATTTGACATGGAAATCATTATTCAAAGGGTTGGCATGCTTTTATCCAAAAAAGCCCAACAAGATCAGTGATTGATGCTCAACCAAAAAGATCGCTGCTCAGGTAGCGGTCTCCCCGATCGCAGGCAATAAAAACAATGGTTCCTTTATCCAGTTCACCAGCAAGTTTCAAAGCCGCTGCGCAGGCACCGCCCGAGCTCATGCCAGCAAATAAACCTTCTTCTTTAGCCATTCTTCTCGACATTAGGGTTGCTTCTTCCTGCGCAATATCCATTACCCGATCTACCCGTAGCGGATCGAATATTTTTGGCAGATATTCTTCAGGCCAGCGCCTGATACCCGGAATAGAAGAGCCCTCAGTAGGCTGACAGCCTACAATCTGGATATTATTATCTTTTTCCTTAAAAAACCGGGAACAGCCCATGATGGTCCCCGTTGTTCCCATAGAACTTACAAAATGCGTAATCTGCCCCTCGGTATCTCTCCATATTTCTGGTCCGGTTGTTTTATAATGAGCCAGGTAATTATCAGGGTTTGCAAATTGATTTAATAAAAAATATCCCTTTGAAACGCCTTTTTCTTCTGCATAATCCCTGCATTCTTCTATGCTTTCTAACAGGGTTACTTTTGCACCAAAGGCTTCCATAGTTACCTTACGTTCGCGTGTTGAATTGGCTGGCATAACCAGTTCGATTTCCAGGTTATATAAACTTGCAATCATAGCCAGTGCAATTCCGGTATTACCACTTGTGGCCTCTACCAGTTTAGTTCCGGGAGCGATATCGCCACGTTCTATCGCGCTTCTGATCATATTGAGCGACGCCCTGTCTTTAACACTGCCGCCGGGATTGTTTCCTTCTAATTTGGCAAATACCCTTACAGCTGGGTTAATATTCAGCTTTTGAAGTTCAGCCATTGGCGTATTTCCGATCAGATCGATTATTCCTGCCATATTTTAATATATTAATTGGTTTCTTTATGGTTCCTAATGGTAATTATTGGAGAATGATAAGCCGTAGAAAAAGCTGGAATACTTTCAGTAAGCCACACATTTCCCCCGATGATGCTATCGTGCCCAATGATGGTTTCGCCGCCCAGTATGGTTGCCCCAGAATAGATTACCACCCTATCTTCTACTGTTGGGTGACGTTTGCTGCCTGCTAATGTTTTTTTAACACTCAAAGCGCCAAGTGTTACCCCTTGATAAAGTTTCACATAACGGCCTATTGTACTGGTTTCGCCAATAACAATCCCTGTTCCATGATCAATATGGAAGTATTCGCCAATACTGGCTGCCGGATGAATATCAATGCCTGTTTTAGAATGGGCATATTCGGTAAGAATTCTTGGAACCAGCGGTATACCGAAATTATAAAGCGTATGGGCAATTCTATAGAAACAGATGGCATAAAAACCGGGATAAGTTCTAATTACTTCAAACCTGCTCTGTGCAGCCGGATCGCCTTCATAAATCGCTACTATATCGGTATTCAATACACGGTAAAGTTCTGGCAGTTCTTCAAAAAACTGACCTGCTGCATTTTTACATTCGCTATTTTTAAGCTTACAACTGGCTGATATGATATCATAAAGTTCAAGTTCCAAAACAGCAACATACTCTTTTATATCTATAATTGTTGAAAATACTTTAGGAGAATTTTCTGGAAAAAGCACTTGAATTAGCTTTTCTGCCCAAAGGGATATTACTTCATTGGGTGGAATATTTGGTTGTTCAAGAGGGTTCTTAATAATTTGTTCAAAAAAATGGTCTTCCATAACTGGTGGTCATACCTGCCCGATCTGCTCATCGACTAGGTATATAGATTTAATCGCTAAATGTAAGTTTTGTTTTTTTAAACCAAAACAACTGGCTCATTTTTATGACAAAAATTGCTCGACAATAACAATAAAATTCATGAATATAGCTTTTAGAAAGAATTATCAGTAAAATCAAACCATAAAAGGTAAAGCTGAAAACACATCAGCTACCAAGCTTACTTATTTTTTAGGCCAGCTGCCTATCGGCTTAGCAGAAAAGTTCTTTTGTGATGGCTTCCCGGCATCTAGAAAAACCGATATGGCCTGTTTACTATCAGCTTTGAGCCTTACTTCGAATCCTACAATAGAAGTCCCCGGATTTTTAGCATCATAATCGGTTACCGGATCTGTTGACCAGGTTTTCATTTTAACTTCGCTTTGGCATACATCAAGCAAACGTTTTCCACTCATCACCCGCTCTAGTACGGGTTTATTTAAAACATGATCTGCTTCTGATAGTATGGCTTGATGGATTTGATTAAACTTCTCATCGCGCTTTACATTGTCTAAGATCTGTTCTTCAAGCTCATGGCTGATCAATAACCTTGGATGCGAAGGCATCTTAAAAGTTGAATCAATTTCCTTGTTTTGCCCTACTGCTATCGTTGAGCAAAACAAGGTTATGATGGTACAAATAATGGTGATAAGCTGATTTTTTTTTCATGGGTTACGAATCACCATTATCAAATTCTATTGCGAGAACCTATTTCTTTTGTTCAGATAAGAAAGAAACTAACGAAGCCAGTTCTTCATACGATAATGAATTGGCCAAACCTTCCGGCATCATCGAAGTTTCCATTTCTTTTCTTGATAGGATATCGCCAGCTTTAATGGTAAAAACCTCTCCCGCGATATTACGAACCACCACTTTAGCAGCTGTTTCTTCTGTAATAAAGCCCATATAAGTACGGTCGCCTTTGGCGCTAATCATTACTGAAGCAAATCCCTGGGAAATTGAAGCATTAGGTTTTAATATCGATTCTGCGATCTGCTCACGGTTCATTATAGAGCCGATCTGTCCCATAAAAGGACCTTTCATTTTCTCGCTTTTGCTTAAGCTATGGCAGGCAATACAACCTTGATTATTGAAAATGTTTTTTCCTTTTAATGGATCACCCTGTAATTTATTGATAGCCAATAATACATCTTCGATAGATGATTTACCCACCTGACCTTTTTTGTTTTTAATTTTATCCAGATCAATTTTTGGTTCTTCAGCTACCGCTACTTTTTCTTCTTCAGCAAATTCAGGGATATCCATCCTTTGGCGTGCATTTAAATCAACATAAAATTGTTTTCCCTTTGCTCCGGCTTTTATAGCCTCTTCTTTCAAAAATTTCTCGATAATAGGAGAACCTTCCCATGAAACAGCTTTAAAATATGGTCCGTGAGAATCAGGACGTGTACCCCACCACCAAGAAGCATCATAAGCAATTTCTTTTTTATACAAACGGCCTAAAGTAACCAGAATCTGCTGTTTTAATTTTTCGTCTGTCGATTGTTTGTAGTTTTCGATCAGTCCGTTAACCGCTTTTTCGGTATGTATATAACGTAAGGCCCAAAGTGCAAGAGTAGAGTTTTCAGTTTTAACTGCAGCAAGCAAAGCATCTACCGCCTGAAGATCAACTAAGGCCCTAACAGCTAAGTGAGGCAAAATAATGGCTGAATTTGGTGTTGCATGAGGACCTTCAGTACCTTTGGCAGGTGCTGTAAATGAAGCAGGCACTTTCGTTTGTAAAAGCACATTGGCAACTTCTGCCCTGCCTAATCGGTTTAAACCGATTATCGAAGCAGCCTGAACACGAAGAGAAGGATCCTTTAAGCCTTCTAAAAATGGCTCAACCGGTACTTTGTCGATATTGGCTTTACGGTCAGCTAATGCTTTTAAAGCAAATTCCTTAATTGCTTTATCTTTGGTAAATTCAACTAAAGTAGCGATACCATTTTCTTTGGTGAGCTGTGCATAGGTATAAATACCAGCTATACGAACATCAAGTGCTAAACTCTGATCGGAAGCCACTTTTAAGGCTGTTGCGATAGCTTGTTTATTGTTACGCAAAACCAATTCCTGCGAAGCAGTTAAACGGCCTACTGCACTATTCGATTTAAGTAGCTCGGTTAGTTTTTTAATTGAAGCTTTTTTAACATCGGGAAATGCTTTGTATGTCCAGTTATTTGGCACTGCACGAACAATGTAACCTTTATTAGGACTTCCAGAATAACCTGCACCATCCCAAGCCGACAGATAAAGTCTTCCTGAACCGTCTACATCAAGATCGGTAATCTGAGGTAGTTTAATAAAATCCTCATCTTTTTGTGTAAAAGTTGCTCCATCGGCAGTTACTCTATGAATATATAACATGCTTCTGCCCCAATCGGCCATCATTGGTACGTGGTTATATTGTTCAGGCCAGTTTGGCTCATCCATAAACAATGCTCCGGTACCCGATCCTCCTCCTAAATCTGCAAGTGCAGGAATAATTTCGTCGGTAAAATTCTGAAATAAAACCGGGTAACCATATTCACCGGATTGTATATGGTGCGAGAAACGAACATTCCACCCGCCGCCATCGTTGGTATTTTCTCTGGTAAAAACGTTCATGTAAGGATCGATAGCTACATCATAAACATTACGTGTACCATGTGTATATACTTCCATTTCAGTTCCGTCCGGACGAACGCGCATAATCCCTCCGCCTAACATGGTTAGTTTTTTACCTGAACGGTCTACCGCATCATGGAATCCAAAATCTCCTACAGAAATGTAAATCCATCCATCAATTCCCATTCTGATACCATTTGTAGCATGGTCGGTACCACGTTCGCGGATATATTTGGCATTACTGATATGTTCTATAAGCGGTTTTTCGGGTCCATCTGCCTTTCCATCGCCATCTTTATCTTCGAAAACAACCAAATTCATGCCTGTAGCCTGTTTTGTTTCTTTAGAAAAAGTGGTATGTAATACATATACCTGGCTGCCTTGAACAATAATACCGCGTGGATTATCCACCTCGGCAAAATCTACATGTTCGTCCATTTTACCATCGTTATCCTTATCTATCAATTTAAGAATATGGCCTTTACCAGGATCTTTACCCAAAGAGCCGATCATATCAACACCAACATATACTTCTCCGGTTGGTGCTACGGCTAAACAGGCTGGGCTGGGTGTAACATCAGGTCCTGCGAAATTGGTTATTGTTAATTCGGGTGGTGATACGCGTTGTATTTTTGGTTCGCTAAAGAAGTTTTTTAATCCAAAAAAAACTAGTGTAAAAGAAATTAAGCTTAAAGAAAATTTAATCATTTGTGTGTGTTATTGGTTTCTTGGTGGTTGTGCCGCGTAAACTTACAAAAAAATATAAATTCTCTTGTGCCACAATTTTGTGCATTTTAAGTTAATTCTTAACCATTTGGCACTTTTACTTACTGGTTTCTAAACTTATTTACTTCATTTTAAAGTAAAACAACTTTACAGTCGTTATCCTGATAAAGATCCACATTAATTTAAAGCAACAATTCAAACTAATTACGATGAGCAACTAAATAAGCTTCGAACCGCTATAATTATGCATAACAACAAGTAAAACTCAAATTAAATGAAGAAAAAGCACCTTATAAATAAGATAAAAAACCGCTTTCATCAGAATCGGGTAAATTATTTCGTAAAACATTTGCTCCAAAGGAGATATTTTATTATATTTATCAAATCCAACATTCATTAAATCAGTACGTTATGAAAAATATTCTTTATTTCTTCCTGACTGCCCTGATCTCCTCCATTGCGCTGTTAATTACCAGGGATTCATTCGAACCCGAATTGGTTTATAGCACAGTGGTATTAATATGGATTTTTTACATTTGGTACCATATTTATGCTGCTAATAAGAGGAACTACAGCGAGTAGTCTGTGTCTTAATTAAATTGAATTCTCCTGTTGAATATAATCTGGAGCTAAAATATTAGTGACCAATATTTTCACTTAATCGTTAATTTGTTTAATACAACCACTGTCTGCAAAAGAACTGATTTACTTTCTTGTCAATACATTCATAATTATTTAACCTGATTGCAGGATGCATCACAGTTAATTTATTAACTTCGTCGAAAACTAAAACACAGTAGTTTACGTTTATAACTAAGCTTGGCCAAATTAGCCAGGTTATACATAAAGCTTAATGAACTTGGAGTTATCAACCTCGTACATGGGGTAGATTAGCGCACAAGATCATGAAATTAAAAGCAAAATTCCCTTGTTTAGCAGGGAATACATTTTACTCGGAAGTTCGCCGCAGAGTAAACAACGACTTTAGAGAAAACAATAGAAGCATCAATGCCAACGCACTGATGTGGTTTAAAGCCTTTCTTTTCCTTACTATATTTCTGGGACTTTACTTTTCCATACTCCTTTTAAACGTGCATAGCACCATACTTTTGGTACTTACTGTTTTACTTGGCGCTACTTGTGCATTTATTGGTTTCAATATCTGCCATGATGCCATTCACGGTTCGTTTTCGAGTTCTAAACGCACCAATTCATTTTTTAGTTTTCTATTTAATATGGTTGGTGCCAATCCGTATGTGTGGAACATTACGCACAATGTAGTACACCATACCTATACCAATATACCTGGCCATGATGAAGATATTGAAGTAGCACCAGGCCTTATACGCATCTGTACAGAAGATGAATTAAAACCACATCAGCGTTTCCAGCAGTGGTATGCTTTCCCTTTATATAGCTTAGCTTCGCTTTCCTGGGTGTTTCGTAAAGACTATAAAAAGTTTTTCCAAAAAAGTGTGGGTGCCTGCCAGAACAAGCATCCGAAGGTCGAATACTTTAACCTCTTTTTCTATAAGTTTTTGTACTACTTTATTTTTATTGGTTTACCGGTACTGATAATGCCGCTTGCCTGGTGGCAGATTGCAATCGGTTTTGTGGTTTTACACATGGCTCAGGGCTTAACCATGGGACTGGTTTTCCAACTGGCTCATGTAGTAGAAGGAACAACTTTTCCAATAACCAATGCAGAAGGCAATATGGAAGAAGCCTGGGCGGAACACCAGATGCGTACTACAGCTAATTTTGCGACGCAATCGCCAATCTCTGCGTTTTTTCTTGGCGGCTTAAACCGACAGATAGAACACCACCTTTTCCCTAAAATATGCCATGTTCATTACGGACGAATCTCCATCATTGTAAAACAAACCGCGCTGGAATTCGGGTTGCCTTATCATGAAAACAGCACATTCTTATCGGCACTTCGCTCCCATTACCGCATCCTAAAAAAAATGGGGCAACCAGAAACAATTTAGTGGCTATTGATTTAAGGGCGATAATTCAAATTAGTGTTATTATTCTCTTAATGGTAAAAATTCTCAAACTATGTTTCTTTGATCATTAAGAAGTTTAGGGCATTAACATTTTGAGCTCCTGTAAATTGAGCAATATGTATGACTAATGACCAATGTACTAATGACTAATGACTAATGAACCAACAAACCAACACCTAACATAAACTTAACATACAATACATTTATTCAAGAGGCAGATCTTTTTATCTTTAACCGTATGTACTGGTACGAAGAAGAAGTTAAACAATTGGAACGGGCGCACCGCTTAGATCGGGAGCATCCGGGTGTCATTTTCTATGGCAGTTCATCTATCCGGTTGTGGAATAGTCTCGAAGATGATTTCGATTACATGAAAGTAACCAATTTAGGCTTTGGCGGCTCTACATTAGCTGCATGCGTATGGTTTTTTGAGCGGATTATGATAGACTACAGGCCAAAGGCGCTTGTGGTATACGCTGGCGATAACGACCTTGGCGATGGAAGAAACCCTGAGGAGATATTTATCTTTTTCCAGCAGTTGATGGCTAAAGTTAACCAGCGGTTTGGCATACTGCCCTGTTATTTTATATCGCTAAAACCCAGCCTTACCCGCTGGCAAATGGCCGATCAGTTTAGATATACCAATAACCTCATCGAAAGCGAAATTATTAAACTCAATAGCAACTGGAAATTTATTGATGTATTTAAGAAAATGCTCAACAAAGAAGGCAAGCCAAATCCTGCACTTTACGATCACGATGGATTGCACCTGAGTGAAGAAGGTTATCGTTTGTG
This sequence comes from Pedobacter sp. GW822-FHT03F06, assembly GCF_058801365.1. Classification (NCBI taxonomy): domain Bacteria; kingdom Pseudomonadati; phylum Bacteroidota; class Sphingobacteriia; order Sphingobacteriales; family Sphingobacteriaceae; genus Pedobacter; species Pedobacter sp. GW822-FHT03F06. Next base: position 372,894 of record NZ_JBXANE010000004.1, read on the forward strand.
GGCAGCTACTGTTAAAGAGAAATTAGGTTAATCATTACGCGCAATTAATATCCTGATAACATGCATGCCTTAATTTTCCACAAAAGAATTGAAGTCAATGAACAGGGAATATCATAAATGGTTCAGCCATAATCTTCAACGGGATATGGAACTATTGGTTTTCGGTCATGCCGGAAGAGCAGTCATCTTTTTCCCTACCCGTATGGCCAGGTTTTACGATTACGAAAACTGGGGAATTATAGCTTCTTTAAGTGCGCGGATTGAAAATGGCGAACTCCAAATTTTCTGCGTAGATAGCATAGATGGAGAAAGCTTTTATAATGACGACGTATACCCATCAGTACGCATAGACCGGCATTTACAATATGAAAAATATCTCCTTGAGGAAGTATTATCGCTTATCTATCAGAAAAATGATGGCGGTTACGTTGAAACCGCTGGCTGTAGCATGGGTGCTTACCATGCTATAAACCTGGCCATGAAATACCCCTGGTTATTTAAAAAAGCCGTTGGTATAAGTGGAAGATATGACCTTACCGATAATATTGGCGATTTTAGAGACCTGCTGAACGGATTTCACAGCGATGAAGTTTATTTTAATATGCCAGCGCAATATATTGCTAACCTGAACGATGATCGATTGCTATCAGCAGTTAGAAACATGGAAATTATTCTTGCCGTAGGTGAAACAGATCCATTTCTAAGTGGAAACCAGCACCTAAGCAGCCTTTTATGGGAGAAAGGTATACCCAATCAGTTTCATACCTGGGAGAGCAATGCACACCGCCCCCACTATTGGCGAAAAATGGCGCCTATGTACATTTAATTATTACATAAGCGCCTCATCTTATTTTACTGCTAAATTAAAATATTGTTTAATGTGGATGGTATCTACAGGTATTTTAGATTTTTCGGCTGCCACAACAATGTGTGCATCAAGTAACCATTTTTCAGCTGATTTATTAGTATTATCCACTTTAATTCCTTTAACTGTACCTGCAATCGGAGTTAAGTTGAAATAGTCGCATGAAGCGCAAGAAAAAAGATGTTTTACCTTTCCAGCCAGAATATCAGCATCAGTTAATAAAAATTTATCACCTTGCATAGGTGCTTGAATATATACCCGCGTGGTGCTAAAGCTATTACTCTTCTTGGCCATAAAAATCCGGTATTGCCCAGTTGTAAGTGCCATCTGCTGATCGGCCATTGCTGCATAATTAACATACTCAAACAGGCAGCTTCCTTCAGTACAAGGTGTTAGATTTTGCGCGTCAATGGTAAAATCCATTTGGTTTTCAGTTTTCTTTTTGCAAGCATTCAAGATGCTTAATGCAATCAAAAAGACGGTGGTTACTTTAAAAGCGTTTTTCATAATTTAATTTTTTATGAATACGGTAGAAATTTCGAATATGCTACAATTCGAACATTAATTTTTTATTAAATAAATGAACAGGAAAGGAATACTATTCAAACTTAGCAGGATAAGTTTGGGTTAAAAACTGACCACCGAAAGACTTTATATTAACACTGATTGAACAAGAAAATATTAAGTTTGTACATAAACAGATTAAATCTACAAAACATGAAACAAGGATTATTAATAGATATGGATGGGGTGATTTATAGCGGGGAAGAATTGATATTTGGTGCGGATAAATTCATTAAAAACTTAATTGATGAAGATATTCCTTTTGCATTTATGACTAACAACAGTCAGAGAACAGCTTTGGAAGTAGTACGCAAACTTAAAGGGTTAGGGATAAAGGTAGAAGAAAGCCATGTATACACCAGTGCGATGGCTACAGGTAAATTCCTTTCCGATCAAAGCCCAAATGGTACTGCTTATGTGTTAGGAGAAGGTGGTTTATTAAGCAGTTTACACGATCATGGTATTACCCTGGTAAACACCGATCCCGAATTTGTGGTACTGGGAGAAGGTAGAAACTTTACGCTCGAAATGGTGCAGCGTGCTGTGGATATGATTCTTGCCGGAGCCAAATTCATCACCACCAACAGAGATCCATCACCTAAAAAACCAGGATGGAACAACCTCGGTATTGCGGCAACCACAGCCATGATTGAAGAAGCAACCGGCAGAAAAGCGTTTGTTACAGGCAAACCAAGTCCGGTGATGATGCGCTCGGCACGTAAATTCCTGGGATTGGAAACCAGCGAAACTACTGTTATTGGCGATACCATGGAAACTGATATACAAGGAGGTGTACAAATGGGATATAAAACCATTCTGGTACTTTCGGGTATATCAAGCAAGGATACTTTAGGGCATTATGCTTTTAAACCCGATATGATTGCAAGCTCTGTTGACGAGATTAAGTTTCCCTTGGCCTGGTGGGAAGGTAAATAGTTTAGATTTTCGAACTTAACCGTGGTGTAAGATGTTACCATCTGGCAGAGAGAATCGTTTTAGAATTGGAATAAAGGATTAAACGAAGTGTCAGATAGAAATATCTGACACCACATGAAAACAGGTCCTTCGACAGGCTCAGGATGACAAATCTATATTTATGACTCAGCCTATGAAAAACACAGAATTCGAATTAAATAAATAGAGTGTCAGATAGAAATATCTGACACTACATCAAGACGCCATTTAATAACAATCTTCTATTCTTATTTTATTAAAGGCTTGGCTACTTTATTTTATTAATTGTAAATAAAGGTACTGAGTTGAGGTATAAAGGCTTAAAAAAATTCAACCTATAATCAGTTGCGAATACAACAGGTGCAACCTCAAACTTAGCAGTCGTATCAACATGATTAAACAATTTAAATGAAGCTGAATCATTTACAATGTGCTCATGCACTGGGATTTCAGGCCCTTTATCACCAGTAAACTTATTCGCTTTGGTTAAAAGTCCAATTGCTGGTATAACCATTAATAGCGCTACGCAAGAAATCAGTCTCATATCATTGTGCTTAAAATTATCCTATTATTTGATTAGGGCCTTTTAACAAAGATGAACCGATGTTATTAGTAAGATAGTTAGCTAGCGTTATGAAATTGTTAAAGTTGCAGTGCAGTTTTAATTCAATATTAAATGTATCAGGCCGATAGCGCGATTTATATTACCGTACCTGCGTTTTATATTATCGCACCCGTGATTTATATTACCGTACCTGCGTTTTATATTATCGCACCCGCGATTTAGATTATCGTACCCGCGATTTATATTATTGCACTCGTGATTTATATTATTGCACCCGCGATTTATATTAAGATATCGGGCTCAACGATTATTTGATTTAATAATTATGATATGGATCTATAGCCATTAGGTTAAAATTAAGATTGCGCAGCAACATCCATCGCTACGCAATCATTAACTAACCAAATAAATGTATTTACCAAGGTTAACATTAGATAACCAGTCTGATGTATGCTTGGTATAGATGGTAAATTGGGCACTAATCAACCTATTCATTACCACATCTTTTACATTTAAATCTTAATCAAAACCGGTTATGATCTTCGGCTAATGCCTCCTTTTATCGGGAAGCCCGGTTTGATCGTTAATAATAGCATGATTTACTTTAAACCTTTGGCGTAAAAATTTAAAGAGAGGCCAATCTGACTATATTTTAGCATCCATTAACTTTGCTGCTTTTACCTTTGGTGCCACCAGTTTCATTTTAATTACAAATGCTTTGCTGGGTTGAAAACCTTTCGGCAGTATGACATCGTAATAGGTATTCTTATCCAGATCCAAACCAAGGTCTGCTGGTTTTAAGGTTAAATTTTTACCCCCAACCAAAAGTGCTGCTGTGCCCGGAACCTGTTTAGCATTTTTAGGCACCGCAATGCGCACAATGCCATTTACGGGTTGATTAAAAACCGTTAAATAAAGGTTATCGTCTTTTTGAGTAAAGTAGCCTAATTTGGAAGGCGTTAATGCAGCATGGCGCACTCCATATACTGCCTCGGCATTTAGTTTTACCCACTCGCCAATTTCTTTTACAATTTTATCCTCTTCGGGATGCATATTTCCATTGCCATCGGGCCCAAAGTTTAGTACAAAATTGCCGTTCATTGATACCGAACGCATCAGCATATCCAATAAATCGTCGGTAGTTTTGGTATAAATTCCCGACCAATCTTTCATATATCCCCAACCGTTTGGCGGAATAGTCATTACCGCATCCCAATCGTTACCGTTTAACCACTCAAATTCTACAGGTAACTTACGCTCCCAGCCCTGCTCGTAATCGCCTAAAATATTGCCATTCGAATCGAAGTGTCTTGAGCCATGTTCATCGTTACGGAAACGCGAGCCGATAATTAATCCAGGGTGTTTTTCGCGAAGTTCTTTTTCTAGATTGTAGGTAAATTCATAGGCGCTTTTCCACGAGGCATCCCAGGTACCATCAAACCAGAAACCTTTAATTTTCGGATAGTTATCCAGTTGCTCTAAAAGCTGATTTCGGGTATAAGCTAAAAATTTACCGAATTTTTCTTTCTCCTCGTCGGTTTTTGGGGCTTTCCCCATATAATTAGGGTTATTCCATTCTAAAATCGAGAAATAGAGATATACATCAATACCTTCGGCGGTATAGGCATCTACAATCTGTTTTACAATATCTTTTTTATACGGCGATGCTGCAACATTGTAATCAGAATATTTGGTTGGCCAAAGTGCAAATCCATCATGGTGTTTGGTTGTAAAAATCACATACTTTGCGCCCATATCTTTAGCCTGTTTGGCCCAGCGTTTGGCATCGAAGTTGTTCGGGTTAAATTGTTTATATAAGTTATCGTAAGTTTTGGTCCAGTCTTTTGGTGCTGTAGGCCCTGCCCATGAGCGAATCCATTCTGATGCCGCTGCGCCACCCCTTGCGCTTACGCCGTTCCATTCGTTACCTGCTATAGAATAAATTCCCCAATGGATAAACTGCCCTAAGCCGTAACTGCGAAAGGCTTCCATATCGGCATCGGTACGGTGTGGTGGTGTTAAGGTCCCGTATTTAACTTCAACTTCTTTTGTAGGCTTGCTCTTCGGTCCTGTCCATTGTGCGTTTGCAGGGTTTACTGCAGCTACAGAAGCAAAGGTAACCAAGGCAAACTTTAATATATTCTTCATATTCAAATTTTATTCGTGTTTTTGTTAATCTTTATAATTTAAGGGTTTCTTTCTCCTAACCGGTATTTCGGGATTTTGCAAAGGTTTTGAAGGGTAATAATAATAAAGCCCTGTTTTACCATAAAGCGCCAGGTGCTGAGTTAAACTATTACTGAAGGTTTTAAAATCCTTATGGTTTTGCGGTGTCCATGCAGCTTCTGCCAAGGCAGCAATGCGTGGAAAAAGCAAATAATCTAAACGGTTATCATTATCTACTGTTTCTGTCCAAAGGTTGGCCTGAATACCTAAAACAAGCTGTTTTTCCTTTTCATTTTCAGTAAAAGACTGCGCATCGAACTGGTATACCTGCTCAATGGGGTTATACAGTTTGTTCCATTTCCTTCCATATTGATGCGTACTATCCTGAACAAAATCGAAATACAGGGGCAAGCGTGGACATAAAACCGTTTGGTAACCTTTACTTAAAGCGGTGCGGAGCTGAGCAGGTTTTTCCTGGCGCCACCAAAACATAATCGTTTTCTCTTTCGGCAGATCGGCTTCGGCCATTTCATCCCAAAAAATAGCCTTGGCGTTTAATTGATAGAGCGAATCGGCCATACGTTTCATAAAATAATGTTCTACCGCAGCATCATCCTTAAGCTTTTCGCGTTCGCGGAGTTTTAAAATATCGGCATTACTTTTCCACTTTTCATTTCCGTAACTCACTTCATCTCCTCCTAAATGGATTAATCCGGCAGGGAAAAGCACATTGGTTTCTTTTAGAATATCGGTTAAATAACTGTACGTTTTTTCCAGACCAGGGTTAAAGGTAAACTCTGGGTGCCCAGCTGAACCGCCTCCTGAATACTCGGGATAGGCTTTATTGGCCGCAGTAGCATGTCCGGGCATATCAATTTCGGGTATCACTTTAATGTAGCGTTCGGCAGCGTAGGCCACAATTTCCCTAATATCTGCCTGTGTATAAAACTGTGCTGGCAAATTGGGGCTTAAATAATCACCAATACCACCGATAAGGGCCAAATTAGGATATTTTTTGATTTCTAGGCGCCAGGCTGGTTCATCGGTTAAATGCCAATGAAAAGTATTTAGTTTATAAAAAGCCATCCAGTTTAGAATGGATTTTACTTTTTGTTTGCCAAAAAAATGACGCGATTCGTCGAGCATAAAGCCACGCCAGCCATAAGCTGGTGCATCGTTTATCTCTGCTACCGGAAGCTGGCTATTTTTATTGGTTATGGCCAATTGCAACAGTGAAACCACCCCATAAAAAATACCATTTGGATGTGTTGCAGAAACAGTAACCCTCTCAGGTTTGATACTGATCTGATAAGCACACGAATCTGCATGTTTCCTCCCTGCTTTTAGTACCAGCATAATATTTGCCGATCTTGCTTTCTGCTGAACGGTAATTCCTTTCTGACTTAATAATTCGTTCTGAAAATAATAGGCAATCGTTTTTAACTGTTCGTTATTGTAACCAATGCTACTGTAATCATTAAGGGTAAAGTAACCACTACCTTTTGCAAATTGCAACGGCATAGGAATAATTCCGGGTTGCTGCGCAAACGCCGTTGAGCAAACAAGTAGTACAGTTAATATATATAGTAACCTCATTAATTGGCTGTTATTTTTAATACATAAACAGGAATTTGGTTCCCTTTTTTATAATCACCTGGTAAATCAAGGCCAAGCCCTTCGTTGTTTATTGTCCATTTGATTTTTTCATTGTTTCCCAGGAGTTCGATATTTTTAACAGACATTGTGCTTTTGTTTATCTGTTTTAGCAGTACATCTGACCTTTTCCAGCTTCTTAGAAAAGCGTATACAGTTTTATCTTTTGAGGTATAATAAACATCTGGCGTTACAGATTTTGGTGTACCATCAAAAACAGCATCCTTAATGGCGTTTTTGCTTTCTTCGATGGAGATGTTATCGCTCTTTTCTGAGCTGTTTTCTTTTACAGCTAACCATGGGTGGCTGGCGTAAATGGCCTCGTGATTAACATCCATCCATTTACCTACAGCTTTTAATCTTACAGTTGCCCAATCCGGAAAGGTACCATCACCTTTAGGGCCAACATTTAACAACAGGTTGCCACCATTAGCTACTACTTCTACCAAGTGCCGTACCAGCATTTCTGGCGATTTCCAGAGACTATCGTGTTTGTTGTAGCCCCAGTTTTGGCCAATGGTTAAACAAGACTCCCAGGCTTTTTTTGATGATGGTGATAAAGACTGTTCAGAAATTGAAAAATCGCCATAACCATTTCCAATTCTATTGTTTACCAAACAGTTTGGTTGTAATTTATGAACTAAAGCTTTAAGTTCTTCACTCTCTTTTTTACTGATAAGTTCGGGCGTATCGAACCAAAGTGTACCAATTGGGCCATAGTTACTTAAAAGTTCTGTAATTTGCGGTTTAACCTTCCTTTCGAAATAACGGTTAAAAACCTTTCCGTCTTCATTCGGATAATCCCAGGTGTTGCTTCTGCCCGCTTTTACAGGCCAATTGGTTGGCACATCGGGATCTTGCCAATCTCTTCCTAAAGAATAATAAAGGCAAAGTGTGATGTTGTATTTTTTACAGGCTTTTGCCAGCTCTACAATTGGATCGCGTTTAAACGGACTTCTTTTTACAATGTTATAATCGCTGCTGGCTGAGTTGTACATGGCAAAACCATCATGATGTTTTGCTGTAAAAACAATATACTTCATACCTGTTTCTTTCGCTTGTTTAACCCAGGCATCTGCATCGAACTTTATGGGATTAAATTGATCGGCAATGGTTCCGTACTCTCGTACCGGAATGCGTTCGTAAAGCATAAAATGCTCTCCTCCTTTAACCCGGTGGCCTTTCCAATCGCCGGCAGTTTGCGCGTACAAGCCCCAATGTAAAAACAAACCGAATTTTTCTGTCCTAAACTGTTCCAAAGTATTATTTTGCACTGTTTGCCCAAGCGATAGCTGGGCAAACAGTACAAATAACAGACTTAAAAAAAGCAGTTTTCTCATTTTTGATTATGGTTTAAAACATTAAAGATAAGCCTGTTTATAAAAATAATAATTAAAGGGCAATCACTTTTATGGATGATGCCTTATCGTTAAAAGTAGAAACGTAAGTGCTCGAAGAGGTTAATTCGATACTACTTCCAGTAAAGTTATCACCATCATACATGATTACTTTCAACCCTAAACCTACATTAACAGATGATACATCGTTATTACTAATACCGAGACTAATTAAATCGGCTGTGGTATACTGGCCAACTGGTAATGATATACCATAACCTCCATAACTGGCATTTTGGTAAAATTTAGCAGAACCGTTTGCACCAATCTGTGGTACACCGTTTAAAAATGAAAATGAATAGGTTTTGCTCACATTACCACCATTCTTCAATAGCAATTTCACCCTAATGTTGTAAGCTTCGTTATTTTTATAATAAAGCTCGCTAAAAGGAATAGTTGCCGAAATTGTATTTCCGGTACCTGGGTTCGATCTCCAGGCCACGGCATTATAATCTGCATCGCTACTACTCAAATCCGGGTCCATGTAAATTAAGATATCATTTACCTCTTTATTGCTGGTAAACGAACCCGTAACGTTGAAGGCCTGGATAGTTGCATTGTAGGCAAATTGTGCATTAATAGTGGTGGTTGCTGCCTCGTAAGGTATTTCTATTGGCAAAGGATTCTGGAACACTTCATTACGGTTTAAAATGGCAGCATCAACTTCGGTTAAGAATGTGGGCTGACCTTTACTGAAAGTTACATTTCCTGATCCCATTAAAGAAGTACCTAAGGTTGGTTGCTCTGAAGCATATTTAGCATGATCGTGTGGTAAATTTAAGCCATGCCCTAGCTCATGTAGCATACCACCAAGTAAATTTGATGTTGCATTAGGAATTTTATCAACCGCCATGTTTGCATTATCAGTGGCAAAACAATTTTTGCCGTAACCATAAAAGGGCTGATCAAAACTACCATCTGTACGCTGCGGCAATAAAATGAGGGTGTGACTCGAATTTGAGAACTCTGAAGCATGTGTAACTTTGTAAGCCGCAATTTCATTCAGGATTTTAGTTGCCGAAATACTGGCATCGTAAGGATAGGCTGATTGTGCAAACTGAGCTGGTATTTCGATAAAACGCACCAATCCGGTTGAATCAACTTTGGGCAGTCCCATGTATTTATCATAGCCATACCTTAACATTTCGGTATGGAACCAACCCTGAAAATGAACCAATAAAGAGGTTAAGCGGGTTTTGTAATCAGAAAGCGCCGGATTATCGGTTGGCACAAACATTACAATGTTCAGGTTTTTGGTATTGGTAACAAAACTCGGCGCAGTGGTTCCCGAGCTTAGTGCCAATGTAGTTGGCTTTGCACTAGCCGTTTCTGGTTTCGAAACAGGTACTTTTTTACAGGCTGTCATTAAAAGGCCGCTTGAAATCATCAAAAGCAGCGCAAAGTAAAGTTGTTTTTTGTTTTTCATGTTTAATGGTTTGAGGTTATTTGATTAATTGATTTTTATTTCATCATTGTCATTTTACTTAAAAAGCGACCTTTACCACCCTCCCCGTAGCCTTCTTGCTAGTTACCAATGTTTCTGGCACCGATACCCTAAGCCCTTTGTAATCCTGTTTCCAGTTGAGTTTTTCACCTGTTCCGTCGAGAAGCACTTCTTTAACCTGTATCTGACTGATAGATAGCGATTTAATAATCAGTTCACCAAATTCGGTTTCGTTTAAAAAAACCTTTAGTTCATCATCCTTCCCCGAATAAAACATAATGGGCTCAATTGTTCTGATTTTTGTTATTGCGTTCATTGTGTATTGGTTAATCGGTTAATTTTTCGAAACGGTTAACTGATTTGCTATTGTTCATTGGTTTACTAGTGATTGGTAATTGATCAATTGGCTCTTCGAAATTGTCATTGCAAGGCTAGCTTGCAATGACGACCTAATCGACTCCAGACTCATGACTTCGGACTTAAGAATCTCACCATCCTGGATTTTGAATCAGCACTGCACTCTTGTTAATTTCTGATTGTGGAATAGGGAAATAATACATTTGAGGATTGGTGAATCTCCTTGTTTCAAAAGAAAAGCGGGCTCCGGTAACGGTTGATCCACTACGTGTCCAACGCATCCCATTAGCCGGACCGTTTATTAAAGTTTCTGCTAGTTTCCATCTTTTGATATCAAAGAATCTAGTCGCTTCTTCATAGGTTAACTCTACCCTTCTCTCATTGCGGATTACTTCCCTCATTTGCTCTTTAGTTAACTGCAATGGCAATTGAAACGGCACTAAACCAGCTCTTTCCCTGATTTGCTCAACGGCCTGATAAACTTCTGTGCCAGGCCCACTAAATTCGTTAAGTGCTTCTGCGTAATTCAGTAATATTTCGGCATATCTGATAGCCACCAAACCAATATTATTGGATATACCAAAATTGCCACCAGCACCTTCGTGACAAAATTTGCGGTATAAATACCCCGTTTTAGTAGAACCCGATGTACCTAAACCGTCGCCAGGGGCATTGGCGTACAAATTGACTACCGTTTTAGTATTTGTGGTATTGTTTAACCACAAGCTGCCATCATATAATATAGAATAATAAAAACGGGGATCCCTGTTTTTGTACATATCTGCTTCTACGTAACCTGAGCCCGCTTCTTTAATATTCTTACCATTTTTCATCGGATAGGTGTCTACCAACTCCTGGGTTGGATAAGAGTAGGCTTGCCCGCCGCGCGAAACCGGGAGCAGAAAACCTTCGTACCACCTGTTTGTTGATTTCATGACCTGAAAAATGTGTTCAGGGGTATTTCTGGTAATCATCATCTGATAATAGCCATAACCGGGGGCAGTTGTATTATCTTTTACCAAATTGTATATGCCCATATCCATTACCGCCTTTGCGGCATCTGCGGCCAGTTTCCATCTATTGTTATCCAGATTATCGTAACCTGCCAGATTTTTATTGGCACCTGTACCAGGATTTTGCCCATTAAAAAGAGGACTGGCAGCCAGGAGTAAAACTTTTGATTTTAAGCCCATTGCGGCACCTTTTGTTGGGCGTCCGAAATCTTCAATTTGTGTGGTTACAGGCAAAGCCGCACAGGCATCTAATTCGCTTACCACATAATTTACAGTTTCGGCAAATGTAGATCTGGCTAAACCAAAGTCATCAGTTATGGCGTACACTTTATCGCCAATAATTGGCACACCACTATAATTGCGTAGTAAATGCCAGTAATAATAGGCTCTTAAAAACCTGGCTTCCAGTTTTAAAGTTGCTCTTCTGGCGGCCGAAATCGGAGATCTGTCTACGTTTGCCAAAAAAACATTTACCCTCCTGATATTATTGTAACAATTGTTCCAGTGGTTCTTAAACCGGCTAAAATCGGCCTGACTTTGAAATGTTGCTGAATTAAAAGCGGGTGCTATTTGTGCCGTAGCACCGCTCCATACGATATCCGAATCGTCTGATGCATCGCTGTACGACCACAAACCACCGCCTGTTAAGCCATTATCGAGATAGTATGTTCCGGCCAAACCGGTATAAATACCCGTTAAAAACCTAAACGTTAACAAACTATCGGCAAATACAGTAGCTTCATTGAGCTGCCCTACATCTGTTTTATCCAAAAAACTACTGCTATCAGTTTTTTTGCAGGCAACAGCACCTATCGCTAATAAGCCAACCAATGTTAAAGTTTTTATATAATTTATATTTTTCATCTGTTTATATATTAGAATGTTACCTGTAAGCCTAGGTTTACAATTTTTTGTTGAGGATAGGATGAATAGGCCTCTACCGTTCCTGTAGAATTTATAGACTCAGGGTCTATATCATAAATCTTCAGGTTAAACCAGGTAATCAGATTTGCGGCATTTGCATAAATACGGGCATTTGATAATCCGATTTTACTTACCAGTTTGTTACTGAAATTATAGCCAAGTTCTACATTTTTGAGTCGGATATAATCTGTTGGGCGTAACCAAAAAGTAGACTGATCAAAGTTGGCGCCACCTAAGCGTGGTAGTTCTGCCGTTTCTTTGGTTTCTGGCGTCCATCTTTTTAGGTGTATTTCGGAAGGTGTACCATTAGTAGTTCCTATCTGAAACATGGTTGACGCACTTAAACTCCCTTTTGCGGCACCCTGAAAAAGCACTGAAACATCAAAGCCTTTGTAGCTTGTGCCTAATGAAAAACCGTAGTTGATCTGAGGGATGTTTGGGTTGCCAATCGGACCAATATCACCCTGATCGATTTTTCCGTCGTTGTTGATATCGGCATACTTCAAATCGCCAGGTTTAACTGCACGGCCAACTGATGTTGGACTATTGGCGATATCGGCCGCATCATTGTAAAAACCTATGCTTGTATACCCATAAATCTGACCAATAGGCCGGCCTGTGCGCATCAGCAAGGGGTTACCTTGATTATAAGGCTCATCACGGTAAATTATTTTATTTTTATAGATGGAAATGTTTCCTTTAACAAAGTAGGATAAGTTTTCTGACAGTTTATTCTGGTATGACAGGTCGAGTTCAAAACCTTTATTATTTACAATACCCAAATTTACCGGAGGTAATGAAATACCCGAGAAATTAGGTACGGTTTCCCTAACAGTTAAAATATCGTACCTTTTATGATTGAAATAATCGAAGGTTATTCCAAGTTTACTGTTCAGCAATTTAATGTCTGTACCAATATCCAGTTTTCGCTCCTGCTCCCATCTTACATCTTCATTTGCGAGGGCACCCGGCGTAATGCCATACTGTAAGCTGTTATTATCGCCAAACCAGTAAGAGTTTGCCGCCGTTGCCGGGGCATTATAGATCTCTTCGTAGATATAACGGTAAGTATTCGGGAAATCGTCAGAACCAACGGTACCCAACGAGCCCCTGATTTTCATATAATTGATAAAAGGAAGGGCTTTTTTAAAGAAAGGTTCTTCACTAATGTTCCAGCCTGCACTTACTGCCGGAAACAAACCATTCCGCTTGCTTGCTTTGAACCTATCAGTACCATTATACGCACCGTTCAGTTCGAAGATGTACTTCGACTTGTAATTATATCCTACCCTGGCAGAATATCCTCTAAAATTTGCAGGAATATTGGCGCCGGAAATATCTGCTAGCTGGTTGTATACGATCAGACCGTATAAATTGTGGTTTCCAAACTGGCGGTTATAATCTAAAATACCCTGTACATTGATTTTACGAAGGGGGTAGTTAGATGTATTGGCATCAAATGTAGTTGTTGCCGTAAGTGGTTCTAACCTGCTTAACTCCGGAAAAACGGGGTCTAAAACATCCGATCCCGGCAGGTAGGCATAAGTAGGAAAGCGCCCCCTGGTTAAGGACCGATTAAATTCTACATTGTTGGTGTAGGCTAAAATTGCCCTTACAGCAAGGCCTTTGGTTAAAAAATCTAAATTTTGGTTGGCTTTTAGGTTTAAGTTAAGGTTATTACTGTAATTTCTGTTGTAACCTGCATATTGCAAAATACCAACCGGATTTAACGTTGCTGATTTTCTACCCCCGTAGCTCCCATCTTCATTTTTTACCGGGTAATTCCATGGATTTAAAAGTCCGCTGCTTAATCTACGCCAAAAAGATATGGCACCACCGGCCAGTACATCGGGCAGGTTTGGCTGGTTAATTTCATTAAACCTCGCCGAAAGATCCAGCTTTAGGGTTAAGGTTTTGGTTACATTCAAATCAACATTCGATCTGATATTATATCTTTTTAAATAATAATTACTATTAAAATTTTCGTCCTTTTGTATATTTTTTAAAATACCATCCTGATAAACGTTGCCAAGTGCCACGAAATACTTTAAATTCTGGGTACCGCCTGTAATGTCGATATTATTGCTTTGCTGCAACGCGTTTTTACGCATGACTTCATCGTACCATTGGACACTCGGGTAGTGGTACGGATCGTCTCCTAATTTAAAATGGTTTAGCGCTTCCTCAGTAACCAGTCCAGGAAAAGTCAGGTTGGGGTCTCTACCTTCATTTACCTCCATCTCTTTCAATAAGGTCAAGGCATTATAAGAATCCAATGGTTTTCTTCTTATGGTAGGCGTTTGCAAACCAAAATCGCTTCTGAATGTAATTTTCGGAGCAGAATTTGTCCCCCTTCGGGTAGTAATCGCAATTACACCGTTAGCGCCCTTTATACCATAGATAGCCGTTGAAGAAGCATCCTTTAAAATGGAAACCGTTTCGATTTCATTAGAATTTAACTGGCTTAACTGTTCGTAAGGGTACTCTACATCATCTACAATGACCAAAGGTCTGTTAGATGCACCTGTGTAAGTGCTAACCCCACGAATGTAAATATTAGCAGCATCGGCACCAGGCTGGCCACTGGTTTGTTGCTGAAACAAACCCGGTAACCTTCCGGCCAGAGCATTTTGAAAGCTTGCAGCAGGGCTCTGTCTTAATTCTTTACCCGATACTGTACTGGTTGCACCGGCATTGGTTATCTTCTTTTGTGGGGTAAAACCCACTACAACCACTTCATTTAAATTTGAATTATCTTCTTTTAAAACAATATTTAAAGTTTGGCTGGTAATGGTTACCACTTTTGTGATGTAACCAACAGAGCTTATGATCAGTTTGGTACTGTTGGCACCAACTTTAATGCTAAAAGCGCCACTGGTATTGGTGATCACAATATTCTTTGGGTTTTCTTGTTCTGTAACCGTTGTAGCGATCAATGTTGTGCCCTTATCATCTGCCACCACACCCCTTACCACTTTGGTTTGGGCGTAAGCCAAATTAGTGATCAGCACAAGCAATATTATATTCAGTATTTTTTTCATCTGTATATAGTTTCTTTTTTATCGGCATGAAGCTGTCCTGATTCCCGTTTCACTTCTGTGATCTGAAAACCTGTATGCTTCATTATTTTAAGTTTATGCCCCTTACTAGTTAGGCCATCCTGGGTTTTGAACCATTTTGTTATTGGCTAATATTTCGGCCTGTGGTATAGGGTACCAATACATTTTGGCATCGAACACAGCATTTGCGGCATTGAAATAAGCATAAGAGAAAGCTGTTCCGTTTTTGATAATCTGCACGCCTCTAATTGGTTTGTTTAATTCAATTTCAGCCAGTTTCCATCTTCTCAAATCCCAGGTTCTGTGCTCTTCAAAAGCCAGTTCTATACGGCGTTCATTCTGAATTATTTTACGCAGTTCATCTTTGCTAAGTGTAAGCGATAAACCGTAAAGATTATTGGAGCCAGGAAGAATTCCTGCTCTTTTCCTGATTAAAACCAAATTGTTAACGATATCGGCAACTGCCCCGCCCGATTCGTTTAGCGCTTCGGCATGGTTTAGTAAAATCTCAGCATACCTCAGTAAGATTACATGGTGGGCCTGATTGGTGTAGCTGGTAGAAGTTTCAAATTTGCCCATAAATTTTCTCAGATAATATCCCGTTCTGGTCTGTGTTCTGTTTCCTCCCGGCTTATCCTGCCCACCTTCAAATGTCTCAACAGGCCTTCCCAACCAATTTTTGCCATTGTGCATAATCGTAGCTGTTAATCTCGGATCTCTGTTTAAGTATGGGTTATTCGGATCATAAGTCGATCCTGCATCAGAAATTGCTTTTCCATCGAGCATTAAAAATGCATCGACCAGGTTTTGCGACGGACTGGTTAAACCAACGCCCTGTAAATATCCAATCGGACCGTTGTTGATTTCGATATTTGTATTTAAAGCATTCTGTTTAATAAAAATAAACTCCGTGTTTTTGGTTGCATTAAAATTGGCTACCCAATCGGTTACCAGGGTATAACCCAATGCTTTAACATCGGCTGCTGCCTGTGCGGCTAATGTCCACCTCTGAGTATTATTTGTCGGGTTACTTAAGGGGCTGGCGGCATATAACAGCACTCTCGATTTCAAGGCCATTGCGGCTCCGATATTCGCCCTGCCCCAATCTCCATCGCTAATGGCATAAGGCAATAATGAACTTTTTATGGCATCCAACTCAGCTACGATATAAGCATAACATTCGTCGAGCGTATTTCTAGGAACATTTATATCATCATTGATGGTATATACCTTATCACCAATTAAAGGCACACCGCCCCAGCGCTTAACCAGTTCGAAGTAAAAATAGGCCCTTAAAAATCTTGCTTCAGCTTTAAACTGAGTTTTTAAAACTGCAGTTGTGGGTACTACATCTACTTTGCTTAAAAAAAGATTGGCTCTTCTGATGCCCAGATAATTCTTGCTCCAAACATCATCAGGAAGGGTTGTAGATGAGATTCTACCCGTACGATAAAATTCTGCCTGGGTTCCTATTCTTGATGGTACGGCATCGTCTGTTCCGGCATCTAAAAAACTGCCATCTATCCTGTTGTACCAATCTGGCAGCAACAAATAGGTTCCGTTTAAAAATTGTTTTGCATAATCAGCATTCTTATCGAGCGGATCAAAAATTAAATCGCCGGTTATACGGTCTAAAGGTTCTGCCTCAAATTTTTTCGAACAGCCAAATGCAAATAACAGGCAGATTATAGCGAAGTATATTTTATAATTATTCATAATCAAGATTTAAAACTGAAGGTTAACACCAAAATTGAATATCCGCTGATTGGGTACATTTCCGATCAGCACTTCCGGATCTACCCCATCTAAGGTTGTAGCGGTTAACAGGTTAAGACCATTGGCAAATACCCTCACATTGGTAAAGCCGATTGACTTGATCAGGTGGCCAGGTAAACTATAACCTATTTCTACATTTCTTAATCTTAAATAATCGCCGTTTTTAACCCAGAAAGAAGAAACCCGGCTATTATTTGGGTTATTGCCTACACTTAAACGTGGATATTCTGCCTGCGAAGCGGTAGCAGGTGTCCATCTTAACAAGCTGCTTTCTAAGGCTTGTCCATATCCGCCGGCTGCACCGGTTGATGCAAAATTGATAAAGTTGAAATACACATTCCTATTTGCTGTACCATTTAAGGTGAATGAAAAGTCTAATCCTTTATAATTGATTCCACCTGTTACACCATAAAAGAAAATAGGTTTGGTACTGCCGATCGCGGTCATATCATAAGTGTTGATGATGCCATCGTTATTTAAATCTTTATATTTTAAATCGCCCGGAACCGGGAGGTAGCCGTCAACCTTAGGTCCGTTGTTAATTTCTGCAGTGTTGTTATAAAAACCATCAGCCACATATCCAAAAGTTTGTCCTACAGGTTGTCCGGTTCTGTATTCGTAAGCATTTTTTCTAAAAGGTTCATCATTAAAAATTACTTTGCTTGCACTCCACGAGCCGTTGGCAGAAATAAAATATTTGAAGTTGTTGATCTGATTTTGATATCCAAGCGCCAGCTCAACACCCGAATATTCGTTTTTACCCATATTTTCAGGCGGCAAAACAGCTCCAATTACAGCACTTGCATTCGTTCTCCTGGTTTGTAACAGATCGTAATAACTGTTCTTATAATAATCGGCTGTTAACCATAGTTTATCTTTTAACATCGAAACATCTAAGCCGATATTAAATTTCTTTGCTTTCTCCCAGGTAATATTTGGGTTAGCCAGCGGTCCTTCATCTTTTGTACTTGAAGTGGTTAGCGGATTTCTGCTATAAAATGTATCGCCATTATCAAAGTTTTGCAGGTATTGGAAATACCCGGCGGCGGCATTTGTAGCGGTTAAACCGTAAGATGTTCTCAGTTTTAATGAATTAACTGTGTTTTTTAAATTGGCAAAAAAACTTTCGTTGGCGATGTTCCAGCCTAAACCAACTGATGGAAAGAAGCCCCACTGATCTCCCGCTTTATAGCGGTCATAGCCCATGTACGAAGTGGCCAGTTCCAACAAATACTTATTATCGTAATCGTAATTAAATCTTCCGCCCAGTGATTGATTAACCTGCGATAAGGCGCCACCTAAAACGTAACTATCCCGTATAAATAACAACTGCGCTTTAAAAGTATTTTTATCGATTGTTTTATCATATCCCAGATCGAAACGGGAAAATATCTGCTGGTTTAGGTCTGTTGGAGAAGAACTATTCGATTGCGTACCATCGCCACCTATTGTTTTATAGCTCGTTTGGTTTGTAACAGGGTTTACTACCGGCGAATACACCGCAAAAGATTTACTTCTGTTAATGTTTTCGTTATAGTAGGAATTGAAAGATATTGCGCCACTAGCATACAAACCAGGCAAAAAAGTATCGAGCTTTTGCATTAACGATACATCTGCCCCTAAATTTCTATTGACCGATGGCCTGTATCCCGATTTTATCGACATACCATACAGGTTATTTTGAAACTCGGTGTTTCCCCCCAGCGAACCATTTTCGTTAAATTTCGGATAGGCATTATTAGGCGTAGTTAACAATGTACTGTAAATACTGGCTATTGTAGATCCGGGTTGATTGCTGTTTCTTATTCTTCCAAACAAGCTTAAACTGAGCGTAGTACTCTTTGTTAAATCAACATCTATATTACTTCTGAAAGAATACCGCTTGAAACTATTATTCGTTTCATAAGTATTGATAGAAGGATCGGTAACTAAAAAACCACTCTGGCTCAGGTAATCGAGGTCTACAAAATACCTTACCTTGTTGCTTCCACCTCTTAAGTTCAGGTTTTGTCTGCTCACAGGTGCTGTAGCCTTTAAAATTTCATCGGTCCAGTTTACATTGGGGTGCGTAAAAGGATTTGTACCATTTTTATACTTATCTAAATCGGCTGTTGCATAAATGGCTTGCCGCCCGTCGTTTACCAGCGCCTCATTAAATAAGGTGGCATAATTGAATGCATCCAGAAATTTAGGCCGTTCAATTTGCTGCTGAATACCGTACTGACTGGTGAAGGTAATTTGCTTAGGCATATTTGCACCACGTTTGGTCGTGATCAGTAACATCCCGTCAGCGGCCTTCATGCCATATAGTGCGGTTCCCAGTGCATCTTTTATTACTGAAATGCTTTCTATCTGTTCAGGATCGATACTGAGATACGAGCGTGGTACACCATCAATTACAACCAATGGCGTTCTTCCCCTTAGCGATATAGCAGGTTCGTCAGAACCCAACTGGAAATTATTTTGAACCACGTACAAACCTGGCAGTTTCCCGTACAACATTAAACCAACCTGTGGCGTAGGAAAACTCTTTAGCTCTTCTCCACTTACAGTAGCTGAAGATTGAATTCTTTTTACATTTTTCTGCGTTCCAAATAAAACCGGAACATTATGGTCTGGCAAAGTTACGGCTACAGAATTCCTGAGTTTGTTTCTCAAAGAATCTCTCAAATTCGATAATGAATCGTTGGGAATTTGTTTACTATTTTTTTTGGCCGACGATGGCACCTGAAATTTCTTGCTTTTTAAAGAATTGGTAAGGTTTGGGAATGCCAAAACATCAACACTGTTTGCCAAGAATAACAGCACCCCAAACAGCGTCATCCGCTTTATAATCGAAGTATAAGTTCCGTTCATTTAAAATAATTTATTTTGTTTATAATTTTAGTTATGCAGAAAGCGACTACTTTCCATGCTGCGCGAAAATTTTAATCATTCCGCATACTGATAGCCAGCATGATTACTGCATACTGCATTATTTGCGAGCATTTACTCACATTTATTCTATTGATATAATGGATTGGGTTTATGCCTTAAGCATAGACATTAGAAGTTTTGATTCGTTTTCAGCAAATAGTAAACGGAAAAGCGGGTATATGCAAAACGACATATTGCCCCATTGGTTAGGGATAAATTTCATTGTTTGGTTATCTTTTTGATTAGTTGATTTGGATTAGTCAATTTAAAGTCGTGAATAGACTATAGTTTAGTTTGTGCGGTTAGCCTTTCTTCATATCCTCTGGTTTGGTCAGTTTATTTAATCAATAGTCTCTGTGCCACTGGTTATTGCGGCCTGGTTAGCTCAATTTTCTTAAACCAAAACTGGCGCATTATTCCTTAAAAAAGGTCGAAAATTGTAAATGAAAGGGTAGAAAAACTGTAATCCTTTAGTATTTTAATAAGTTCGCGTTATATTTAAAGGAAATACATCAAAGGCTATTCTTCTATAGCGATAAGATGGCCAAAAAACTAGCTTAATTTTATGAATCTGCGTTTAAACGCTTTATGGTTTTTCTCAATGCTTTTTATCTGCACCGCTTTGTGTGCCCAGAAGCCTATTGTTTTTAACCACCTTAGGATGGAAAATGGCCTGTCGCAAAATTCGGTGATGGCCATTGCGCAAGACAAAGACCAGTTTATTTGGATGGGTACCCAGCACGGACTAAACCGCTATGATGGCTACCGTTTTAAAATTTACAGCAACAGCTCAGATAATCAAAATAGCATTTCGAACAATGTAATTTCGGCCCTACTGAGCGATACCAAAGGAAGGTTGTGGGTGGGAACAGAAAACGGGCTGAATATTTACAACGAAAAAACCGACCATTTTTATCGCATCAACAAACGGAGCTCAGCAAATTCCTTTAGCTGCGATTCGGTAGAATGTGTTTATGAAGATCCTCAAAAAAACATCTGGATTGGAACATACAATGGGCTAAATTTGGTGATAGACGCTGAAAAGCAGATTTTCAAGAAATTTCTTTTTGACAAGCCCAATCGTAAATCTGCACTCAACTGGATTTTTTCGATTTTTAAAGATGAAAAACAAAACCTTTGGGTAGGTACTTATAATGGTTTAGTGCGTATTTACCAGGTAAAAGGCAAATATCGTTTCGAAATTTTCAGACATAATCCCAATAACAGTAACAGCATCAGTTCTAATGCTGTAAAAAGTATTGTAATCGATAAACAAAAGCGGCTATGGTTAGGCACGTATAATGGTTTAAATCTATTCGATTACGAACATAAAACCTTTAAACGCTTCCAAACCAGTTCTACAGATCAAAATTCTATTATTAATAACGACATTAGAAAACTAACCTGCGACAAAGCGGGCAACATCTGGATCGGTACACAGGAAGGATTAAGTATCCTCGATCCTGTTAACCAAAAATTCAACAATTACCGTTACGATCCTGAACAGAACAGCGGCTTAAGCCAAAACTCCATCCATAGTATTTTTGAGGATTTAAACGGTTCGATGTATGTTGGTACCTTTTATAAAGGTGTAAACGTAGTCTATCCATCTGCTACACCATTTACCGTATTCCGGAATTCGAAAAAACATCAGGGCTTGAGCAGCAACATTGTAAGTGCCATAACCGAAGATCGATACCATAACCTGTGGGTGGGCACCGAAGGCGGCGGCTTAAATTATGTAAACAGGAGCAACAACACTTTTACCTACTATAAATCGGAACCAAATAACAGCAATGGACTCAATTCGAACCTAATTAAAACGCTCTGTCTTGATAAAACAGGTCAATTATTGGTGGGTACACATCGCGGGGGGTTATACTTATTTAACCCCTCAGGCCATAATTTCAAAAAAATAATTAATGTTAAAGATGTAAAAAACAACCTGGGTGGCGCTGAAATAATTGCAATAACTGAAGATAGCGATGGTACTGTTTGGGTAGGTTCCAAAGATGGATTATCGACATTAAAAAAAACAAATGGACAGTATGCTTCTAAAACAGTTAAAAGCCCATTAGAGCAGTACCTAAGGAACAACTATATCCAGGTTATATTTGAAGATAAGGCTAAAAATCTGTGGATTGGAACCAAGGCCGGATTATATGCTTACCACCCAGCCACTAAAAGAATTACAGCCTATTATCATGATCAGAAAAAGAACAGTGCAGGCAGTTTAAATTCAGATTATATTAATTGCATTATCCAAATACGAAATGGAAATATTTGTGTTGGAACTTCTTTTGGAGGTTTGAGCATTTTCGATAATAAAAGCAGAAAATTCAAGAACTACAGCGAAAAGGACGGCCTGCCAAATGGTAATGTATTGGGAATAATTGAAGATGAGGAAAATAACTTGTGGATCAGTACAGATAAAGGACTATCTAAATTGGTTTCTAAAACTGGGAAATTCATTAATTACACTAAAAGCGACGGGCTCGCAGGCAACGATTTTAATATCCGGTCGTTTTTAAAAGATAGTCGTGGCGAGTTGTTTTTTGGCGGTTACGATGGTTTAACAGCCTTTTATCCTAGTCAGATTGATATTAATACGAATGTCGCACCAATTACCTTGACTGAACTCAAACTGTTCGATCAAACCGTAGCAGTAAATGCGCCAGATGGATTGTTAAAGGAAGATATCAAAAGCACCAAACAAATTACGTTTAAACACGATAACAACAATTTCAGCCTCGGTTTTGCCTTATTAAATTACATTAAACCAGAAAAAAACAGTTACCGTTATATCCTTAAAGGCCATAGTAAAAATTGGGTAAAAACCGATGTACCCAGTGTTACCTATACCGATCTTCCTGCTGGCAATTATACCTTTATGGTTACAGGAAGCAATAATGATGGCAATCCTGGTGGCAAAGCTGCAACCCTTAAAATAACGGTGCTTCCACCCTTTTGGGCTACCTGGTGGGCCTATCTTATTTATTTGGCTTTCTTTTCGGGCTTACTGTTTTTAATTGTACGTTATCTTTTTGTACGTGCGCTGCTTAAACGTACGGAAGACATTCAGAAAATGAAACTGAATTTCTTTACCTATGTAGCCCACGAAATCAGAACGCCACTTACCTTAATTCTTGGCCCCTTAGAAAATCTTTCCAAACAATATCAAACCGATACCGAGTTAAATCGGCAGATTATTCCGATAAAAAATAATGCAAATAGGCTAATGCGGCTTATTACCGAATTAATGGATTTCAGGAAAGCTGAAACCGGGCACCTTACCCTACATGTTACAGAAGATAATATTGTCGATTTTATTAAAGAGATTTTCATCTCCTTCGCTCATCTCGCCCAAACAAATGGTATACAGTACGAGTTTGTACACGAGCAGGAAAACATCAGTCTGTTTTTTGATAAAAGGCAGCTCGAAAAAGTATTGTTCAACCTGTTATCTAATGCCTTTAAATTCTGCAATAAAGGTGGCAAAATCTCTGTTTCTCTATTGGAAATGGAGAATGAAGTAGTGATTAGCATTTCAGATAATGGATTGGGCATACCTGCCGAAAGTTTAAAGAATCTTTTCGGCGATTATTTCCAGGTAGATGAGCAACATTCAAATCAAATCGGTTCGGGAATAGGTTTAGCACTTTCTAAAGCAATTGTAGAGGAACATAAAGGGCATATTGCTGTAGAAAGCACACCTGCTGAAAATGGTGAACGTGGTTTCACCAATTTCACGGTAAGGTTAAAGAAAGGAAAATCGCATTTTAAAACGGCTCTTTTTGATGGCGTAAAAGATTACCCAAGCCATCCCGATATATACACGCAACAAGCAGAGCAAGGGGTAGCAATTTTAAAATCTGAAAAAGAAACTGATATTTCTACCGAAACCATATTGGTGGTGGAAGACAATAGCGAAATCAGGCTACTAATTACCTCACTGGTTGGTAAACATTACCAGGTTGCCGAAAGTGAAAATGGATTAATGGGTTGGGAAACAGCTGTAGAAACGCTACCAGATCTGATTATCTGTGACATTATGATGCCGGTAATGGATGGTATAGAGCTTTGCCGCAGACTTAAGGAAGATGAACGTACCAGCCATATCCCCGTTATTATCCTTACAGCCCGCTCTTCTCATATCCACCAGGTTAGTGGCTTAGAAACAGGCGCCGATGCCTATATTACCAAACCTTTTAGTCCTGAACTGCTTTTACTGAATGTTCGTAATTTACTGATGTCTAGACAGGTAATGCGTCAAAAATTCCTGAAACACATTCATTTACAGCCGAAAGAACTCACCATCAATGCCATTGATGAAGCTTTTATGCTAAAACTCTTAAAATACATTGATGAACATATTACTGATGAAGATTTTGGGGTTTCTGAACTGGCTTCGATGGTTGGGATGAGCAGGCCTGTTTTGTATAAAAAAATCAGAAACCTAACCAATCTCTCCGTAAATGACTTTGTTAAATCGATCCGTTTAAAGAAAGCGATGGAGCTGTTTAAACAAAATAGGTTTACCATTTATGAGGTGGCCTACCAGGTTGGCTTTAACGATCCAAAATATTTTAGCAGGGAGTTTAAAAAACAGTTCGGAAAAAGTCCGCGTGCTTTTTATGAACGGAAGTGAAGAAGAGGATTAATGGTAAAGAGTCTTTAGTCGATAGTCTGTAGTCCAAAGTCAATCAATCAATCAATCAATCAATCAATCAATGAGTTACTTATAGTCTCATTTGTCATCCTGAGCGGAGTCGAAGGATCTATATAGGGGGTTAAAATTTTAAAATTGTTTGGCAGACCCAAAACATGGAATGGGCTTTAAGATTCACGCCCGCGCGGGAATGACGATCGTATTTATTTATGCTCCAACTCAGTGCCCTCTGTGGTCTGCTCTCTGTGGGCGCTGTGGTAAAAAAAATGGAGAAACCATTAATTAGATTTCTCCATTTCCCTACGCTTCAGTCAAAATGACGAACCTTATTACTTCAGTTCTTCTAATTTTAACACCACACTGGTCCTCGTGGTATTAACATTAGGGTTAAAGCCCACTTTCATCAGGAAATCGCCAGTATAAGTTTTAGTAGCATCAATCGATGATTTTGTACCTGGATAAAGGTTGATTTCTTTAATCTGGTACTTTTTCGCTGCATCTAAACCATTCAGTTTAATCGGATATTTACTGTTTTCGCCATAACGGTAGTTTACCAGGTAATTAAAAATAACAGCTTCAGTTTTTTCCGCATTTACATATAACACCGATGCGATGCTGCTGCTACGTGGGTTGGCTAAACGGTATTGTTCGCCTTGCCAGATCGTTTGTTTTACATCATTATAGTTTTTAATGGCCTCCTGGCAGAACTGAAGCTCTTTTTCAGGTAATTTACTCACTACAATATCGAAACCCAATTTACCCATCATGGCTACATCGGTACGGAATTTTATTGGCTGTTTTCCCCAATCGGTTACATGGTTGGAACTGCTGATGGCCGGATAAAAATAAGAGTATTCCCATTGCATAAATATGCGCTCTAATGGGTCGGTATTATCACTAGGCCAAAACTCTGTAAAATACTGTAAGGCAGCATAATCTACCCTACCACCTCCACCAGAGCATAACATCATCGGCACCGTTGGATATTTAGCACGGATTCTTTGCAATACACTATACAATCCCCTTACATAATCGATGTAAAAATGAGATTGATTTTTTAAATGCGCGGAGTATGCATTGTAAATTACCGCATTACAATCCCATTTAATGTAAGCCAGTTTCGGGTTTTTAGTAAACAGGCCATCCACCACACCGAAAACAAAGTCCTGCACTTTTGGATTGCTCAAGTCGAGTTCTAATTGGTTCCTGAAATAATATTCAGGTCTGTTAGGCTGTTTCACCACCCAATCAGGATGTTTTTCATAAAGTTCACTTTTAGGGTTAACCATTTCGGGTTCTATCCAAATTCCAAATCTGGTTCCTACATTATCGGCCTCTTTTACCAGAGAAGCTATTCCGTTTGGCAATTTCTTCTTATTCTCCTGCCAGTCGCCAAGCCCGGCATGGTCATCGTTACGGGGATATTTATTCCCGAACCAACCATCATCGAGTAAAAAGAAATCGACACCCAGTTTTTTGGTATCTTTTAACAAATCGGCCAGCTTTTGTTCATTAAAATCAAAATAAGTGGCCTCCCAGTTATTTAAAAGGGTTAACCTGCTGCCTTTTCCATCTAATATCTTATAGTTACGTGCCCAATCTTGCAATTTTCTGCTGGCATCACCTTTTCCCTGATCGGAAAAAGTGTATAAAAAAGCAGGGGTTGTAAAAACTTCACCAGCTTTTAAGCTATAGGGAGAGGCATAATTGTTCATTCCGGCAATAATGCGGAGGTTATCCTGGTAATCCAATTCAAGATCGATCTTAAAATTACCGCTCCATTCCATGGCTCCATACAAAACATTGCCTTCATTTTCTTCAGCAGGCTTATCTAACGAAATCATAAAAACAGAAGGCTGAAACAAATTTGCCCTGGTGCCCAATTTGCTATCTAAAGTTTTAATGCCATGGGTAATTTCACTTTGTTCTGGCTGCATTTCTTTAGCCCAATCGCCATGGTACTGGTTTAACCAAAAATGCGGCGATTTTAAGTGCAGATTGGCTGAGGCATATTTATGCAGCACCACTGTCCCCTTTTCGTTATGTTTAATCTCTGTCCACTGTTCTATTACATCTTGTTTATAAAAAGACTTATAAAACATGGTGACTTCGAAATTGTAAACTGGGTCTTTCAATCTGATTTTAAGTAGACTCACATTATCATCAATAGCCGTTATGGTATGATCTACGTATTTCAGATCGAGCGAGTTATTGCCATCGGCATGGGTAACACTAATGGCTGGTTCTACCAGGTTTCTTGATCCTGAAGGTGTATAAACGGAACTTAACTGCCCGGTGTAATCCTCAGTTTGTTTGTATTGCCCAGCAACCTGCGCATATTCTTGTTTATTACTGAGTTTCTTTCCAAAAAAAATGGTGTTAACATCTTTCTTTACATCAGCCTGTAATACCAATGCATTATGCGCGGTTTCAATAGGGATAATGGTTTGGGCCTTAATATTGCCAACGGTAAAAAGCGAAATGGTAATGACCAATGCTCCGTGCTTGATGTAATATGCAATTTGATCTGACTTGTTCATTTGTGTTTTCAATGTTAATCCGGTAATGTTTATAGGTAGTAGTTGATTTATTTTATTGTTTAAGTATGATTTTGAAGATAATGGCATCTTTTGCGCCCACACTTAAAGCTTGGTTATTTTTGAAGTTTTCAGTTTTTTGAGTGATCAAATTTTGACAGCTGTACACTTCATCCATATTTAAACCGATTCTCGAAAAGTCAAGCGTAAAAGGCTTTACTTCATCGCTATAATTAAATAACGCGAGATATTTCACGTTACCAACCTGTTTTACAAAAAGTTGTGATGCCGATTTCCCCCTATTCCCTTCTACCGGAAGAAATGCCTTTCCATCTTTTAATACGTTTAGGATTTCTGCATTGTTCAATAAACGCTTTGCCGTACTGTTCCATTTGCCTTGCAGTGAAAAATCATCGCCGGTAATGCAGGTTCCCGTAACCATTGCTGATAAAAACCTGGCTGTATTTTCCTGGTCAGATTGATCGGAGAATACCACGTGATCGGCATCAATATAGTCGTAAAGATAAGTTTGCCACCAGCCGTTGCTTACACTATTTAAAGTATATTCGGTATCTTTTATCGATTTGAAGGCATCGCAGGCTATTCTGCGCATGTGTATGTATCGTCCAGAAGCTAAACTTGGTGATATGGCTGCGTAAACCAACATTTTATTATCCAACTGTTTTAATAAAAATTCCATGCCTGCTTTGTAGGCCTGCATTCCTGTAGTAACCTTAGGATCGTAAAAATGATTAGATTCTATTGCAGCGTGACCTAAAAAGTCGATTTTAATCATTTCAAAACCGCATGCTTTAAACTTTTCAATAACCGCAGCCATACGTTGCTGGGTACCCGGATGTGTTGGATCGAGCGCCCTTGCACCATCTATATCGTGGTAGCCTGATCCGATTTTGGTCCACATCTCGCCAAATGTATAATCGCTTCCTTCCGCCTTGCGGTTACCGCCACCAGCAAATCCCCAATCTACAAAGGGTGCCCAGTAGATGCCCGGTTTTAATCCTTTCAATTTAGCATAATCGGCAAATGCTTTTAGTTTAGAATAATCGCCCGTTAGGCCGCCTTTCAGCAGGTTATCCCAATAAGAATCGAGATCGATATATGCTACACCATCACTTCTAAAGGCTTTTAGGCTATCAGCAAAAAAATCGACAACCTGATTGGCTTTTTCGAGTGTTATTTTCTCTTGCATTACGCCCCAACTGTTCCATCCTACTGGAGTTCCGGCTTTCCATTTTAAAATAATAGGTGGTTCTGCTATCCGGTTGGCTCGTGCATAGGTTTCCATACCCGATCGCCAATCGGCAAATGCACCGAAAAACACTTTTGACGAGCTGATCGTATTTCCTTTTAAATAACCATGTTCAATTTTATCGCGGGTAATACTTTCTTCAGTATAACCACAAATGGCCTGAATACCTATTTTTTTCCCGCTATCCATAGCTGTAATAATTCCGGTTTTCCAGTTGCTGTGTTCTATAGATCCGATTACAAAACCTTTTCTGGATTGATCGTGATACAAAGCCGTAACCTCCGCGCTCGGATTGCTTGTGTTCGCCTTTAGCGGAACAGCATTGTAAGAAATAAAGGTATCGTTATCAAAAGGTACAAATAAGCTGGTAGGCACGCCTGAAGTCTCCTGATCGATCAAGTCCCCATTTAAAGGCACCATATGGTTGATGGATAAATTAACGCCCTGTAAAGCAAGACTGATCATAAAATAATCCTTACCTGTATAGGTACAAAAAACCTGTTGCATAGTTGGTAAACCATGCTGCTTTAACAAGAAAACATGTTTAAAACCCTTCCCAAAACCATCTTTAATAGCTGTTTTGGTGTAGCTGATCTGCGAGTAATCCTTCGAACTAAGCATCCTTTTCTGGTATACTGCTTGCGAAAAACCATTTAATAATAGTTGCGCAGCGCTATTTGACACCTGAAAAGTGCCGGTTTTAAGGTTGTAGTCTATTTTTCCTGCCCGACCATAATTGATTATGATTGCAGATGCAGACCGCGCAGAAAATAACAGGACCAGGAAAATCAAGAATAACTTATGCCTGGATAATAATTTAAAAACCATGTATTTCTTAGCGTTTGGTCGACATTATTTCGGTTAATTTTCCATTCATTTTTAGCTTTACCTTTTGAGGCGTGGGCGAAGTAATGCTGTAATATGTAATCTTGCCATCTCTCCACTTCATATCAACGGTAAAATTACCTCTTGCTTTTAATCCTTTAATTTCGCCAAAAGCTTTCCAGGCATCAGGAAGAGCAGGGAGCAGCTCGATAAAACCATCGTGACTTTGGATCAGCATTTCGGCAATAGCGGCCGATGCGCCAAAATTACCATCAATCTGAAAGGGCGGTCCTGCTGATAACATATTTGGATAAACACCTCCACCGGCTCCATAGTTAATATCGGTTCTCAATGTAGGTTTTAAAATTTCTCTAAACAGTTTAAAAGCCCTGTTTCCATCCTGTAGCCTTGCCCAAAATAATTGTTTGTAGGCAATTGACCAACTTGGTCCATCATCTCCCCTCACTTCAAGCGTTTTCTTTGCCGCCTCGGCCAATGCGGGTGTTGATGTTGGTGTAATTAATCCGGCAGGATAAACCCCATATAAATGCGAGATATGGCGGTGTTGCGGATCGGTTTCTTTATAATCTTCCAGCCATTCCTGTATACGGCCATCTTTACTAATTATACCCACTGGCGGAATAGATTTTAATTTTTCCTGCAGCGAAGCACTAAAGGCGGCGTCAATTTTAAGCAGTTTAGCAGCCGTAATTACATTATTAAAAAGCTCTCTTACAATCTGATTATCGATGGTTGGCCCCATTGAAATGCTTGCTGTTTTTCCGTTTGGCAGGTAGAAAGTATTCTCTGGCGATACCGATGGCGAAGTAACCAGCCAACCTGTTTTTGGATCTTTAACCAAAGCACTTTGGTAAAATGCAGCTGATCCTTTTAAGATCGGATAAATGCTTTTCAAGTATTTTAAATCGCGACTATAGGCAAAATGATCCCATAGATTGCTGCACAACCAGCCCGAACCTGCATTTGATGCACCCCATGAGGCACTTTCGCCAGGTTCGGTAAAGCCCCAAACGTTCGTAATTACGTGGGCAATCCATCCATCGGCATTATAATAGGCTTTCGCCGTTTTTGCACCTGGTCCGGTTAAATTTCTTACCAATTCAGCAAGCGGAAGGTTTAACTCCGAAAGGTTGGCAGGCTCAATAGCCCAATGGTTCATCTGTACGTTTACATCTAAATGGTAATCGCCATTCCAGGGTGTATTGATTTGGTTTGCCCATAAACCCTGAAGATTTGGTGGCAAAAGCCCTACCCTTGTACTGCTGATGCTTAAATAACGACCGAACTGAAAGAACAAAGCGCTTAACGAAACGTCATTTTTATAATCTTTGTAAAAACGTTCTAACCTTACATCTGTTGGCAGTTTGGCTGCTTCGCCTTCTCCTAAATTGATTTTTAACCTGTTGAAGAGTTTACCAAAATTTGAGGTATGGTTTGCCACTTCTAAGCTATAGGCTTTCTTTTTCGCGTTTTGTAAAACTTGTTTTACCCTCGCTTCAAAATCGGCATGTTTAAAATCGGTTTCTGCTGCAACGTAAATAATCAGTTCGGTTGCATTCTTCACTTTAAGAACGTTCCCTTCGCTTGTTACCGTACCATCTTTAAGTTTGGTACTCACACGACTCAGGTATTTCATCCCCTTACCATCAGTGCCATTATCGAGTTGGCCAAACATCAGCAGTTCATTGCCTTCGCTGGCTAAAGTTGCTTTTTCTGGTCTGCTGATGGAAATATTGCAGTTCAGTTTTTTAGGCTGATCGGAGGTGATCCTGATTACATTAACATCATCATCAAAACTGCAGAAATACTCCCTTTTGTATTTTACGCCATTGAGCGCAAATTCGGCTACGGCAACAGCTTTATCTAATGATAAAGATCTTTTATATGCTTGTGCGCTTAGGTCTTTTACACCTGGATAATCAAAATCGAGCTGAAGGTTTCCAAGGGTTTGATATTTACCCCAGTTTGCGCCACCCGATCCCTGCCCTTTGCAAACAAAATCGCGGTTAACCAACTCCTGAGCCTCATCGTTTTTACCTTCCAATATCAGCTGCCTGATTTTGGGCAAACTTTTGTAGGCTTCGTAATTGTTGGCATCTTGTTTTCCGCCACTCCACAAGGTAATGTCGTTCAATACAATATTCTCCCTGGTAATACCGCCGTCTGGTGTCATACCGAGTTTACCATTACCTAAGGGAAGGGTTTCTTCCCAGGTTTTGGCCGGTTTATCGTACCATAATGTTAAAGGTTTCTGCTGGGCAGTGGCATTTTTACCGATAAAAAATGAGCATAGTGTAATAATAATAAGTTGCTTTTTATACATTTTTCATTTGTGTGTTGTTGTACTATATCAATTGGATCCGGTTGTGGGGATCGTCATTTCGAGCGGACCCGATAGCTATCAGGTGCAATAAAGTGGGGAAATCTGCCTAGATAGATCTCTCCATTCCACTGCGCTCCAGTCGAGATGACGACATTACTGTTTATTCCAGAACCTGATTTCGCTCATATTGCTATAATTTCCATCACCAGTGGTTACATGTTTAATCCTGATGCGAATATAACGAATTGGTTTCCCTGCATTATCCAGTTCAGCAGTTATTGCATTTTTGCCATCATCGCTTCTGGTTACATCTTTTAAAAGTATCCATCCTTTACTTATGGCTTCAGCTGGCCAACCATTATTACTGGCCGATAAAGTAGTTGTAGCGTTGGTTAAATCGGCTATTCCCCAAACCTCAAAGCGATCCGGATTATTGCAACAATCTCTTCCGGTTTCTTCTATACGCGATAAATTGGTATATACTTTACCTAAATCGAAAGTAATTACATGTGGCATGCCACTGTTACCTGCACTATGGAAAATATTTGGATAGCCCTGCGGTCCAACGCTTCCATCCCAAAGTTTACTAATGCTGGTACCCGATTCGTAAGTTGGCGCATCACCTGGCAAACGCACTTCGCTAAAAAGCGAGCGATCGCACAGTACGTAAGTGAAAATTTTAGGGAAGGTAGAAAAATCAGTTACCGAAAATACATCCAGCGAGCCTTTCCCCGGAATGTAAGAAGATTTATAGGTAATATCTGTTCCGGCTTTATAATCTGTAAGTGTAATAGCGGTATCAGCCGGTAAAAGCGTTTTATCTACACTCGTACCTGTTGTATTGGTGTACCTGATTACCGTATTTACATTGATGGTATCGGGAGTCTTAAAATTTAGCTGAACTGAGCCATTGCTGTTTATCACGTATGGTGTGCTGGCATTGTAAGGCCTGTTTAATAGGCCAGACTGGTATAATGGCCCAAAAACCCGCACATTTCTTGCCTCTATGGGGATAGATTTATGCCCCTGAGCATCATACGAATAGATGGTAAAAGTGTAGGTATACTCGCTCAAATTCGGAATAACCACTTTTATCGTATCTGTTGGGTTGTGACTGCTGGCCGTAACGACAACCGAATCGGCGTTGTTATTCCAATAAACCACATATTTACTTACACTTGGGTCGGGACTTGGATTCCACCATAATGCAGTTCTTAAATTACCAGGTTTGGTAACTATATTGGCCACACGGCCTGGGTAAATAATCTCCCCATCTTTTAAAAAATCTTTAAAAGCAAGATCATCTTTGGTACAGCTCAGTATTACTGTAACCAACAGCAATAACAAACCGCTAATTTTATATATACTTTTCATGTTCGAAAATTTAACTTCTTATATTAATTATCTTGGGTCGCCATAAAAGGCCATTTCCATGGCATGCGCAAAAGTACCGTTAGACCAAGTGGTGCTTACCGATAAACGGATGTAGCGGACTTTAGGGTTGGTTAGCGGAAAATTGAAACTTACACCTGCTTTTACAAAATCATTATCGGCGGTGGTATGTGCAACGGGCGCTAAGCCAGAAGGCGGATTGGGGTAGTTATAATTGCCCATGTTTATCCAATCGCCTATAACAGTACCAACCGGCGCTGATAATGGGAGTTGTGCATCGCGTGGTACAGCTACATCAGATCCCCAAATGGAGAATACCTTTGGATTTCCGTGTCCGTAAGCAAATTTGTCGCCGCCGTCTGGTCTTTCCCATAAAATAAAACGGCTTAATTTTGCACTGATACCCAAACCAAATGTTGCTATTGCTGGCATTGCCCCACCTGGTGCTGTATGCCATCCGTTCGAGTTACCGTCTGTTTTACCATCCCACAAATAAGGAAGATCCCAGCCATAGGCAATTACCCCATCAGATGGGAGTCTGTACTGAAAAAACTTACCTCTATCCAGCAAGGTCTCAAAAAATGGAGTAACAGTTTTATAGGTCGTATCCGAAATGTTCCCAAAATTATCTGTTACATAATAACCAATCTTTTTAGCAACAGGTGCATAACCCCTAACAGAATAATCGAAAATTTCGGTTTTGCCATAATGCTGATCAATAACATCGGAAGTATTATTATCGCCAACATTTAGCAGAATAATCCCCAGATTGTTTTTCAATGGATTAGTCCCTGTAATTTTTATGCCTCCAAAATCAGCCTCGGCATTAATTGTTGGTTTTAAAAGCAGATATGGTGGCGTATCGGGGTTTACCTTTACCACAACAGGATCTGACTTAACCTCTGCCCTGCTTACCGCGTACAAAGTAACATCGTAACCCTGTTTTTTTGCAAAGCCATCTACCATAATAGAATCAGAATAATAACTCGATTTTGTTTCCCGTGTAGTTACTCCATTTATTTTATACTGCGCCAATACATACAATAGGTTTTTTGAGTTGGGCAAAGAATAGGTAATGTATGCGCCGCCATTAAAATTATCAACTTTAATGTTGGTTACCACTCCAGGCTTGGTCATATCTGAAGAAGCTGGATCGTTATAGGTTTCCATTTTTTTGCAGGCAGCAAAGCTGACTAAAACAGAAACGATAAAGATTAGGTAAATACTATTTTTAATATTTTTCATCATTTTGAATTTATTTTCAACGTTGATGAAGCGATGATGCATGCGAACAACAATTATTGCTTAAACTACACACCATGGTTTCATTTCTTTAAATATTTTAAACTACCAATAAGGGTTTTGAACTAAGTTTGGATTTACAACCAGGTCGTAGCTTTTAATCGGCCATAAATAATCTTTTAAACCAAACACCGGAATAAACTGTGTAGTTGGACGGTAGTAATTAATGGCTTCTGCATTGTTTATACTCCAGCCCTGTATCGGATTATTTAAAACTGCCTGAAGTTCTTTCCATCTTCTTAAATCCCAACCGCTCTGGCCTTCAAAACAAAGCTCAATTCTTCTTTCCTGATGAATGATCTGTCTCAAACCTTCTTTGGTGTTAAATTTATTCGGGTTTTTGGCGAAATTCGTCCACGAGGCCTGTACCCCTTGCAAACCTGCTCTTTGCCTTACTTTATCTACATAAGTAAATACTTCTGCCGTAGGCCCGTTCACTTCATTTAAAGCTTCTGCATATAGTAAATATAAACCTGCCAATCTAATCAACGGCAAGCGGAAGGCTGAAGGCTGGAAACCATCATCATAAACTGATGCGTAGCTTACCAGTTTCTTAGGCCAATAACCTGTTATATTTAACCTGATGTTATCACTTGGTGCTGCAAAGCCGCTACCTCTTGCCGATACGTAATATAAAGGATTGGCTGGATCGTCCTGATTGTTCCTTCCATTTCCAAACCAGATACCTCCGTCAAAAGCAATATCTGCATAGAAACGCGTTTCGCGGGCAAAATGGCCTTTTATGGTTTCGTAACCCTGTTGAATATAATACCTGCTCGCATTATCGCCAACTTTAATGGTATTCCTGCCCGCATAATCCCAGGTTTTATCTTCCGTAATCGGCACACCATTAACCGTGTAAAAAAGTTCTTGTGTACTTATTGGAGCCGAAAAAGTAGAAGGATTGGAAAAATTATTAACGGCAGATTTAGCGGTAAGTCTAGGCGTTGCAAATCCTTGATAATTAAATTCAGGGTTTGATGCCCATATGATTTCGGAATTCAACTCCCATCTTTCTGCAACAGCATTCTGTACATCTAATTCTCTTTTTAACGAATCGGACAATTTGCCAACTGTTGATGGTGAGCTGAAGGTATACAATTTAATCCCCTGTGCTTCAGCGGCAGTAATGGCAACTTTTGCAGCATCAGCAGCTTTTTTCCATTTTTGGGCGTCGTAAGCCGCAGGGAAAAGGCTAACACCATCTTTATCTTTAAAACTCACATAATCAGGATTACCGTTAAAAAGCGGACTTGCTGCTGTAGTTAATACATCGGCCTTTACCGAAAGTGCAATTACACTGGTTACCCGGCCCAATTCAGTTGCCTGACTGGTAATAACAGCGGGCAGATCAGGAATAGCCTCATCTAACAGCGAAACAATATAATCTATTGTCTCGTTTACCGGAGCTCTTTTTATCCTTACCTCATCAGTAGTACTGTTTATGGCTAAATTAGTTTTAATCAGCGGTATTGGGCCATACATTTTAAATAACACATAATGATAGTAGGCTTTTAAAAATTTGGTTTCAGCGGTCCAGCGTTTCTTTTCTGCAGCACCTAAATCAATAGGTTTATCGATATTCTCGAGCATAATGTTACAGATTCTGATGGAGCGCCAAAGGCTATAACTCCCTTCTTCACCATCCCAGGTGTTTAAGCCCGGTTTTGCTGCAGTTTGTGTTCCTCTTAATAAATTAAAACCTGTTCTGTTAAAACCTTGGAAATTATCAAGTGTATTTGAATAAATCAATTCTGAAGAAGTGGTAAAGCTTGGGTTTGAAGCCACATCGTTCATCCGTTGCAGATAGGCATAACACGAGTACAGGTAGTTTTCGGCCTCGTTTCTGTTTCTAAAGGCATAATCGAGCGTACCAATATCATCAGGCGTTACATCAAGATATTTTTTACAGGATACAAAGCTGCAAAGCATTAAAACAATGCAACTGTATTTAAAATATTTTTTTATCGTTTTCATTATAAGGTTACGTTAAGACCAACATTGAATACCTTTTGTATTGGATAGGCAAAACCGTTTCCACCTTGCTCTGGGTCCCACATTTTAAAAGGACTCCAGGTAAGCAGGTTTAGCCCGTTGAAATAAATCCGGCAGGAATTCAGCTTTATTTTAGTAGAAATGCGCTGAGGCAGGGTATATCCAAGTTCTACAGATTTTAGCCGCATTAAGCGTCCGTTTCTCATCCACCAGGTACTGGTTTGTGCATTGTTTTCTAAATCGGCAGCATTAACAGCAAGCCTTGGATAAAGTGCATATAAATTCTGGTTTTCAGGCGACCAGTGGTTATCTGCAAAATCTTTCAATAATTGCGTATTTCCTAAAATATACTGCTGATTACTAGGCACAAAAGGACTCACCCGGGTTGGGTCGATAAAGAAGGTCATCCTATCCTGTCCGGTAAAAAAGGCAGAAAGATCGAACCCCTTGTACGATGAGCTGAAACCGAAACCATATACCACTTCAGGAGATTGAGGGAAACCGATGTAAGCCTTATCAGCATCATCAATTCTACCATCATTATTTAAATCGCGGTACTTAATATCGCCGGCCCGTGGTGCTTTACCATTTGCAGAGAAAATCTGTGTTGGCGAGTTTTGTACTTCTTTATCATCAACAAAAAGGCGCTCGGCAATGTAACCAAAGTTTCGGCTAATCGGCTGCCCTGTGGTGTACCGATAAGACTCGGCCCATTGTGGTTCTTCATAATTAATGTATTTGTTTTTAGCAAAAGTTAAATTAGAGCGTACGGCGAAAGAAAATGCGTTTACATTAAACTTATAATCTAACGATAAATCAACCCCTCTGGATCTGGCTTCACCAACATTTGCCCCTACACTGGCTTCTAAACCAAGTGTACTAGGCAGGTTGGCACGGCCCATATAAATATCGTAGCG
The DNA here is from genome assembly GCF_058801365.1 of Pedobacter sp. GW822-FHT03F06. Classification (NCBI taxonomy): domain Bacteria; kingdom Pseudomonadati; phylum Bacteroidota; class Sphingobacteriia; order Sphingobacteriales; family Sphingobacteriaceae; genus Pedobacter; species Pedobacter sp. GW822-FHT03F06. The sequence goes on from NZ_JBXANE010000004.1 coordinate 409,798, forward strand.
ATAATTATTATATACCTCGGCAATTAAATTTAAGTTTTTAAAAAGGGTAGCTTCTAATGCTAAATTGGTTTGTTGTGATGTTTCCCAGGTAACATCTTTATTTTCGTAATTGTTTATAAATACTCCACTACGGTTAGAGGCGCCATTAAACCCAAATTGAGCATAATTTCCTCCACCGTTTAAATTCACTTCAGAGATATAGAAGAAACGCTGCGCACCAATGGCATCGTTACCCACAATACCATAACTACCCCTTAATTTTAAGCGGTTAACCACATTGGCGATTCCACCAGTCCAAAATTTTTCGTTAGAAAGCACCCATCCGGCACCAATGGTTGGGAAAAAGCCAAAACGATGGTCTTCTGAAAACCTTTCAGATCCATTATAGCCGAAATTAGATTCTAAAAAGTATCTGCTTTTATACGAATAAGTTAATCGTCCGGCTAAACCTAAATTCCGGTAAGGAAGCGAATTCTGTAAGGAACTGGCATTGCTGTACACCGTTTGTTGCGCAGTACCAATTAAAGTACCACTAACATTATGATTACCAAAAGCTTTATCATAATTTAATGATGCCTGTGCATATAAAAAAGTATTGATATTGGTATTACCTGGATTATACGACAGGTATTCTTGCGCAATATTCGGTGCACCGCCCGTTACAGATGAATTAAGCCAGTTTAAAACATAGGTATTGCTTTGCTTGTCGTAAGAACCTATATTATAATAAAATGGAGAATATGCTCTTTGCGAATCGAAATAAGAGTATCTGTTGGTGCTAAAAATAGATTTAAATGAAAGGCCTTCGGTAAAGAAGTCTAATTTTTGGTTGACTTCAAATTGTGCTGACATACGCGATTCAGACGAATTTTTATGTCCGCGTAACATCGCAGCATAAGGATTATTGTCTAAAATACTGTTTACACCCGCCCCACCTCTATTTCCAAATAAAATATGTTGTGCGTTTTGATTGGCCGCATCGGCAGGGTAAAATGCAGGAAACGAAACCGGACTGGTGTGTACCGCAATATTATATAAATCGGTAGAAAAACCGCCGTCTGTTGCCAAAGGACCATTATATTCGCTAAAATTACCCGATAGGCGCACCACCATTTCGGTTGTTTTACTTAAATCGATGTTAATGTTTGAGCGTAATTGGTAATTACGGAATTTCACATTATTATCGTTGTTATTCCGCTCATCCTGTTTAAGTATACCATTATCTAAATTGTAAGAACCTGCAATGTAATAGCGGGCAACGCCACCACCACCGCTAATACCAATATTAGCCCTTTGTGTGCTGGTCCGTTTTTTAAATAACATATCTAACCAATCTACGGCCGGATAAACGTATTCATTATAACCAGGACTTTTATTTATTGTAGCCTGTGTATTAATAATCTGGTTAGGTGTAAACATCGGATCCATGCCTCTGCCAATAGCAGCTTCGTTAAAAAGCTTCATATACGTAATCGGATCGGCAAGCTGTAAACTCTTTACCGATTGAGAACCAGAGTTTTCTAATCGGAAGCTTATTTTGGCTTTACCTTCTTTACCTGATTTCGTGCTGACTAAAATTACGCCATTTGCACCCCTTGCACCGTATAATGCGGTAGCACTTGCATCTTTCAGGATAGAAAAGCTTTCAATATCATCAACCTGTAAGCGGGCAAGGTCTGAAGCACTAAGCTCTACGTTATCGATTAAAATAAGCGGATCCTGTTTATAACCAAAAGTAGTTACCCCACGGATAAAAAACTGCGAGTTATCCTGCCCTGGCTGCCCACTGCGCTGATAACCAATTACCCCCGCTATCTGACCCGAAAGGGCGTTGGTAAGGTTACTAGACGGTATTTTAAGGTTACCCACTTTTACGGTAGTAACAGAACCTACCAATGCTTCTTTACGTTGTTTCTGCCCTAGCGCGGTAATTACTACCTCTTCTGACAGCATATTTTCTTCAGTTAATTTAATGTTCAGCACATTGGCTGCACCAACTGTTGCCCTTTGCTCCCTGTATCCTACATATGAAAATCTCAGTATTTCTCCAGGTGTTACATCGAGTACAAACTTTCCATTATTATCGGTCTGTGTACCCACATTAACCTTGTTTACAACTGCTACAGTTACCCCAGGCAGCCCTACCCCAAGCGTATCTGTAACCTTACCCGTAATGGTTTTCTTTCCCGTTTGAGAAAAACCTTTATTGGGTATAAAAATCAGGAAGAATACAAGAATCGAACCCGTCAATACCATTGCATTTCTTAACCTGTTGGGCACCGATAAGTGCCCACAAAACAAAAATAATTGCTTCATTTGCTAATTAGCTTTTAAATGAGTGAATTAAAACTATTTAAGATAGATGTAAGTAGACAGCAGTATTAGTGTCCTTTAAGATTTTGTAGATCTGCTGGTCGCCCTTTAGCGATCATGAAAGAAAGAAATTGCTTTCCTGTAAAGTAATTTGTAAAATTTCTCATATTTTTTGGTTATTTGGTTAATGAAAATGTAATCGGGACTGGGAACAATTATTACAAAAGCTCATTTAATTGTTTCGCGTATATGAACGAAATTAAGCGCTTAAAAGCAAGCAAATCACATTTTTGTCCTATCCTATCCTATCCTACTATTTCCGAATACAATTATAAACCAAAAAATTTAATATTCCAACTTTCTAAAAATAAATCGTTTAAGAATAATCAGCAGGATTAAATCAGCACATCAGCGGCTGTCTAAAAATGAATAATAAGTTGTTCTCCTTAATGTTTTGGAAATGACCGGTTCTGTCCTTTTTAGTAGTTTTCAGCCCCTTTCACCGTTATTTCCAGTGAAGAACCAGAACCACTGCAATCGCGTAGCAACAAAGTGCTGGTGCTTGTGGCAACATACAAGGAGCAGACCTTTCGATTATAAACCTGACAGCAGCGAACACGTAGTGCAACGAAGTAAAGCGAATGGCAGGACTACATTAGCCAAAAACCACAGTCCATTCATTTCCAAATTAAAAGAAAATCGTGATGTAATTTAGAAACTTCTAAGCTGTTGATAAGATTGGCCAGTTTAGAAGTATGAATTTAAGAACAGCTGTTGCTGCGAAGTTTACACTAAAGTGAATTCCTTCTCATCAGTTTATTCTCCATAATATGTTTTATGGGTTTCAAACTGAGTACAAATTCGGCGGCCAGGCGGCCCATATGCGCAAAATCGATTGAAAATGTAGTAATCCCGTCAAATATGATCTCTTTCACATTATCATCATTATGCGATAGAATACCTAAATCTTTGCCAACCTTTAATCCTTTTACCTTGGCATCTTTTAACATTTCCCAAAGTTCGAGGTTGTGGATAGTAAAATAAACCTTATCGGGTGCAATACTGCCAGATTCATAACTGTTTTTAATTACACCATTAATCTTAAACTCTTTTATGAAACGTTTAAATGAAACCAGTACTTCATTGGGCTCTGCGGACGATGGTTTAAAAAAGAAAACAAACTCCGAAAACTCTTTTATGCGGGGTGCCAGTTGCAAAAAAGCATTATAAGAAGCTTTCTCAAACTCCTGAACGATGTAAGAATACTCGCCTTTCAGCGCTACATAGCGATCCACGATCAGTAGTTTTTCTTTTGGTAACTGTTCTAATATTTCTTTGGCTTCGTTACTTTCTATTGGTGCAATAACATACAAACCATATTGCCCTTTATTGCTGTTGATGATCGATTCGAAAACACTTAAATTATTGTGGTGGAAATATACATCAACCTGAATATTTTCGCCTAAATGGTCGCGGAAGTTCTGGTAAAAAGTTTCCTGAAAGGTATCGAACGCATAAATTAATAAACAAACCTTAAGGTGTTGTTCAGTATCATCGGTTGCCACAAAATAACCTCTTCTGTTTTTCGATTCTAAAATGCCTCTGCTAATGAGTTCTTTATAGGCCTTGCCGATGGTTTCTTTGGCAAAACCTGTTTCCCTCATCATTTCGTTAACTGAAGGCAGAATATCTCCCTTAGCAATCAGTTTATGGTTTAGGCCATTAATGATTCCCTGAACAAGTTGTTCGTGTTTCGATAAAGAATTTATGATGCTCAAATTCTTGATTTCAATGAACAGCTTTTCTTTATTCATGCAACTTCATTTAGTTTATAATCGATTTAGGTTAAGGTAATTTTGCTCGAAATATATAAATTTAATAGAGATTATTGGTAAAAAAATTTTATGCCTGGTTACTGCCCCCCCCCGTGGTCTGTGTCCTCACAGACCACCTTCGGGTTATCGGTTGGTATCTCACTAACATGAACCAATATTAGTTGCCCCGGAGACGCAAATTATCACGAAGGTATTTTTCTGTGGTTCCGTGTTTCCGTGGCAAAAAACAGGAAGATTATTGCAACTTCAACTAAAGGCATTTGTAACAACAGCTATCGTAAATCGTCTAAAACTTTTAACGAACTCAAAATGTTTAACTAATAAAAAAGAAAAGAACATGGGAATTTTAAAAACAGCAATTATTGGCGCCGCAGTTTATGCTGGCGTAAAATATATCACAAAGAAAGATCCAATTACCGGACAATCGATAGTTGATGAATTATTAGATAAGGCACCAGGATGGGTAGATAAAGCAAAAGGATATACCGAAGACCTGAAAAACAGGGCAAGTAATGCTGCCGAAGATTTAGCCAGATGAATACCTGGAAGAAAGCAGGAACTCCAATACACAAGATACCTCTTTCTTTAAAAATTTCAAATGAAAACGTCCCGATTTAAACCGGGACGTTTTTGTTTTCTGTGTCAGATGGCAACATCTGACACCATTTTTACCACTATCGGATTAAAAGGCATCAAACCAAAGTTTGGTGGTTAATAAATCGGCACCCTGGCTACTTACCGCATTTTTATAATTCTGTCCGTTTAATGATTGCTCCGTACCAGGATATATAAAGCGTACCGGAATCTGTCCGTTCAAAACGGTATTTACTGAAGCGGTTAACTGCGGATAATCTAACCTTCTTCTTTCCGCCCAGGCTTCTAAACCCTGACCAAACAAAGCGATCCATTTTTGCTCACCGATTGATTTTTTATAATTACCAGCATCATATTGTACGGAAGCCTGATTTAGATAATCATCAACAACACTTCCACCTATACTGTATTGATCAAAGGATGCCCTGATGGCCTGCTTATACAGATCAGCTGCATTTTCTGTAGTAAAACCTCTTGCAGCGGCTTCTGCCCTATCAAAAAGCAGTTCGGCATAACTAAAAATCACAGCAGGTGCTTTTGCTGCTAAAAAATAAGTTCCTGGTCTGGAAGAATTTGCTAAACCTATTGCACTGGCTTCTGAATTTGTTGAGCCATTCGGAATGCCTACATAGGTTTGAGGTGTAGCATTATCAGTTTTGCTTGCATAAACTGGTAATCTGGGATCATTTAGCGCAAAAAGTTTATCTACGATGGTTTTACTGATCCGGTAATCATTCCTGGTTTCGAATGAGGCTGCTACCGGATTTTGCTGAGGCGAATCACTGTAGAGCAGTGTTGCATTCTCCGATTTGCTGTTAATATAAGTGCCACCCTCAGCCTGTACTTCATCAATTACCTGTTTGGCTTTAGCCGGCTCTTTATCCGCAATGCGTAAAGCGATACGAAGGCGTAAAGAATTGGCAAACTTTTTCCATAAAGCAATATTACCGCTATAAATCACATCTCCACCTATAACTTTTCCTGAAGCTGGGTCTAAAGTTGCCTGAGCAGTCTTTAAATCGTTAAGAATACCATAATAAACATCCTTTTGTTTATCGTAAACCGGCGTAACAAACTGTTTAATTTTTCCAGCCTGTGAATATGGTATATCCCCATAAGCGTCGGTAAGTAACAAAAATACCCACGACCTTAACACAAGTGCAACTCCTTTATAGTTTGGATTGCCTTGTGCATCGCCCAATTCGATAATTTTATTAAAGCCAGCAATACTTTGTGCGTAGCCAGTAGACCATAAAGCCGTAAAGCTACTGTTCGAAAAGATAAACCGATCTTCTTCTGTATACTGAACTTTAGCCCAGTGTTGTACAAAAAGCAAGCTCGAGTTCATATTATTGGTTACCCCCCAATACGTATCAGCTGTAGTTTTAGTGGTACCAGTAAGTAAATAATCGGGTTGAGGAATTTCTGGTGCATTCGGATTAATATTCACCTCATCAAGCTCTTTATTGCAAGATGAAAATGCAATTGTCAGAATGGCCAATATATATAGTTTTTTATTTTTCATGATGGTCAGATTAAAATTTAACATTCAGGTTGATACCGTAACTGCGTGTGCTCGGGTTAGAAAGACTTTCCAACCCCTGTCCGTTACCCGTATTAAAGGCTACTTCCGGATCGATATCTACTGTATTGCGGTGGATAATCCAAAGGTTGCGCCCCACAAGTGATACTGAAACGCCTTGTAAACTTAATGGGCGGAGCCATTTTGCTGGCAAATTGTAACTAAGCTTAACTTCACGAAGCTTAACGTAAGAAGCATCGAAAATATTGGCTTCATCGATATTCCTGAACGATTTATAATATTGTTGGGCAGGTAATACTTTTTCATTACGTTTACCATCAGCCGTTACGCCATCAAAAACAATCCCGTCATCATAAACCGTTACACCTGCCGGAGCGGTTCCGTTTACCCTTACGGTGCCATTTTCCTTTTTATTATCTGGATAATAGTAAGAAATACCACCGTATTCTGCTGCTCTTCCCGGAAGCGTAGAAGCTAAAACTCCGGTATAAGTACCTGTTGCATAGGTACCATTGTAGATAGAACCACCGATACTCGCATCAACCAATACACCTAAACTTATACCTTTATATGTGAAGGTATTGTACACCCCGCCAATCCAGTCTGGTGTATATTTTCCCAATACCTGTTTCGTTGGATTTGTAGCTGGTGCACCTGTAGCGTTTACAATGATATTTCCATTGCCATCTCTTAAAAAGGCTGTTCCAAAAAGCGATCCATAAGGTTGTCCAACGGTAGCAATCACCTGCGCTGAATTGGTAGCGACAATGTAATTCGTTAATAATTTCTCCGCATCGAGCTCAATTACCCTACTCCTGTTTGCAGCGAAATTGAAATCAATGTCCCAGGTAAACTGTTTTTTAATTGGTGTAATGCCCAACTGTGCTTCTATGCCTTTGTTATTTATTTTTCCGGCATTAAGCAGTTTTGAGCTAAATCCGGTACTTTGACTTACATCAGCTGCCAAAATCTGGTTGTAGCTATTGGTATTGTATGCACTTAAATCGAAACGTAACCTTTTGTTAAAGAATACCGCCTCAACGCCCAGTTCTGTTGAAGTGGTAGTTTCTGGTTTGAGGTTAGGATTAAGATCGATATTACTTGTGGTAAGCTGAGGGTTTGCATTAAACGGCGCACTAAATGCATAAGTATTGATTAAGCGATAAGGATCTGCATCTTTACCTACTTTAGACCAGCCTCCACGTATTTTCAAATAGTTAAGCGCTTCACTTTTAATGTCAAATGCTTCTGTTGCTACAAAACTTCCGTTAAATGATGGGTAAAAATACGATCTATTTTGCGCTGGTAAGGTAGATGACCAATCGTTACGGGCTGTGATGTTTGCAAACAGGTAATTCCTGAAACCAAGCTGTCCGGATGCATAAACACTGTAAGATTTTAATCTTGATAAATTATTTGATGAAATCAGCGGATCACGAGAATTTTTAAGTGTATATAGCCCTGCGATGGCCAATTTAGGTGCACTTTGATCGTTCTGCTCGATATATTGCCTGCGGATGTTCCCACCACCTAACAATTCGAGACTAAAATCATTATTCAACTGTTTGTTAAAGTTTAATGTTGCATCGGTATTATTTTCACTTACCGTAAAGGCACTTTCTGTATAAGAACCGAAAGGCGTTCCGTTGGTACCATAGGCAATCCTAACTTTACGTCTATCATTATAATAATCCGTTCCTGACCTGAAATTTAAATCAAGTCCATCAATAATCTTATAATTCAGGGCTAAACTTCCAATAATCCGGCTACGGTTTTGCGATACGGTATTTTCGTAAGCTACCCAATACGGATTGCTGTAATAGCTATTGTTCCAGTTAAACGTTTTTCCATTTTCATCCAAATAATCTTTTAATTGGTTGATATCAACCTGACGGCCAAACCAGGTAAACTGCAACATGGTACTGGTAGATCTTGAACCTCCTGTTCCAGGTAAATTATCAGAATTAAGTTTGCTATAATTTGCGTTGGCAGTTAAGGTTAACTTCGGTGTTATTTTTAATGATGTATTCAGCACAAACGAATTTTTGCCCTGACCAGAGTTAGGCACTATACCAACCTGTTTCAGGTTATTGTATGAAATCCGGTAATCATACTTTTCGCCGGCATCTGCAACAGATACCCCATTATTTAATGAATATCCCGTCTGAAAGAAATCGCGCACATTATCGGGATGCGCAACAAATGGAACGGCCACTCCCTTCGAATAGAATTGTGGAATTAATCTACCATCCAATTTCGGACCCCAGCTTTCATCTACCCCATCGTTAATGCCTTTACCTGCACCATCTACATAGCTAAATTTGCCTTCCGATCCCTGACCGAAGGCATTTTGATATACAGGTAATGTAAGCAAAGTTTCCAATACTGCATTTGAGTTGATGGCAATGCCCAATCCTTTTTTCGATTTACCGGTTTTGGTTTTAATGAGTATAACCCCTGCAGCAGCCCTCGAGCCGTATAATGCAGCGGCATTGGGTCCTTTTAACACACTCATCGATTCTATATCTTCCGGATTAATATCCGAAATGGTGTTCGCATAATCTCTTGCCCCTGCAGAGTTTAACTGAGCGTTATCTACCGGAATTCCATCAACCACAAATAAAGGCTGGTTATTTCCAGCAATAGACGTTTCTCCCCTGATGACCACACGAGACGAGCCCATACTTCCCTGGCTGTTGGTTACCCGTACACCAGCTATTTTTCCAGCGAGTGCATTTACCAGATTGGATTCTTTTGCTTCAGCTACACGGTCCCCTTTCAATTCCTGAACCGCATAACCCAGCGACTTTTTCTCCCTGGAAATCCCCAAAGCCGTAACCACTACTTCATCAAGCGCATTATCGCTTGACTGAAGAATGACCGAAATGGGGCCAGCATTTTTATTGATTTGTATCTCCTGGCTTTTAAAACCGATATATGAAAATATCAATGTGCCCTTATCGGGTGCATGAATTGAAAAAGCCCCTTTTGCATCAGAAATAGTAGCTTGCCTGGTTTCTTTTATTGATACAGAAACGCCAGGCAGTGTTTCGCCATCTGCCGACTTTACCGTTCCGGTAACCGTTACATCCTGAGCAGAAAGCTTTTGTGCCAGGAAGAGCAGCAGGATAAACGTTTTTAATTTTAAATTTTTAAACATATTGTGTAGTTAATTAGTTAAAAAGGGATAATATTTTTGGGCAAAACAATTCCACTACGACTAAAACGTATTGTTTTAAAAAAAATAAAAAGGAATGGTTAGCCTAAAGAAGCCTGTTAAAATGGAGCGATTTTAACAGGGCATGCGCATTCGGAAGGATGCATTAAGGTGTGCATTAATGGGTTTTAGCTCGTCTGTTTTTTTCATTTGAATAATTTTCTTTAAACCGTATTTACTTATCAAGCTTGCATCGGGGCAAAAAAAAAGCACCCCCATAAATCAGAAGTGCTCCATATATTCTTATAAGGATAACGCAATCAACTGACTTAACTACCCCAGATTCATCTGAGATGGAATTAGCACCATTTCTAAAAATTAGATGGTTGCTAAGGCTTCATAGGGCCATTCCCTCCGCCTTTCTTGATAAGTATTTTAAAATAACTGCTGCAAAGGTATAATTAATTCCATTTATCCTATAGTTTTTATAGATTTTTATTGAAAAATTTTTTCTTTCCCAATTACATCCATATCTTTGTCTACTAATTTAGTCGTCAATACACATCCCAATGAAACTTAAATCCCTTTCAACAGCCATATTGGCTATATCAACAACTTTTATCTATGCCCAGGAACATAATACTTTACCCAATCAGGTAGTAAAACTCAACAAAATAAAATCTAAAGCCTTTGTTGCCCTCGGCAATTGGCGTGGAATAGCCAAGATAAAGGAAGGTCTGGAAATTCCTTTTAATTTCGAGATCAATGAAAAAAGCGGTCAGCAGAAATTATATTTCCGCAATGCTGAAGAAAGTTTCGAAGGTGGCCTAGTAAAACAAACGGCCGATTCGCTTTTCGTAAAACTTGATCAGTTTGATAATGAACTCGCATTTGCGATAGATGGAGACCAATTAACAGGTACATTAAGGAAACAGGATAAAGCTGGCAAACCTTTGGTAATTGTTGCTGAAAGGAAAAATTACCGTTTTAAAACAACAGGTAAACCTGCAACGGCAGATTATTCTGGCAGTTATGATGTAGTTTTTAAATCGCCAAATGGTAAGGAAGAAAAAACAGTAGGTTTATTTAAGCAAACCGGCAACAAACTTACCGGCACTTTTCTACGTGTAACAGGCGATTCGCGTTATCTGGAAGGGGTAGTAGAAGGAAATGAATTTCAACTTTCGAGCTTTATTGGCTCCTCTCCTGCCTATTACAAAGGAACTTTTCAGTCAGATGGCTCATTAACTGGCGAAATTTTAGGTGCAAGGGGAAGCCAGCCTTTTACCGGAACTAAAAATAAAGATGCTGCCCTGCCCGATCCTTACAAACTTACCTACCTGAAAAAAGGATACAAAACGCTTGATTTTAGTTTTCCTGATGTAAACGGCAAAAAGATTTCGTTAAAGGATGAAAAATATAAAAACAAGGTAGTGATTTTAACCATAACCGGAAGCTGGTGCCCAAATTGTGTTGACGAAGCTACTTTTATTGCACCCTGGTATAAAGAAAACAAGAAACGCGGTGTAGAAATTATTGCTTTGCATTATGAGCGCTCAACCGAACCCGAATATGCAAAAAAGGTGATGACACGTTTCCGCGAACGTTTTGGCATTGAATACGATCAGGTTATTGCAGGTACTGCCGATAAGCAGGTGGTATCTGAATCGTTGCCTGCACTCGATTCTTTTTTATCGTTCCCAACCACGATAATTATTGATAAACAGGGCAATGTAGCGCAGATCCATACGGGCTTTAACGGTCCGGCAACCGGTAAATTTTATGATGAATTTGTGAAAGAATTTAATACTGAGATTGATACGTTACTGAAGAAATAGGCATAGTACCTTAATTTCTTATCGGTTGGTGTCTCACCAACCGAAATAGAACTTCCGTGATTTCCGTGCTTCCGTGGCAAATTAAATAGTAGCACAGGCAAGCCGCTCCAAATAGTAAATAATAATGCATAATGTATCGTTTTTGTAAAGCAGGTGCAGTGCTTTTCGGTGTAGACAGTCCTTCTTTCCGCTTCTATCTTTTTGTGAATGAATCACATAAACAATTAGTCTTGCAACAAAAAGGATAGCCGCTTCAATAAGGTTTATTTAACAGGGGCTGTTGTACAGAAGCTACGCCGAACCGATCCTGAAGCGAACCCACCAAAGGTAATTACTTATGTATCAGGTTCTCCACAGAAAAAGAGTGCTTAGCCCCGGGCGTAGCGGCATCCCCAAAGCGCAGCGGAGGGATACAGCGAAGCACGGGAACAAACTTTAATCGTAGCACAGGCAAACCGCTCCAAATAATAATGCATAATGTATCGTTTTTGTAAAGCAGGTTTAGGCAGTCCTTGTCGGTCGGTGAGACACCGATCAATAGAACTTCCGTGATTTCTGTGTTTCCGTGGCGAAAACCAAACTACTGAATAGTCTTCAAAATAAATTCTATGATCGTTTTCTTTGGAACCACTACTGTGGTTGTTCTGCTAAACCTCGCGATGTTAATCCCATAAAAATTACCTTCCCAATCGAAAACAGGCGAACCGCAGGCATTGGCTTTAATGGCCGCATCGTGTGTAAAAACAGCATTGAAACCATCTCTCCGCTCCGACTTTCCACCTTCAAATTTCTCTGCCGGGTGATTAAATACCGACTGCCCCCTTCCCTCTAATTTTAGTGTTTTACTCATCTTACCTGAAGCATTTTCCCATTCAAAAATAACTTCGTCATCTGCCCAATACTTCAGTATTTCTGGAGCGAAATCGCCTGCTTTTTTTATCGGTTTACCATTCATACTGATCAGTTCATCGCCAACTTTTATTCCCGCCTTTTCTGCCGGGCTGCCCGCTTTAACTAACGAGAATTGAACGGGGCTGGAATTATACATCACCATTGCACCCAAATAAGGCTGACTGTTTATTTTAGGCAAATTAAATAGCGCACTACCCAAAACACTGCGCATCACTTTGCCAGCGGGATCAATGCTATAAAGAAGTTTACCCAATTCTATTTTAACGCTGTTGCTATCAGAAATATTTAAATCAATCCCACCGGTTATTCGCTGTTCAAGTTCAAATAAAACCAGGTCATTTTCCTGATTTTTTCCAATTAATTTAATTGGCACGGCAACTCCATTAATATCACATAGTGCTTGCTCACCAACCATAGTGCTTTTACTCAGTAGAAACTGTTTTTTAGCTCCATTTGCCGTGTTAACATTCAATAAAGTGGCGTAAATATCCTCGTTTTTTCCTTTTAGCATACTTTTGATGGAAAAGCAGCTATTTTTAAGCGTTGGCATATTAAAATCAGGATGTAAAGCCTTTTGTTTGCTTTCTTTCTGTAATAGCAAAGACAAGGGATCTGTTTTCACACTATCCTTCTCCTCTGGGAAAGCGGTATAAAGTCTTTCACTTTTTAGCGCTGTCCAATAGCGGCGGTAAAGGTCGACTGGAATTTCGAAATTCATTTCCTCTGAGACATCAATGGCACTGTGCAATCCGATTACGCGGCCATAATAATCGAATAAAGGTCCACCAGAATCACCTGGTTCCATTTTGCAGGTTGAGCGGATAAAACCATATTCATTTTTCACTTCTGCAATATTTCCTAACCTTAATGTTGGCAACGTTTGATTTAAGGTTTCGGGATATGAAATACTGATACAAGGTTCGTTTTTAAGCAAGCTTGCCGAATAGCCCATCTCTGCAAAGGGCCAAGTTCCCTTATCGGTAATTTTCATCATGCCCACATCCGGAATGCCTGGCGTCGCTTTGTTTTCTATTTTACCAAGGGCTAGCGCGATGCATTCGCGGCCATCAGGAAAAAAGACCTTATAATTTTTACCGGGTAAAATGGTATGTGCTGCCGTTAAGATGTAGCCATCGGCACTCACCACCACACCACTAAACTGTGCACTGGTTCTTTGGTTTTGCTGTACATCGAAACCCCACATCCTTACACTTGCAGGATAGGCTTTTTTAACAGCTTCGGCAATGGTTTTCTGAAATTTGGCAACCTGTTTTTTCTGGGCCACAGCATTTAAGCTGAGCAGCATAACTATCGTTACTGCTATTCCCTTTATAGCGTTATTCATTTGTTATTTATGATTTTTTGCCAATGTAATCCGCTCAGCAATTTCCTGGAGCGCAGCGGCATCGGTTCCGGTGAAGCCGGTTAGTTTAAATACTGTATTGCCTGCTTTATCGATAATAAATTTTGCAGGGATGGCACTTACGCCGTAATCTTCAACCGCAGCATTATGCCCAGCCCCATCTTTCAGGTCCATCAGCACCTGGAAATTAAAACCCGACTGTGCGATGTATTTTTTCACATCTTCAACTGGTGTTTTGCTGGTTTCCCAGGTATGGATAAATAAGAATTTTACAGAAGGATCGTTTTTATAGGTATTAACAGCCAGTTGCATGGCAGGAAAAGATTTTTTGCAGGGCACACACCATGTAGACCAGAAATCGAGTACAATTACTTTTCCTTTAAGGTCTTTTAACGATACTACATTTCCATCGAGGTCTTTTAAGGCAAAATTAGGAGCAGGCACGGTTATCATTTCTGCCAAAAGCTTGTTGTGAAGCGAATCAGTTCTGCTAGCAGCAGATTGCGCCCACAATGAAGTACAGGTTACACACAGCAAAACCAAAAGGTAAAGCCTGAAAAAAGGTTTCATATTTTAAATTAAGGAGTTAAAAAACAGCAAGGCCATTTTACCGGCCATGCTGAGCGCATAGGTAGATTAGATGAGTATCTCCAATATCTTTTCTTTCGGTGGGTAACATTTGGTTTCATCACACACCTGATAGTATAAACCACATTTAATTTTAGTGCCTGCTTTGGCCTTGCTGTAATCGACCATTATCCTAAAGTTTGCCTTTCCTTCAAAAATAAACATGCCCTCGTTGCCCGGATATGGAATAGCTGCTGTAGTTTTCCATTCATGATCCGCTACGGCGCCTTCAGGAAGTTCCAATCTGGTTTCTGTAACCACAAATGGGTTATCTTTAGACACATAAGCATAAATATGCCAACCTTTTAAAATTTTGGCTTCGATAAGCAAACTGTCTTTTTTATGGCCATTACCGGGAATAAATCTTGCAGAAACCGCAACCGGATCGGCAGTGGTAGGCTCGTCATTAACAACCGCCTTCGGCAACTGATAACTTTGCTGTTGACCGGTAGGAAGACCTTTTCCATAGGTATTAACCATGAATTTAAAGCCACCGGATTCGGTATAGAATAGATTATTGCGGTTTAAATTGAGCCAATTTCTCCATTCAGCTACTTTGCTGAATTTTTGAGTAGTGTAACGTTCGAGCAAACGCTGGGCCATTGCTACCTCTTTGTTGGCCTCCAATAAACCTACACATTTATCTAAAAGCGCCACTTTACGATTAGAAATGCCTAGTTTTTGTACATCACGATCTAACTGAAGGGTATAAACGCCAGAGGGATAGAAATACTCGTAATTTTGACGGTAATACTTGTGATAGAGACTGATGTTAGTACCATAAATGGCAAATAAACTATCTCCGGCATAACCTTTTACATAGTCTTCAAAAGATTGAGTATCGTTGGTTACCGGCATTTTCAAGAACATTTCGTTGCCATGGCCAATATCTTCGCCTTTTGCTTTTTTATCCTTTAATTCCTGTTGCATTTTAAGCATACGGAGGTTACCTTCCCGTCGCGAAACAATGGCCTGATTATAAAGATCTTTGCTTAACCGATAGATCAGTTCATCGATACCGCTACGGGTTTCGATCTGCACTTTTTTAACAATAGACGGAAGATGATCGAATTTTTTGATGTAACAAATCGTGTTTACAAAAACATCTTTCGCCTCATCTGTCATATAATCTGGAGAGCCTGCAAAACCCCACATAAAGTAATTCCCCTGGCGACCTAATGCTACTGCTTCGGCATTTTTAAGGCAAACGCCACCTGAAATAGATTCGGCATCAGGCGAATCATTAAATCCTTCACCATGCGAAACCATACCGATCAGGTAAGGTTCTTTTGAAGAAAAGCCCTGCTTTACCACCTGCCACCTATCCATTTCTTTTGGTGTACCAACTCCCTGATGACCATTAAAAAAAGAACCTGGAGTCGGTTTTTTCACCATGGTTAGTTTCACAGCATTTGGGGTATTAAAAATGGGATGATCGGTTTTGATGTTCAAGGCTTCATCATCCAAACACTGGCAGTACCAATCGAATTTTAAACCTAAAGGTAAACCCACATTGGGTGCCATGGCATGCATCAAAACCATCGGGCGACTAAAGTTTGCGGGCATGTTAACCGGACCTGCATCCATCAGCGTTACATCTACCCCATCAGACATTTCTACCTTATAATCAGCTACATCTATCACCTTAACCTCAGTAAATCTTTGTTCCAAAAAAGCTTTAAAATCGGCCATTCTGGTTTTGTATATTTTTTCAATAATAGCTGGAGCAGTTGAATAATAAACTACATTTTTCGGGATTGGCTTATCGGGATTATAGCCCACATACAAAACCTTTAATGCAATTTTCTCCCGATATTTCGTATTCCCAAAAGTGAGTAGCGAAACCAGCATCAGGCATGCCGTTAGCATCTTTTTCATGATCTATATTTATCAGCCAATAACTAATTGAATATTTCTGCAAGCTTTTTATTCAAAGGTTCGCCACGCAAGCCATTGCCGATGATCTTGCCCTGAGCATCTACCAGAAAACTTGCAGGTACGGCACGTACGCCATATAAACGGCCCACTTCGTTGTTCCACCCTTTTAGGTCAGAAACATGAATCCAGTCTAAACCATCTTTTTCTATCGCTTCTAACCAGCGTTCTTTTACATTATCCAATGAAACTGAGATAATTTCGAAACCTTTATCTTTATAGGTTTGATATTGCTTTACCAGGTTCGGATTTTCGGCCCTGCATGGACCACACCAGCTTGCCCAAAACTCAACCAGAACCACCTTTCCTTTTAAGCTGGCTAACGAAACCGGCTTGCCTACCACATTGTTCTGTGTAAAAAGCGGTGCAACATTTCCAACAGCGGTAATGCCACTTGCAGCAATACGCTGCGCAAGTTCTTTACCCATGTCGGTTTCGCGATAAGCTTTGTTCAAGGCATTAAAAAGAGGCTCAACTTTGGCTACATCAACCTTACTTCCGGCAGCTTCTGATAATGCGACCAAAGCGAAGTACGAAGCTGGGTGTTCTTTAGCAAATTGAAACTGTTTGTCTGTTCTGTTCTGGATGTTCTTTCTGTAACGCAGATCTACCGCTTTCATATAAGCGGTATCTTTTTGCTGGTCGGGTGTACCGCGGTTAAAATCGATATTTACAGCTTTGGTAAGCGCCATAATGGTACCGCCAATGGCTTTATTATAGGCCTCATATTCCTGGTAAACCTTTGAACCAGCAAAAACAGCATTTTCCAAAGAATCTTTTGAAGTGATTGTTACCTGTTCCTTACCAAAATAAAAATAAATCACATCTCCGGTATACACCGCCTTACCTTTGCCACTGCCAGTATGATCTAAGGCCATGCGTGCATAAGCATTACCAGAAATATGTCCGGCAAACTTGAAACTTCCATTAACAAGCGCTACTGAATCTTCGTGACTTACACCATTATCCATGTAATCGATATAGGCTTTCGCCGGTGCACCCAATGTGCCTATTTTACCTGTTAAACTAAAATTCGGCGCTTGTGCCCAGCTTAAAACTGGTAACAAAAAGGCCAATACTGCTAATTTTATGATTTTCATTTGTATGTTTCTTTATGTTTAAATAAGTTCCACGCTCAGATTTAAGCCCAAGCGTGGAACAGCATTATTTTCTGATTGCAACATCAACCGGAGCGCCGGGAATCCCTTCGATCTTTTTAATGAATACACCATTCATTCCGGTAGCTATATTTAGGAAAGAAACGGTTTCTTCTGTTCCTACCATCAGCGTTTCTTCGTCTTCGGTAAGTTTTAACATCGTAATCGATTTACCACTAAAGCTAGTAGCCAGCTCTCTTAGCTCCTCATTTACAGGATTATATCGATACACTTTACTACCATTGGCAATATAGATTACCCCATTTTTAGCACCACTCCATTTTGTATTTTCGTTAATTAACTCCTGGCGTACAAAAAGACGTTTATGTTGAGGGGTAAAGGTAAACGGCCCGTTAAACTGAACATTGAACTTTAATTCATAAATCTTCCCATCGGTACCCTTACAATAGGCAAAACAATCTGCGTTATTAAGTTGCTCCAGATGAACAAGGTCCATACCCACATTTAAAGGATCGAAGGCATTTGTTGTGGTAACCGAATATTGGGTACCAAAGTAAACAGGCGCTCCATAAAGATTGATCCGGACAAATTGCTTTCTGTTTCTGTCGAAGCCAATAAAATAAGTAGCCGATTGCGTAAAGCTCATTACAAAAGATGGGGCCAATTCATAATCACCATCAGCAGGTAAGCCGAACATTCCATAAGTAGCTGCCTGATCCCATGTGCTCGTTGTTCCACCATAAAATTTACCGTTTACAACGCCCATCATTACCCCTTGAGGATGCGAAATCAGTGAACCAACCTCAAGATTATCTGGTTGTGTAAAGAAGTTATCCTTAAGTGTATTCGGGTATTTTGGATCTTCCTGCATGGTATTGGGCTCCAGCCTGATTCCGCCATTTTTTGTAATAATCCAATACCCTAACAATGTACCGCCCGTAAACGTATTCCTAAGCAAAAATAAATTTGTGGGGTTTGCAGGCAAATCCTTCCCTTGCATTGCCCTGTACAAACGTGCCTTTACACTGCCATCTGGTTTTACAAATGAGAACTGTGTGATTCCATTTTCGACACTCAATACCGTTGTACCGCTGGCAAATTCGGTTCCGCCGTCTATATAAAACTTATGGAAATATTTCATTCCGTTTGCTTTGTTGAAGACCGTAAGACGGGCAGCGTATCTTTTAGCCTGCAAGCCGAATATGATCCTTAATGCTGGTCCGGTATAAAGAACATCATTCCCTTCCATTACACTGATTTTCCATTGAAGTTCTACATTAGCCGCATCCACACCTTCTATTTTTGGTTTGATGATCAAACTATCACCTACACTTGCAGTGTAAACAGAATCGAGGTTAGCCAGTTTAGGCTCGATAGGCATATCGATATCATAATTGCCAAGGTCTTTATGACATGCGGCAAGAGAAACCACACCAATTATCAACAAGATTAATTTTTTAATATCCATGTTTTTATATTTAAATAACCTCATTACCGTTTTCATCTATGAAATAATACTTGCCATTTTGCATGTTTTTTCTCAACAGCGTTTTTTTGGCCGGATTTTTTTTATTGTAGAAATAATAACTATTGGTATTACCTGCCGTTACCTCTTCAATTACATAGCCTTTTGCTTCATTTTTAGTTACCCAATTAAATGGATTATTTAACATAGTGGTTAATAATCCTATATAGTAGAGGTTTTTTGGTGCATCCAGTCCGTCGGTAGTAAGGGAGGTTTGCCCGGTTACCAGAATAAACAATTCGTGTTTGGTTCTCGAATAAGGAGGAAGCGGCCAGGTATCCCACCAGCTTGGTTTTTCCAGTTTGGAAGAGAATACTACTTTTGCCCTGATCAGATAAGGGTTTTCTATGCCCAGATCTGATGTACCGGTTAATTTGATCAATATGGAAACGGATCTGTTTTCAAGTTCCTTATCCTTATTATAAATCACTACAGGAATGTATCCTAGTCCTTTATTCGGAAGAATTGAATATTGAGTTTTCAAAGCTTCGTAATGAATTCCGGGCGTGGCCGTAGAAGAATCGGTATCTACCCGCGCACTAAATTTCCGCTCTGCATCTGTTCTGATTCCGGATAAACGTACAGGTAACCATACGGTATCCTGAGCCAGTGTCGGATTATAGGCAAAGGTTCTTACTATACTGTCTTTATCTCCATTATAAATATCGAAATAGACATTAGCACTGTGATCAAAACGCATCTCTTCTGCTTTCTTGCAAGAAACAAGACAAATGATTGCGAATATTAATATATATATTTTCATAATTTGCTATTAATAGAATTTCAAATTGTTTTATCTGCCACCATAAACAATCTCGTCGTTAGGGAGAGGTAACACGAAAATATTATCAGAAGCAGGAATGGTTACACCGGTTTGGCCTACTATAGCTCTATTAAGCCGCTTATACATATAGAACAACTGGCCTTCGGCTAACCATTCTTTACGGGCATCTTTAAGTAGCTCTTTTAATAAATCTTCTTCGTTGTTTATGGTCAATGGATCGCCTATTTGCCTTGCTTCACGAACCTGTGTAAGGTAATTCACTGCCACTGTGGGGTTGTTTGCATAGGAACACTCAGCAGCGATGTAATACAGCTCACTAAGCCTGATTGCAGGAGCCATCAGGTAATGTAGATTTGCGCCTGTTTCAGTGCTTAAGGGATTTCTCCGGTATTTAACGATATCGTAAGACCTTGATGATTGACTAGAGGTAGCAGATAACCAGTATTTATAACGGGAATCACTTGCTCCGGCTGTTGCCTTTTCATAGATATAATCTGCGGCATCCTCAATCAAATAAAAGCCTCTGGTACCACTTTGAAACCAATTGTCTTTTATTTCTTTTGCAGCACCCGGTATGTACCACCCAAAAACAAGTTCCTTATACAGGATACGATCTTTCTTCGAATCTTCGAATGCTTCAAAATCACTTTTTGCGGTCCATGGGAATTTTTTCGAGTCGATAACTTCCTTCGCATTAAGTAAAGCTTTAACCTTATCATTTTTATAAAGGTAAACCCTGGCAAGCGTTCCGCATACTGCATAATAATTTAAACGATGCCTTCTGTTCTGTAAGAAAAGACTTGGATTTTTCTCTTCAGTATTTTTCAGCGTATCGGTAACTAAGGGATAATTTACCACATAATTGGCACTCCGAATCGGATCCACAACTAATAATTGTTTCGACTCTTCCAAATCTTTGATGATCAGATTAATGGTTTCTGAAACGTTGGTAACCGGCGTAATCTCTTTCGTGTATTTGTTAGCATAAGGAATTCCTTTTGCAGAAGGGTTTCTCAAATAAGAGGGCGCAAAAAGACGCAAAAGGTCGAAATGCAGGTAGGCTCTTAAGGCAAGCGCTTCTCCTTTGACAATGGAATAATTGGCTCCGCTAAAAATGTTCTTTTTTGCATCTACATTTTCGAGGATCAGGTTACAGTTTACAATTGCATTGTATAAACCAGCCCATATTTTATCCTTACGCTTAATAAACTCGCCATGTTTATAATTGTACAATGAGGTCTGTCTATAATCCTGTCCGTCATCGCGCATCGAAAAATTTTGGGCAAGTACCTCTGTTGTGCCAAATGTGAGTTCTTTACCGTAAAGATCTGACTCTGTACTGCGGTTATACACACCGTTTATGGCTTCCATAAAGCCATTTTCTGTACTGAATAAAATTGGAGCAGCAATCTCTGATTCCGGCTCAACTTCCAGCCATTTCTTGCAGGAACTCAATAACCCTGTTACCAAGAAGAGGCATATTAACAATCTAATTTTCATGTTTTTATATTTTAAATCTGTTCATTAATAGCTTAAAAAGCTGCCCTAACAGAAAAGGTTAAACTCCTGGTAAACGGATAATTAATTCCTCTTTCTTCTTTTACTGATGACCAACGTACCACATCATTGGCAGTTACCTGAAACATGAGACTCGACATCGATAGTTTAGATGCGATTTTTTTATTCATATCATAAGAAAGGTTTACTGATTGAAGGTTGATCAGATTATCAGGCTGTATAAATCTCGAACTTACATCCGTTTCGCCATTATCTGCTATATTTTTATAAAAAGAAAGGTCGCCAGACTGCTTCCACTTTTCTTCGAATACACGCCTATCAACATTATATTTTGGATCAGCATTTTCAACACGTTCTACAAGTGTCAGGTTATATTTGTCGCCTCCGAAAAAAGTTTGAAACTGTACATACAAGCTAAATCTTTTGTAGTTAACCGTTCCACCAAAGTAACCGCTCACTTTAGGATTAGGATCGCCAATTACCACATAATCTCTCTTATCGTAGTCGTATGTAAGTGTACCATCTCTTTTGAGGTATAATTCACGTCCGTTTTCAGGATCGATGCCTAACGAACGTACACCATAAATGGCATTGAAAGGTTGTCCTTCGCTAAACCTAAGTAAGGGAATGCCCCTGTAACCACCATCTCCTGGTTTTACCGACTGCAATTCGTCTGCCCTGTCATTGTATTTTTTTAACGCATTGGAGATTCTCACCACTTTGTTTTTATTGGAAACCATGCTTGCATTCAGGTTTACCGACCAGTCTTTGCTTCTTACTGCATCTATGGTTAGTCCCAGCTCAGCGCCTTTGTTCTCCATGTCGCCAAGGTTTTCCTTATAAGACAGAAAGCCTGTTGATGGCGGTAAGGTAATATCGGCTAAAATATCTTTGGTAAACTTCTTATATATTCTTGGCGTAAGCATTACACGATCTTTGAACAATCCGATATCGATACCAATATCCGTCATCCTCGTTTTTTGCCACCCAAGGTTATCATTTCCATAACTGTTTACACCGGCACCAATACCCGATGAATACCAGTTTCCGGTATTATACTTATAAATGGTTTTTGATAAGTAAGGATCGAACTCTACCGACCCGGTGAGACCTGTGGAAGCTTTTAGTCTAAGTTGGCTAATTACAGGATTACCCTGCAGGAATTCCTCCTGATGCACATTCCATCCTAATCCGAAAGACCAAAAAGGAGCCAATTTATTGTTCACTCCGAATTTAGAAGAACCATCAATACGAACGGTTCCATCCATAAGGTAGCGGTTTTTATACGAGTAGTTCATCGTAAAGAAAGAGCCAAAAAGCCTTGCTTTTTCGAGCCTGCTTTGCGGTTTTCCGTCCTCAGCATAGCCCTTGGCAAAGCCTATGCTGGTAAAACGATCATTAGCAAATCCAATAGCCGTAAATTCTTTTTGATCGCGCAGCTCTGTACGGGCATTTACACCTACTAAAGCGTTAAAATAACTGCCACCGATCTGCTTTAGCCAAGTTAACCTGATATTACTATCCCAATAGGTTTCTTTCATTTCCCTGTTCGTGTATTCGCCCTTTTCATCTATTTTATCTGTTGTGTACAGGTAATATTTATTTGCAAGCGGAGAAGTAAATATGTCATCAGAATTCGATTTGCTAGTTAAACTCATTTGCGCCCTTAACCGAAGGTTATTCGCCACCTCTATATCGGCAGAAAGGTTATCAATAATTTCGGTGTACTTCGATTTGTTGAAACTGCTTAAACCGGCATCAAACAGTGGATTAAAAACATATTCTCTCGATCGATCTTGTTTTTCATATATATCAGAAATCCTCATCGTCATGCCATTAGCATCTTGCAATGGGTAATAAGGATTCATGCGCACATAATTAGAAAAATCGCCATATGGAGATTCGGTAGCGCCCACTTGTGTTACGGATAATTCATTTCTGAACTGAATTTTCTTCACATTATACTGAAAACTCATTCCGCCAGAATATTGGTCCCTTTCCGATCCTTTCATTGCTCCGGGCCTGGTTTGGTAGCGAAGGTTTACATTATACCGAAATGCTTGCGAACCGCCATCCAGATTTACAGCATGTTTATGCCCTATGGTATTACGCAGGGGTTGGGATAACCAATAACTGTTCACGCCGCCAACAACATTGGCTTTTTTATGATAATAGATTTCATCTAGCTGATCTTGAGACACTTGCTGTTTCGAAGAATTATATAATCCTGCCAAAACTTCATAATCTAGTTTTTCAGCCGCATTTAACACCTGGTAATCCGTTAGATCTGCAGCTGTAAGATTCAATTCGTAATTGTATTCTATCCTTAATTTGCCCTCTAAGGGTGTTTTAGTGGTAATCACAATTACACCATTGGCCGCGCGCGAACCATAAATTGCCGTTGCAGCTGCATCTTTTAACGAGGTAACCGATGCGATTCTGTTCACATCCAAATCAAATACTTTCTCCACGCTTACTTCATAGCCATCTAGCATAAAAACGGGCATGTTCGCTCTACCTTGAATATCATCCCTTCTCAGCACCTGCCCATCGCCACTTGGCAGTGCAGAAGCACCTCTAACATTGATAGAAGGAATTCTGTTAGGATTAGAGCCTGCAAGATTATTATCTATCAGTTTAAATGAAGGATCGAACGTTCCGATACTTTGAAGCAAACTCTGTGGATTTACCCTTCTCAGCTGATCTCCGGATATCGTAATCGCGTTACCGGTATAGTTATCTTTTTTAATTGTTTGATAACCCGTTACTACTACATCGTTCATTTGGGTCATCTTAGAGGTGAGTTTAACGTTTAACGTTTTAGTACCTGTAACCTTGATTTCGAACAATTCGTAGCCCACATAACTAAAAACCAAAATGCTCCCTTCATCAACATTGACTTTGAATTCGCCTTTTTCGTTGGTAATGCCTACACTTGCACCATTTTTGATCGAAATGTTTACACCCGGAATGGTTTCTCCTGTAGCTTTATCAGCAACAACACCTTTTATTTCCATTTTGGCGTTGATACTTGTTGTTGGTGCCGGCAAGTCTGCTTTACCATTAATTACGACAGTTTTGTTAACAATGTTAAAACTGAGGTTCTGATCTTTTAAAGCGGCATTCAACGCCTCGGTTAACGAGGCTTTCATTAATTCTATGGTTACTTCGGGTTTATCCTGTAACAACTGACCTTTATAAAAGAAAAAATAGCCCGTTTGCTTTTTGATCTCCTTAAAAACCTGTTTAAGCGAGGTTTTTCTTTTGGATAACGTTACGGTTTGCGAAAAGGTAGCTGCCGAAACATGTAAGGCGCCAACCAGTAATAAAATTGTAGTCAATTTCATGACCAATAAAAATTTAATCTTTACCCTCCGCATGTCGCACACGGGGTTGTAAAGGGTAGTTAATTTCATACCTTTGTAATGAATGAGGTTAAAAAATAGCAGCTGGGTTTCGAAGCAAGCTGCTTGTCCAAATTTCTACCGGAAGCGTTGTCGCGCTTTCGGTTTTTTTTTAAAGGTAGGATGCTAAATTTCTGGTAGTTTTTTCATCATAAAGTTTAGTTAGTTTGTGAATTGGTTGGTTGATTTCTCGGCTGTTTAAAGAAAAGCCATTCTTGTTTAATTTCCTGATACCGTAAGTACCTTGCCCCTTACCTCAATATGCACATGGTTAAGTTCCAATATTCTAAAAACCTCGGCTAAGTTGCTGCTCCTTGGTATTTCTCCCACATATTTTTCTGGTGTAATTTTGCCCTCGTAAACTATATCTACATCATACCAGCGCGAAATCTGGCGCATAATGCTCTGCAGGTCGTCATTATCAAAAGAGAAAACATTATTCTTCCAGGCCATTTCTTTATCCATATCAATTTCCTGATCGAGAATTAATTTAGCGGTGTTTATATTTAGTCTCGATTGTTCTCCAGGGTGTAGGTTTACACTACCAGAGGCATTGCTCACTCTGACAGCTCCTTCTAAAAGTGTGGTTTTGACTGCGGCTTCATCTTTATAAGCATTAATATTAAAATGAGTACCCAAAACTTCTACCGTTTGGGCATCTGTTTTTACCCGAAATGGGCGGGTATGATCTTTCGAAACCTCAAAGTAGGCTTCGCCATTAAGTTCTACTACCCTTTCGTTTTTAGCAAAAGCATAAGGGTACTTTAAGGTTGTGGCTGCATTGAGCCAAACTTTTGTACCATCGGGCAAACTTACCTGGTATTGTCCGCCACGGGGCGTGCTAATGGTGTTGGAGCCTGTAACTGATCCATTTGGGATTTCTTTAATGATGTATTCCAGCTGGCCGTTTTTTGCCTTACGGATGATGATACCGTTCTGGCTCGCAATCTGACCATTTTTAGCATCATCCAGATTTACCACCGTTCCATTGGCGAGTGTTAACATAGCTTTATTTCCACCTGGAAGGATATATTTTAATTCTGTTTTAGCTGTTAATGGCGCAGCATTACGACCAGCCATAAAATAGAGTCCAACGCTACAGCATAAAATAATACTGGCAGCGATCGCAATGCGCTTAACCGTGACCAATTTTACAGATTTTCTTCCTGGCCTTAACCGGTTCCACACTTCTTCTTTGCTGGTTTCGATAAGTAAATGATCGGGAGCCTCTTTTTCGAAAGGCAGCTGAAGGTACCATGCTTCTACAATAGCCATTTCTTCTGGTGTACAATGGCCTGCACGGTATTTATCTAAAAGCTTCTTTGCATTTTTCTCCATTAAAAAGAAATCTAGTTTGGTTGATTATTGTATATACGGCGAAGGCATAGCCTTGGGGGTATCGAAAAATTATTTTTTTTTATAATAATTTCATTCAATACACATTTAAAAGAAAAAAAAATGAATTTAAACTATATCCGAGAAGATTAGCTATAAGTTTTTAAGAAGAAAGCAACATAAACAACAACGCCTAGTCTTGATTTAAGGATTCTCAATGCTTTTTTAACCTGTGTTTTAACCGTTAACTCAGAAAGTCCTAATTCGGCTGCAATTTCTTTATGAGATTTATTCTCTTTGCGGCTTAAAACAAATATTTCGCGCATTTTTGGCGGCAAAGCATCAATTTCCTGCTCAATTAATAGAGCCATTTGCTTTTCACGCACCATATAATCAGTGGACACATGATCTTGATCTATATAATCCTGCAAAGAATCAATGTATTTACTTTCTACTTTTTGATGCGCAAACACATCCAGTACACGGTTACGAACTGCTGTATATAAATAGGCTGATAAATTACCGTCAGGTGCTACCTGTAAACGTTTAACCCAAAGCGACTCGAACAATTGGTGCAAAACATCCTTTGCTTCTTCATCGTCATTTAAACGTTTATTGGCATGGATAAAAAGTAAGCCATAAAAGCGGTTGTAAATTTCGGTAAAGGCCAACTCATCACCTTGAGTTAACAAGAATGCCAATTCGCTATCAGAATATGAACCGTAAACACGCATAGAGATACACAAAGATAATATAAATACAATCGGTTTCATTGGCTTAAACCGAGTCTTATCTTACTTATTTCTTGATATTTGTAATTTTTTACATAAATCGGCACATTTTACGCCATAAAAATAAAAACAAGCAGTTTTTAAAGTCCTTGTCATTGAAAAAAGACCAAAATAGACACAATTGATGATTATTAGGGTTCAATTGACGAGATTCTGACAGCTAGATCAAGGGGTTTTAATACAGATGCACCCAGATAAACACAGATTTACAGCCGTCTCTAAAGCTACAAACCCGACATACAAGCCTTAAGCATTACGGCTTAATATTGCTGCGTAAGCGACCAGCACAATACAGATAAATGAGGCAATGGTTCTGATCCGATGGAATAAATTCCAGCCTGGCTCAAATTTTTCGCGCAATGCAGTGAGGTCTGTTGCACCAAGTTTACTCAGATTTGCCCCGTCCAAAAGGTTATTAAGGGGTACATTACCAATGATGGTAACCAGAAAAACACCGCCAAAATATAATAAGGTTGCCGCTAAAAGCAAGTAAAATACCATAGCTTGTTCTCTAAAAAACCAAACGCTTATCGGTAATATAACTAGCGTGCCCATAAAAGAAATAAAAAATAAAGGATTTAAAATAGCCCTGTTGATTGATTGCATAGCTTGTAAAAAGGAAGCATCAGAAAGACGCGCCAAGCCCGGAATAACCGAACAGGAGTACGCATAAAAAAGACCACCTATAAGTGCAGTAGAAACTGTACTCAATAAAAGAACCAAGGTTTTGATATTCATAAACAATTGCTTTAAATGTATCCGTACCCTAAAGAATACGACGAATTTAAGCAAAAACGTTATCCGAAAAAAAAATAAATCCTATCTAAAAAAGAGCGCTAATTTAGATAGGAAAGAGAGATAATCTAGAAAAGAAAAGTTAATAGGTAGATGTTAAATAAAAATTTTAATGTTTATTGCTCCCAAACAAAACGCCGTCTAAATTAAAATTTCTACATTTTCATTGATGGTAAACGAAGATCGTATTCTGTCCTTATTTTTAGCACCAGGTTACATAGATCGGTCTGTTTTCTTTACAGATCGGTGCAAATATTAGTCAAAACCCATATTTAGCACTACAATATTCGTAGCCTGGCATCCCACCTGCCCTTGTTCTAAATTAAAGCGAACTTTGGTTCCTACAACTAAAGAAGGACGATAAATCCCTATCAATTTCTGGTTATCTGCATAAACCATTTCCTTTCCATCATCGGGTGCAATAAATCCGAAACCTCGTACCGGATTATACCATTTAATTACTCCTGTATACATCATAAAGCACTTATTTTACCTTAAATTAGCCAATAGAAAGAAAATTCACAGCGAAACAGGATAAAGCGTTCTATTTTCGGTATGAAAAGGTGTATTTTCGTTATGTATGCAAAGAAGATTAACAAATGATTAAGTGTATAGCCATTGATGACCAACAAAACTCGATTTCGGGGCTTGAAAAATATATTGCGGACACCCCAAACATGAAGCTTCTGGCGAGTTACACCGATCCAATGGTGGCCCTGAACGAACTTAAAAAGATTGACCAGGTAGATGTGATATTTATGGATATTCAAATGCCACAGATTTCGGGCATCGAACTTTCTAAAGCAATCCGTTCTAAAACCAGGAAACTGATTTTTACCACCTCTCATGAGGAATATGCCTTTGAAGCATTCGAAGCAGAAGCAGATGCATATTTACTTAAACCCTACGGTTATGCTAAATTTGCCTTAACGGTAAACCGTGTTTTTGAGGAAGAAATAGAAAATATAGGGCAGGAAACTTATTTTTTGGTCAAAAATAAATCAGAAGACCACAAAGCGGTTTTAGTGCACTATGCTGATATAATTGCTTTTGAAAGCTTCCACAACTATATCAAAATACATACAAAAGAGAAGATAATTATTGCTTATTTAAGTCTGAAAGATGTTAAAGAACAACTAAACCTTAAAAAGGGTTTTATCCAGTTGCATAGAGGTTATATTATTTCCATCAATCATATTTTACATGTTGAGGGAACAAGGGTAACGCTTTCCAACCACACCAGCTTTACTGTAGGCGACCTTTACTACAATGATTTTCGCGATTTCTTCACCAATAAACTGATTACGAGTAAACGGAAATAAATAACTTTTAGATAGATAAAGGGCATAGACCTAGATTTGCACATAAAAATAAAGCCCACGTAAAACGCGGGCTTTATTTTTAAAAGCGAAAACAAATTATTTAGCGCTATTTTTTTTATCAGTTACTTCAGCTCTAATTTCTTGGGCTAAAACTTTTAGGTCTTGCATTGCTTTACGTACACGTGTACCTGCTGCAGCATTACCACCATCATAAAATTTAGTTACGTCTGCTTCAACAGAAGAGATTAGATCTTGCACTTTTTTAAATTTGTCCATAAGTTTTCTTTTATAAGGATGCTAAACATCCATTAATTAAATAATATTCCTTTCCGCTCACAATAAACGGGCCGCAAAACTATTGCTTTTTATAAATTAAACAAACGTTTATGCCAAATCATTATTGCGGAAGGCATAAAAAGCCAATAAATATAAAGGGCAGCAGCAGTTATATTTGCCTTATTCCTAACCCAAAAGCACCTCATTTTTAACATTTTGCGAATGGTGCATTTAAGCATATTTTTTTTCAATTAGGGTAATTTAATTTAACAATTATGTTTTATCTTGCCTGGAAATATGCAATCTTTAAACCTTCTCGTTAGTACCAGTTGTCTATTCTTACTTTTATTCTCTATGCACCTTTTTTTCGCAAAAAGAGGGAATAAACTGCTTAACATTCTGCTTTCGGTTATATTTTTTGCTCGGTTTGGACAGATTTTAACCTCATTACTCTTTAAATCGGACCAACCTGATACTTTAGCCTTTTTTTATCAAACTTTTACCCCGTTTTATTATGCTGCCCCAGCCTGCTTTTACCTCTACATTACAGGTTTTCTTCAAGATCGTAAAAGTTTACAAAAAATAGAATGGCTTCATTTTGTGCCAGCTTTGTTAGCTATTATCCACGTTATCCCCTGGCATTTCTCTACAACGCTCGATTGGAATTTGATAGGAAGCCAGTTAGCTGAAAACGGTTATTTCTCACTAAAAGCAAAAAGTGGCCTGTTTCCTTCGTACTTCCACTACTTATTTAGGCCAGTGCTGGTATTTGCTTATTTGTGCTTTACCTGGGTTGCTGTACTTCGCTTAAAAAACAAACCACAACAGCTACTCGACGGTGAAGGCAGAAAATGGATCATCTTTTTTCTTCGGATTGCGACCTTTTTCCAGTTGTTCAGTTTGGTACCCATTATTTTAAGAAGCTTACACATCCCATATGTTAATGCCTCTTTTATTGTGCTCAATTGTTTGGCCTTATTAGTCATTTTATTATATGCGCTTCACAAGCCTTATATATTTTATGGCTACTTGCTAGTGGCAGTTGATTGGACTAAAAAACCGGCAACAAAGAAAACAGAAACTGATTCCTCATTAATTTCTTTATCAGAAGAAGATCCAAAACGTACGCTTACCGCTGTCAAAAAAATTAATCTTTTAGACGCACAGCTATCTGATTATGCCCATGCCATGAAAGAAGCTATGGAAGGGGAACAACTTTACCTGGTTCACAATTTTCAGATTATAGATCTGGCGGCAAAACTTAATCTCCCGATCCACCACTGCTCTTTCGTAATTAACAAACACATCGGCAAAAATTTCCGCGACTGGATAAACAGTTACCGCGTTGATCATTTTTTAAAACAGTATCCGCTTAAATCAGATAAGATAACCATCGAAGCCATTGCTTCTGAAGCTGGTTTTAAAAGTCTGGCTACGTTTTACAACGCATTTAAAAAAGAAACGGGCTTAATGCCAACCACCTATTTTGCACAGGAATTAAGCCGTTAAACTGTTATTAGGCCATTTTTTACTCTAACGATCGTATCGTTAGAGGCCTCAACAACCCTATATTGCGCTAAACACTGCAATACCAGATACCTTTGGTGCTGCTCATCATATGAGTATGCTTTAATCCATTTCTCAGAAATCTAAACCAGCCTTAACTATGCCTTATTCAACATCGTTTTTACGCCCGTTTTTCGATTATATTGAGCAATTCTACCCTTTATCTGAAGGCTTTAAGGCCGAACATGAAAAATCCTGTAAGCTCATCCATGTTAAAAAGAATAAACACATTCTTTCACCAATAGACAGTAATACTTCGCTATATTTTTTGGTACACGGACTGGTTCGTGGCTTCGTACGCGATGGTAAAAAAGACATCAGCACCTGGTTTAGCTGTGGAAATGAATTAATTGGCGCCATACGTCACCCCGATCAGCAGTCCAGTCATTCTATAGAATATCTCCAGGCCCTGGAAGAATGTCAACTCATCTGCATCCCTTATACCCTAATCGATTCGATGTACGAAAACTATCCAGAGGCCAATTTGATCGGCAGAAAGCTGTTGGCGCTTCATTATTATGCCGCATCAGAAAGATCAATCCTGGCCAGGATACCGAAAGCAATGAGCAGGTACCGTAAACTCCAGGAAAGCAACCTGGATATCAACCGAATACCGCAGCGTTATCTGGCCAGCTACCTTGGTATGCGTTTAGAAACCCTAAGTAGAATCAGAAATAAAATTTTAACACTCGATTACCGGCTGTGCTCTTAATGAGCTGTGAAAATTCATCCAACATGCTATTAATCAGTCATTCTATAACATTCAATCTTCTCTCATCAAGTCCTGCTATCATTCAATGCTTCACCTTTTTCCTTTCCGCTTCTTTTGCTAAATTTGCAGCAATGATTTTATATAAAACCAACGAAGAAGTAGAACTGATGCAGATCAGTGCGCTGCTGGTGAGCGATACCCTTGCAGAAGTAGCTAAAATATTAAAGCCAGGCATTACAACCCTCGAGATTGATAGGATAGCCAATGAATTTATTCTTGATAATGGCGCTGTACCTTCCTTTTACAACTATAATGGTTTTCCCTTTCATATTATTACCTCGGTAAACGATGTGGTTGTACATGGCTTTCCGACTAAAGATGAGCTGAAAGATGGCGATATTATCTCAGTGGATGTGGGTACTATAAAAAACGGTTTTCACGGCGATCATGCCTATACCTTTATCATCGGCGAAGTATCGCCAGCGGTACTAAACCTGGTAAAAACAACTAAAGAATCGCTTTTTCTTGGAATTAAAGAAGCCGTTGTGGGCAAACGCATTGGAGATATTGGCGCGGCTATTCAAAATCATAACGAAAAGCAGGGCTACGGCGTAGTAAGAGATCTGGTAGGCCATGGCTTGGGTAAAGATATGCACGAAGACCCCCAGGTGCCGAATTATGGTCGTAAAGGCAACGGTTTACTCTTAAGAGAAAACCTGGTGCTGGCCATAGAACCTATGATAAATATGGGCAAAAAGGATGTTTTTCTGGATGAAGACGGCTGGACAATCAGAACAACTGATGGAAGTCCATCTGTGCATTTTGAACATGATGTATGCATTAAAAAAGGGGAAGCACTTATTCTTTCTAATTATGCCCCTATCGAGGCAGCAGAAAAGCAGAACAGTAACCTTAATACTTCTTATTATTAAATAGTAATGCAATGGGTGCATGGAGATTTTGTGGTGATTAGCTTCTCAAAAAACTCCATGTAACCATCTCTCGGGCTACTACACCAATATTGCATCTGAAGCTACCTCCTCAGCATCATCATCTAACAATATTTTAACCGTTTTTAGGGTATAGGCTGCAATTTCTGTTAAGGCCTCTTGTGTAAAAAAAGCCTGGTGCCCGGTAAGCAAAACATTAGGAAAACTAATTAGCCGCTGAATATCATCATCACCAATAATACTTCCGGAAAGATCTTTAAAAAAGAGTTGTTCTTCCTGCTCGTACACATCAATTCCCAGTGCCGTAAGTTGACCTGTTTTTAGTGCTTCGATTACTTCACGTGTATTAATCAATCCGCCTCTACTTGTATTGATCAGCGTAACACCTTTTTTCATCGTTGATAAGCTATTTGATCCAATCAGGTAATGGTTTTCCGGTGTAAGCGGGCAATGCAGCGAAATAATATCGGCCTCTTTAATTACTTCATGAAAAGGCAAATACTTTACTCCCGCACTTTGCAATGATTTATTCACAAAAGGATCTGAAGCCAGTACAATACAGCCAAAACCAAGCATAATTTTACAGAAAACAGCGCCAATTTTCCCTGTTCCGATTACCCCTACTGTTTTGCCAAAAAGATTGAACCCCATTAAACCTGAAAGCGAAAAATTCTGTTCACGTACGCGGTTATAGGCCTTATGGGTTTTACGGTTTAGCGTAAGCAACATGGCCACGGCATGTTCTGCAACGGCTTGTGGCGAATAAGCCGGAACGCGGCAAACACGAATACCATATTGTTTGGCCGCATTCAGATCTACATTGTTAAAACCTGCACAACGCAAAGCAATAATTTTCACCCCTTTTTGGCCCAGTATGGCTATAACATCAGCTGTTAGTTTATCGTTCACAAATACACAAACAGTATCAGTACCTACTTTTATCGCATCGGCAATATGAGGACCCAGATGAGTTTCCCAAAATTCCAATTCAAAATCATAATGTTTATTACAGCTTTCAAAAAATTCACGGTCGTATGGCTTCGCAGAAAAAAATACAATCTTCATATCGTTAAAAATACAGATTAAATAGGATTCTGCTGTCCTGTTTTAACCTAGAGATCAAAACCCTTATTTTCCAAAATCGAATAGTAGCGTCCCCTTAAAAGTTTTTCCGTCTGTTTTGTTTTTCTGGCTTTGAGGTCCCAATAATAAAGCCGACTGAAACTTGGTCCCGATGGCACTTATCCCTTTTAAGAAACCGATACTCCCTTCTGGGAAAGCGGGCTCTACATTATTGTTGCTTAATGCCGCAGCCTCACGGGCAGGCCTGAACATTTGCAGATAAGTATCCTGATCGGGTATATAAACTGTAAATGGGGCTTCTTTATTTTCTACAGTCACCCAGTTCACTTCGGCATGATAGCCTTTAAACTCAGGGTAGCCCCAGGTTTCGCCGGTAATCGAATTATTGTAATCCTTATGCCAAACTCCAAACTGCTGCCCTTTTAACCTGTTCTTCCAAACCCGGTACGGGCCACGGCCAAGGTATTTCATTCCGGTAATTTTATCCTCGGGATAATTAAAAGTAATCCCCATAAAATCTGCATCGCCCTGTTGATTAAATTCGTATTCTAGTTTGACCAGCTTTCCTGTTTCAAATGTCCACTTCGCATGTAAATTACCGGCACCCTGATAATCAGATTCAACGACATATTTTACGCCTTCTGCTTTATGACTAAAATTCTTCAATTCGGTATTCACACCAGCCAACAGCGGACCTTTTGACAAAGAAATAATGGTATTCCCTTTAACCACTTTCTCCAGATAACCCGTTGCTTTTTCAAAATAGTAGCTCATACCATCCTGTTTAATCAGGAGCGAGCGGTTAGTTTCTTCGGCTTTTACTCCTGAATTGGATAGCATGGTTTCTTGCTTCTCAACAATCAAACGGGCAGTTTTTATTGGCCAGCTCCAGGTAAATATTTCCTTCTTATCAGGCCCATAAGCGGTTAGATATAAAGCATCGCTTTGTGCCCACGATTTTGGCAAAGCCAGATTAAACATTCCTTTTGCGCCTGGCTTAAGCTTAGAAACCATTGCTCCACTGGCATTTACAATAGCTTTTGTTCCTCCAGTGTTAGCCGAGGGGAAACTAAGCAATTTCCATTTAAAAATGCATTGATCAAGATTGGTAAAATTGAAACGGTTCTCGACCGCGATTTTACCATTAAAATCACGATCAATTTTTGGTAGATCGACAAAAACCGGAGACCATATCTCTTTTATAGTATAAAAACTGGCTTCCTTTTCGCGATGTGGGCCAACAATTCCATCAGGAGCATGGTTTCCATCACCATCATAAATACCGTTTTTATCTGTACGGATTACGTTTTCATCCACTAAAGCCCAAATAAAACCGCCGGCACCATGCGGGTGAATGAGCATTTGATTCCAGAAATCATCTAAAGCTGCACCAGCACCACCATCATAAAGCGCGTGCATAAATTCAGTCGGAAAGAAAACCTCCTGTCCTGAAGTAGCCGCCTTAACCATATAATTATAATCTGGGTAATGTTTGGTATCGGTTCCGTTAAACTTCTCCCATGGGTGAATTACGGTACGTTTCTGTGGATCGTATAAGGCATAATCATTGTCGAGATCAGTATTAAAACCTCCCTCATTGCCATTGGCCCAAAAAATAATAGACGGATGGTTAACATCTCTGATGACAAGCTCTTTTACGAGCCTGTGCCCTACGGAATTATCGTATTTTGCCTGCCAGCCCGTTAATTCATTAATCACATATAGCCCTAACGAGTCACAAATATCCAAAAATTCTGCATCGGGTGGATAATGCGACATGCGAACGGCATTCATATTCATTTCTTTCATTAACCTCACATCCATTAAATGTACTTCGCGACTTAATGTGCGCCCGCTTTCGGGCCAAAAGCTGTGGCGGTTAACACCTTTTAAAATCATTTTCGAACCATTAACATAAAAACCGTCGCCATTACGCAGTTCAAGTGTTCTAAAACCGAATTTTTGTTTTACCTGATGAATGATCTGCTGTTTATTTTTGATCCGCACCACCACCTGATATAAATTAGGGAATTCACTGCTCCATAATAAAGGGTTTGAGAAAGTAGCTTTCAAGGTTTGTGGGCTATTATTTAAATTCGCTTTTACAGCAAATGCTTTTCCCACATTTTCGCCAGTTAGTTTTTTCACCTGGGCTTCAAGAATATCATCGGCAGCCAAATTCTGGCCATAAACATCAAGTTGAAAGGTTCCATCGGCCTTGGCATTAACCGCAACTCTCTCTATAAATTTGTTTGGTACCGTCTCGAGGTAAACCGGACGGAAAATGCCGCCAAAAATCCAAAAATCGCTCGTTCTTTCGGCTTTATTAATCGACGCATTTGCCGATACTTTATCAACCGTAACTTCCAGTAGGTTCTTCTCTTCGGGTTTTAATAGTGTGGTAATATCATATTTAAACCGATAAAATCCGCCCTGGTGCAGGTCTCCGGCCAGCTTTCCGTTAATGCTAACCTTAGTATCGGTCATAGCGCCTTCAAAAACCAGGTATACTTTTTTTCCTGTTATTTTACCCATCGGAAATTCATAACGATAAATGCCCTGTTCGCTGGCTTTAACCTTATCATGCCCATAGTTGTAAGTTCCAAAGCCCTGTAACTCCCAGTTAGATGGTACAGATATTTTAGTCCATATGCCGCTTTTACGACCAGCAGTACAATAAAAATCCCATTGTCTGGTATGATCTTTATCCGTTCCGGACAGATAAGTCTTGATCGTTTCTTGCGAAAAGCCCGCGAAAGAAATCAATAGCAACAATAAAGGTATTAATCTTTTGATCATGATATATTTGGTATTAGTATAGAAACAGACGCTATTTTCATCAAAAAAAAAGGGTTTTGGTTCATTAAAGCGAGTATTTCACAAGATAACAGAATTTAATCTCAGATCAGGCAAAATAACCAGCATTTTACATCGTTTCATCATCTTCATTTTATGATGATCGACATCCCATTAAAATTTTATAATTTTAACACAGAAAGTAAGCGAAGCCAACCCAATGCCGAAATAAAATTACACAGTTCAGAACACACTTAAGCTTGTAAATAAGATGGAAACAACGAATTTAAAAGATGGCGACCATTGCATTGTAGTTAAAGGCACCCATAAAGGTAAGGCCGGTAAGGTGAGCGATATAAACACGAGCAAAACAGGGCACATTACCATTACAGTTGAGCAAGATAATGCCGTTAGGTTTAAAACCCTTGGCCGGAATGTAGTACTGAAGGTCAATTGATTTCTTAAAAATCAATATGAATCACGTACATAACTGATTATTTTTTACCCTATGGCTACTTACCCAAATATTTATCGCTGATTTTGCAGATCACTGCAGATTAACTTTCCAGGTTTTTGTTGTCCTGGATTTGTGAACTGGTTTAGCCATTTTGTAATTGCAAATCGCGTCTATTTTTAGCTTTACGATACAAGCCATTGTTCCTAAACCCGATCGGCGTGTAAAGCCCGCAAACCCGAAGCATGAGGGTGAGGACTTGGAACAAAGAGCGGGACAGCTGGCCTCCAAAAGCATTGGGTGTTCATTTCCAAATCTTTTTGAAACGCAAAACCTAAAGCACTGTCATGCTGAGGGATAAATCACCTCCAGCTATCGTCTCTACCGAAGTGAGATCTTTTAATATCGTTCAAAGATTTCTCTATTCCACTACGTTCCAGTCGAAATGACCCCCAATTTTTAGAAATCTTTCATTAATAGAAATCACCTCCTATTATCGTCAACCGAGAGCTATCGGACGCGAGAAGGCTTTTTATTTAGCCATATATACCGGCGAAAGAAAGCAAAGAAAACACCTCATTTACAGCTAAAACCGCCAAAAATTAGTAACATGTTGATTACGCTGAACAGGGTTAACGCGCTGCTCCGTACTTTTATGCCACACACAAATAAACTCATGAGGGCTTTTACTAAATCGATTTTGCTATTCCTGCTCTTTGCAGGTATTTTCATAAACAGTAACGCACAAAATTATGCCGTAAAGGGTATAGTGTTAGATACTGCAGGCTTACCGCTACCCGGTGCGGTAGTTAGGATTAAATTTGGTGCCGACAGTATAGCCACCTCCGCCAATAATGATGGCACATTTGCACTGGATAAAATTAAATCTAAACAGTTTACTTTATCAGCAGCTTTCATCGGCTTCGATACTTTTATTAAACAGTATCAGATCGAAAAGGGTAATATCTTAAATATCACCGATATCAGGCTTAAACCATCAGCGAACACCCTGGAGGGCATAGTGATTTCGGGTGTTCCTCCTGTTAAAGTAACCGAAGATACCGTGAGTTTTAGCGCCAAGGCCTTTCCCGTTAGAGATGGCGATGCGGTTGATGAAGTGCTAAAAAAACTACCCGGTATTAAGGTAGACAAAGATGGGAATGTAACCAG
The DNA here is from genome assembly GCF_058801365.1 of Pedobacter sp. GW822-FHT03F06. NCBI lineage: Bacteria > Pseudomonadati > Bacteroidota > Sphingobacteriia > Sphingobacteriales > Sphingobacteriaceae > Pedobacter > Pedobacter sp. GW822-FHT03F06. The sequence goes on from NZ_JBXANE010000004.1 coordinate 447,514, forward strand.
TCAGGGTTCGCCAGTAACTAAAATACGTGTTAACGGTAAAGATTTCTTCGGAACAGATGTAGCTACAGCCATTAAAAATCTTCCGGCCGATATTATTAAAAATCTTCAGTTTATTGACGATTACGGTGATCAGGCTAAACTTACAGGCATTAAAACGGGCGAGCCAGAAAAGGTACTGAACCTGACTATTGAAGAAGATAAAAAGAAAGGTTATTTTGCCAGGGCCTCTGCAGGTTTGGGCAACGCCGATCGCTATAATGCCAATATACGGGGAAATAGCATGAAGGGTGAACAGCAGATTTCATTCGATGGCACCTCGGCCAATGCCAATATGCGTGGTGGTGGTGGCGGCGATGGCATTACCACCAGAAATGTTGCCGGACTTAACTATAAAAATGAGTTTAACAGCAAACTCTCTGCAGATGCCGGGTATAATTTCAACAACAATAAAAACAACACCATCAGTTCTACCTATACACAAAGTGTTTTGCAAGATGCGGGGCAAAATCCGCTGAACAGACTTGAAGATGCCCGCAACAACAGTAAGAGCGATAACTATAGCCATTGGTTTGGCGGTAATTTAGAGTACAAAATAGATACGATGAATTACCTAAAAATTTCTCCAAACTTTTCTTATAATACCAATAGTGGCAATAATACGGGTAGCTCGCTTATTACCCAGGATACTTTATTTACCCGAAGAGAAAGCAATAATTTCAGTAATTCGAATAACCTGAACGCCCGCACCAACATATTTTACAACCATAAATTTTCGAAAAAAGGCCGGAACCTAAGCGCATGGGGTAACATCAATTATACCAATGGCGAAAATTATGGTAATGTGTACAACAAATACACCAACATTCATGCTAACGTAGCGGATTCGGTGCTACAAAACCAACTGAACAACCAGAATAGCCGGAATTTAGGGCTTAATGTTGGGGCATCGTACATGGAGCCACTTTGGAAGAAAACTTTTTTAGAAGTAAACTATAGCTGGAACCGGTCATCGACAAATAATTCGAGAGATGCTTACGATGTGACTAATAATAATCCGGTATTTAATCCTAATCTCAGCAATATTTATGATTATCAGTTCATCACCAATAAAGTGGGACTGAATTATCGGTATATAGGAGAAAAACTGAATTATACAGTGGGCCTTAATGCACAGCCTGCCTTACTTCAGGGACAGAATTTAAGTAATAATATAGAAACCGTTAACCGTACTTTTAACCTCATTCCTTCTGGTCGGTTTTCTTATAAATTTTCTAATCAGCAATCGCTGGATGTAAATTATTGGGGCAGAAATAACCAACCTGGATTTTTACAATTACAACCCATAACCGACAATTCTAACTTACAGAACGTGGTTACAGGTAACCCTAACCTGAAACCCGAATTTATCCACAGCATCAATGCCCATTACAAACAAGCCGATTGGAGTGCAGGAAAAGTAATCATGGCCAATTTCAAGTACGAACGTACTAATGACAGGATTGTAACCACTAAAGAGCGTGTACCTGGTACTGTTAATCAGCTGACCAGTTACGTTAACACAGACGGGTACTACATTTTACAAGGCGATTACGACATTAGTAAACCGCTCTCGCCAGAGCGAAAGTTTACCATTGGTTATTCTGGTTCGGGACAGTTGAACAACAATATTACTTTTACCGATGATAGCAGAATAGAAGCGCGTAATATGGCCTGGCGCCAGGAACTCGAATTTAGGGTAGACCTGAAAGATATTGTCAATTTTGAGGTAGAAACCTCTTATTCGCAAAACCTGACCAAGTATTCGAATGATACATTTACCGACCGCCAATCTAACCGTTTTGAATGTGGGATAGAAGGCCGTAATTATTTCTTTAAAGATCTTACCCTGGGCTACGATTTCACCAAACAGATTAACTCAGGTTTTGATAACGGTGCCGTGCGTAATCCAACGCTGCTTCGTTTATCAATGGAATATAAGTTTATGAAGAACGACATGGCTGCTATCCGTGTAGAAGGATTCGATCTTTTTGATCAGAACTCAGGCATAACGAGAGATGTATTCGATAACGTAATTGTGGATAAGCAAGTTAACCGTTTAGGCAGGTATTTTATGTTATCACTCATTTATAGGGTGCGTAAATTTGGCGGTTAAGATTAGCTTACATTTCTTTACGACGAAGAGAGATTACAATCTCCTCTGCGCTTATCTTCTTAAATCTGCGGGAAACCTAGGCACCAACTGTTCCCGCAGATTACACTGATTACATCTCACATCATCCATCTCACATCACCCATCTTACATTTCCCATCCTCAAAACCCTATCCCTTTTCTATTCCCGTTTTAGTAGCCACTGGTTTTTTCTTCCTAAAGTTGGGAAAAGTCATCGGGCTTTTAGCGGGCCGTTCGTCTCCTAGCAATACACCCCATTGTTTGAATGATTCTGTACGATCGAAGACAATTTTGAGTACAGCCACAATAGGCAGTGCGAGGAACATTCCCGAAACCCCGGCTATACTGCCACCGATAAATACCCCTAGGATGGCAAATAAAGCATTGATTTTTACCTTAGAGCCCACAATTCGTGGCATAAGTATGTTGTTATCTAAAAATTGAACAAATGCAATTACGCCTAAAACGGTAATTACAGGCCATAATTCTTGCGATGAAGTAAGCGTAAGCAGTACGCCTATCAAGTTACCAATTAAAGCACCCACGTAAGGGATCAGGTTTAAGATGGCAAAAATCACCCCGATTAATAAGGCGTGTTTTATACCGATTAACATCAATATTCCGCCCAATAAAATGGTCATATAGGTAATCTGGATTAACAGCCCGATCAGGTAGCTTTTAATGATCGATTCGGTTTCATAAATGGCTTCTTTCACTTTTGGATGATCATCTGTTTTAAACCACATAAAGATAAAACGTAATAAAATGTCTTTATAAAAAAGCATCAGGTAAATATAAATTGGCAATAAACCGATAAATACAAAAATCCCACTCAAGGTAACAGCAGCACCACCTGCAAGCGAGGTACCCATGTTCATCAGATCATCGCTTTTGGTTTGTATGAAGGCTTTTTGCTCCTTATCGTCGTAGTGGGTAATGCGACTGATCCAATCACTTAACGAATTGATATGCTGTGTTACGTTTGCTTTTATCTGCGGAAAATCCTTAACCAAAATACCAATCTGGTTCGAAAAAAACCAAATGATCAAAGCTACAAATAAGGCTACGAGTAAAATGGATAGGATAATGGCTAACGATTCGGGTATTTTTTTTCTTTTTAGAAAGCGGTACACTGGTAGCAACATAATGCTGATGAAAAAAGCCATCAACATCGGCATGATAATGTCTCTTCCGATCACCATAACGGCAACAATGGCCATCAGACCCAATAATTCTATCGATCGTTTAACGGTCAGGGGTAAATTGTTCGTCATAAAAAGCTTATTCTGATTTGAGGTTTAAACACAATCGGGGTTGAAATGTTTTAAGATAAGCTTTAATATTGAAAAGCGAAAGGGGGTTTATAGTCCGAAGTCGGCAGTCTGGAGTCGGGAGCCAATTAACCAATTCCCCCTCTATATGTCACCCTGAGCGGAGTCGAAGGGCCGATAGTTGATTGGAGTTGAGCATTTGGCTTCAGTTAATCTATTTCAACGCTTAACCGATTAACCAATGCTTAAAAAAATTACTTCCCTTACACGATATACCCACAGATTAGCCTTATTTTTGCAGCTTTAATACCGCACATGAACAATCAAGATACCATTATTGCTTTATCTACTCCCTCAGGTTCTGGCGCCATTGGCGTAATCCGCTTATCTGGTCCGGAGGCTATTTCACTTACCAATACCGTATTTGCAGGAAGAGATTTAGAAAAGCAGGCCTCGCATACTTTACATTTTGGCCTGGTTAAAGATGGCGATCATATTGTTGATGAAGTGGTGGCCGGATTATTTGTTGCCCCAAAATCGTATACCAAAGAAAATGTGGTAGAAATTTCCTGCCATGGCTCTAACTATATTATCCAACAGATTATTAACCTGTTAATCAGCAAAGGTGCCCGTGCTGCCAAACCTGGCGAATTTACCCTGCGTGCCTTTTTAAACGGTGCTTTCGATCTAAGTCAGGCAGAGGCAGTAGCCGATTTAATTGCCTCCAATTCGAAGGCTTCGCATGATGTGGCTATGCAACAGATGCGCGGCGGCTTTGCCAACGAATTAAAGGGTTTACGCGAACAATTGATCCATTTCGCTTCGATGATTGAGCTCGAACTCGATTTTGCAGAAGAGGATGTAGAGTTTGCCAACCGTGAGCAGCTAAAAAATCTGGTTAATAAAATCAATTACGTTCTGCAACGTTTAATCTCCTCTTTCGAAATGGGAAATGTGATTAAAAATGGAGTTCCGATTGTTATTGCGGGTAAACCTAATGTGGGTAAATCTACCCTACTAAACGCCCTGCTGAACGAAGAGCGCGCTATTGTTTCGGATATTGCCGGAACCACACGCGACACCATTGAAGATGAACTCACTATTGGCGGCATTGTTTTCCGTTTTATCGATACGGCCGGAATCCGCGATACAGCCGATATTATTGAAGCTTTAGGCGTAGAACGCACCTTAGAAAAAATGAAACAGGCCAAACTGATCATTTATATGGCCGATGCTGCTCAAAGTATTTCAGAAATTGAAGAGCAAATTCGGGGTTTAGCGCAATTGGCCATCCCCTATTTGATTTTAGTCAATAAAGCCGACCTCATGGCAGATGCACAGCGCAAAGCCTTCGAAGCTTTAGATGTTGTTTTTATTTCTGCTAAAGAGAAACAGGGTATCGATGAATTAAAAACCACCTTACTGGAGCAGGTTAACCTGCACCATATTAATACCAGCGAAACCCTGGTGACGAATATTCGCCATGTAGAAGCTTTAAAACAAACCGAACATGCGCTGCAAAGGGTTTTGGCCAATGTAGACAATCCGGTTACCTCAGATTTTTTAGCAATGGACATTAAACAGGCATTGCATTATCTTGGTGAAATTACAGGTACAGTGACTACCGATGATTTGTTGGAGAATATATTCACGAAGTTCTGTATCGGCAAATAATAGCTATAAAACAACCACTAATTTCGACAACTTACAACAATCAAATACTTGATTGTTAGTGATTTATACTAATACTTCTCCATCAATTCCTTGGAGGTTTACCACTATTTTTCGCATTTTTGTTGCTCATTTGTTGCTCATTTGTTGCTCGAACGACTGAAAGCACAGACTTTCTGTGCGCAACGCCAGATAGAAATATAAGCTTTAGCATCACACAGATGGCCACAGTTATCCATTAACAGATTGGTCATGTTGTTCATTCCAAACGACTCAAGAACTAATTTGATTTGTATGTGTTAATTCATAAATAAACAGCTATGAAAAAGGTGACACAAAAAACGTCAAAGCAAGAACTTGAAGATATTAAGAAAGGCGATATTATTCAAGACAGCACAGGAAAAGGTGGAGAGGTTGAAGATGTCGACAAACTATCTTACAATAACGGAGAGCATTACTATTATAAGATAAAACATGACGGAACTATCCTCATTGTAAAATAGAACTACACAATAACGAGTAAGAGGCTTTTTGCTGTCAATTTAAGTTGTGAGTATTTCAAAAGAAATTAGCAACTCCATTCTCTGACCCGTCGTAACTTGACTTGTCGTTTTTGAGTTATACTACTAAAATTATATATCAAACTTAACCTGTCGGAGACAGACGTGGAATACTTTTGGAACAAAAGATACAGCAAAGTCAGCAGCAAAATGGGAATCTATCAGATCATAGAACATCATCCACGAGACATCCCTGCATCTTACGGCAGCCCCTCTCCGACATTTGCAGTAGGCTCGGGAACCCATCCATCCCGTATTTACTGGAGAAAAAAGTAGCTTTGTGAACATGAAAAAAATATATCTGAAGTAAATGGTGAATTCACCACCATAGAAAACCTGTAAAGCCAAACGGCATTTCACCGCAAACTTTAATTTAAAATGAAAGCAATCTACAGGACATCAGATCCCGGGAAGAAGAAATTATTGTTCACTTTTCACAGTGGCTTAAAATTTTGATGTGATGATATTTTTTTGAATAAACCTTGTTTTTACATAACTTATCCTAAATTTAAGAAGTGAACACTTACAAGCACGCCATAGAGCACCTTTTGCCTGATAATGACGAACAGCGGGTTGCAGCATTGAGGAGATATCAGGTTTTTAACGATAAACGTGAACCGGTATTCGATAGCATTTGCGAACTGGCCTGTAATATGTTTAATGTCCCGATTGCGCACATTTCGTTCCTTAATGAGGACAGTGAACTGGTTAAATCCAGCGTGGGGCTAGGCGAACAGTTGATTGTAGTTGACCGATCGATGAGCCTTTGCGCCATCACGGTATTAAATGGCGCTTCGACGGTTATTCCCAATGCCCTGCTGGATGAAAGGCTTGCAGGACACCCGTATGTTTACGGAGAATTTGGGCTGAGGGCTTATGCTGGGGCACCTATCTTAACTAATGATGGCTACATCGTTGGAACGATGTGCCTGGTGAGCCGTGAGGTACGCGATTTTTCGGAGCATGAGGTAGGTTTGTTGGAAGGATTAGCGAACATTGTGGCAGAGCAGCTGGAACTTAGATTGGAAAATCTGGAATACAATGCGCATCAAAAGTCTATCCAAAACAGGCTCATGGCCAGTGAAGCTCGCCTGCGTTGTATTTTAGATACCATGGCCGATGGTGTATGCATTGTTGATGCAAAAGGGACGGCCACCTACATCAACCACATGGCCGAGCAGATTTTCGGGGTTAATTTATTGCAAATGCAAAGCCGGTCGTATAACGACGCGCTTTGGATCAATCTTCGTCTTGACGGATCGGTACTCCCGCCAGAGGAGCACCCCATGTATATTATGCTTAAAACAGGCGCACCGGTTTACGACAGGGAAATTGGCATTTCCAGACCAGAAAAGGACACTTTTTACATCTCGGTCAACGCCGTACCTTTATTCAGCGAGAAGCATGAATTTACGGGCGGAATCTGCACCTTCATCGACGTGACTGCCCAACGGAAGCTCATGAAAGAAAAAGATGATTTCATTAGTATTGCCAGCCACGAACTAAAAACCCCTATTACCAGTCTTGGCGCATCGCTGCAGTTAATGCAGCAAATGAAAGACAATCTTGCCTCGCCAATGCTGCCCAGGCTTATTGAGCAGGCCAATAGCAGTATAGAGCGGCTCAATGGTCTGGTCGGAAACCTGCTCGATGCGAACAGTATTAATATTGGAGCGCTAAGACTGAACAATAAGGTTTTCAATATTTATGAAATGACGGACGAATGCTGCCAGCAGTTGAGGCTGGCTGGCGAATACCGGCTGATGATAACAGGTGATCGCAGCCTGCAGATGTATGCTGACCAGGAAAGGATAAGCCAGGTAGTGGTTAACCTGATCAATAATGCCGTTAAATATGCACCGGAATCCAAGCTGATCGAAATTAATATTTCTACACAGGACGAAATGGCAAAAATTTCTGTAGCGGACCAGGGAAAGGGGATCGACGCCGAAAAGATCCCACACCTTTTTGACCGGTATTACCGCGCAGATTACAAAAGCCTTCATTATTCCGGCCTGGGGCTGGGCCTATACATCAGTGCAGACATTATACGAAGACATGGAGGCGAGATTGGTGTAGACTCGGTACAGGGTCAGGGCGCCTGCTTTTGGTTCACTGCTCCTTTATTTAATCAATAAACAGATTCGTTACCCTTTAAGCAGCGTTGTGATCTTTCCGGTAAGCTCGTAGATATCGAAGGGTTTTGCAATAAAATGCTTTGCGCCGGGCCAGTCTGAGCCTTCAGAAAAACTGGTATGCGCGCTCATGATCAAAACCGGAATGTGTGCAGTTGCCGGGTCGGCAGCTAATGCAGCCCTCACCTCGAGTCCATTGCCATCGGGTAACATGATATCGATCAAGTAAAGATCTGGCAACAGGCCTGCCTGATCTGCGTTAAATCTGCTTATATCGGTGAAGCCTGTTACCTGGTAACCTGCTACTTCAAGCACCATCTGCACAGTTTCGCGAATACCTTTATCATCTTCCAGGACGTATATTCTTTTTGCCATACGGTTAATCCTTATTTTACCTCAGCCAGGTTGTTTTAAAAAAAAATAATTTCTTGCTGATAAAATTATGATTATAATTTAAATGACCAAACTAAATTTTTCGTTACAGGAACAAGACCAGCTTCACTTTAATGAATATCAGTGCATGTTATGGGCGGAATTTCTCAAGCGCAGTATGGGTGCGATCCAGCAGGCGACCAATGCCCTGACAATCAGGTAAACTGCTGCAATTATTATGGGTTTTGCGGTACTGGGCCTGCCTACTGTTTGCGTGTGCCTGAGCGTTTCGAACCTGATTGTGGCTGTCAAATGGGACCTTGCCAGCCATTTTGCTAAAAAATAATTGGTACCTCAGTATCAGCCTGGGGTTACTTTTACAAAAGATGGTAAAAGTTTACTGTAAGCTACACTTAGCCAATTTCTTCGAGCTGCCTCCAAAGTGGGACAATTTAGCGGCTTGAGTTTATTACAGCAGATTATTTTATATTTTTCTTCTATATTCGTTTTATAAACTATGCCATCCCTAAGCCACGTACCGGATCTTGAACTGATCTTACTGATAAACCAGGAAGAAGAGCAGGCCTTTACGGAAATTTACAACCGCTACTGGGAAAAGATGATATCTTATGCGGTGAGGTTAACCAAATCGGAGGAGGAAGCTGCAGATATAGTTCAGGAAATCTTTGTATCGATCTGGAACAGAAGGACTACGCTAAGGGTTAAAAGTACTTTAGGGGCTTATCTTATCCGCAGTACCCGCAATTTATGCTTAAGATATATTGAAAGAAATATCCATACTAGTGATTTTTTAGACAAAATAACCGAACAAGCGGTTGATAATAGTCTGAACATCGAAGAAAGTATCTCGTTAAAAGAATTACAGGAAAACATCGATATTGGGATCGCCAAATTACCAAAAAAAATGCGCGAAGTTTATCTTTTAAGTCGAGATGAACAGTTATCGTACCGCGAAATAGCCGAAAAACTAAATATTGCTGAAGGGACGGTTAAAAAACAGGTAAGCAATGCACTCAAAATAATAGCTAATTCTTTAAAAGGCAAACTTTCGGCTACTATGATGGCCATATTTCTGCACATTTTGAAGTGATCATATTTTTTTTAAAAATAAATCTACCACCAAAATAGCTTTTTCGGAATATACACTTGTAAGGCAAGCTTAATGCGCTTCAAAAACTTATGAAGACCGAACAGGCAAAACAACTAATACAACATTATTTGGATGGAACAGCTTCAGCGAAAGAAGTATACCTTGTTGATTCTTTTGTGGAGCAGCGATTATTGGAAAACGCCTGGACTCTCGATGAAGCTCAAAAAGCGGCTTTTGGCGAAAAGTTGAAAGCACGCATTGATGCACAAAGGCTAAAAGGAAAAGATAAAGAGCAAAATCTGGCAGTAAAACCTAAAACCATCACCCGACAGCTGCGCATCATTGCCGCTTGGGCAGCAGTGTTGGCCTTATGCTTAATTGGTGGCCTGTTTGTAATAAAAAGCAGGACTGAAGACCGGTCTGATCGCTATGCCAATGATGTAGCTCCTGGTGGTAACCGTGCCATTTTAACACTTGCCGATGACCGCAAGATAGATTTATCGAACAGTAGAACAGGACAACTGACCATCATAGACGGGCTCAACGTTAAAAAGGCTGCAGATGGCTTGCTGGTTTTTTCCATTATTGATAATGGAGGAGCAAAAGAAGAAGGAAGAAACAATACTATAACAACCCCGTCAGGCGGACAGTATCAGATAAACCTGCCCGACGGCACCCGGGTTTGGTTAAATGCAGAAACTAAATTCGCTTTTCCGAGCCATTTTAAGGGGAAAAACAGGTGGGTAGAATTGGATGGAGAAGCCTATTTTGAAGTGAGCAAAGATAAAAACCACCCTTTTATTGTTAAAAGCAAAAAACAGGAGGTAGAAGTTTTAGGCACGCATTTCAACATTAATAGCTACCCAAACAGTTTAGATACCAAAACGACACTTTTAGAAGGCTCTATAAAAGTAAAAGGAACAGTGGGCGAAAAAATACTTTCCCCAGGCGAGCAATCGGTCTTGTACGGCAACAACATTGACGTAAATGCGGTTGATCCGAGATTTGCCGTCGATTGGAAAAACGGCGAGTTCAGGTTTAAAAACGAGCCTTTATCTGGTGTTATGCAGAAACTATCGCGGTGGTATGGAGTTCAGTTCGTAATGAATCTTCGTTCTGAGCAAATGCCTTCTTTTTCGGGTTCGGTATCGCGTTTCGATAACATTTCTGAAGTACTTAAAATGCTCGAAGAAACAGGAAATATTAAATTTTACATCAACGGTAAGCTAATAACCGTAAAGTAATACTGCCAACAGCCTTAACCATGCTGTTTAAAATAAATCAATATCAACTAAAACCAAAAAACAATGAAGAAACCACTACAGAAACAGCGTTAGATAGCACACCAGGTTTAGAAGAAAAAACCATGGAAGTGTTGGAAGCACAACCATGGCCATGATCTGAGTTAACCCTTTAAAAACGAATTTCAAGGTCCATTTACGCATTAACCCAAACAAACGAAAGTATGAATATTTATCCTTTTTATCAAGGAAGGCATTTGGCGTGCATTCCTAAAAAAATCATGTTAACCATGAAACTCACCATCATCATCATGACGACCTTACTCATGCATGTTAGTGCCAGTAGTTTCTCGCAAAAACTGACCTATACGGCTAAAAATATAACCATAGATCAGGTTTTTAAAGAAATAGAAAAGCAAACCAACTACAGGGTATTGTATGCCACCAACACGCTTAACGATGCGGCTAAGGTGAGCGTAAGCTTTAAAAACACATCAGTTAAAGAGGTTGTTGAGTATCTGTTAAAAGATAAACAACTAACCTACGACATTGAGCTAAACACTGTATTAATCAAGAGAAAAGAGCGCTCATTTATCGATAAAATAGCTTCAGTTTTTACATCTTCGCGCTTTAACGGCCGGATTGTAGATGAAAACAATAGCCCGCTTGTGGGTGCAACCATTACCGTTAAGGGGAGTAAAAAGTATGCGGTAAGCGGATCAACCGGTGCATTCGTACTTGATCTGGAAGAAAATGATGTTTTGATCATTTCTTATATCGGCTACGAAACCAAAGAACTGAAAGTAACACGCGGCTTATTACAAAGTGGTGTAGCCAGTTTACTGGACATTAAATTAAGTCTGGCTGCTTCTTCATTAGATCAGGTGCAGATAATTGGCTATGGAAGCACCACCAAGCGCAATAATACAGGTGCTGTAAGCTCAATTACTGCCGAAGAAATTGGTAAACAAACGGTAGACAATCCCCTACTGGCGCTGCAAGGCCGCATTGCCGGGGTTCAGATTACGCAAGATAACGGTTTACCAGGTGCTGGTGCCCGAATGAACATTCGCGGTGCCTATACGGGCGTTTCAGGTGCAGGGTATATCCCATTGTACATTATTGATGGTGTACCTTTTACTTTATTTAATGGGGCACAACCTGCCACCGATAACCTGAATGCAAACGGAGTAAGCGCTGCAAACGGTGGCGTAAGCCCTTTTAGTATAATTGCACCCGAAGATATTGAGCGGATCGATATCTTGAAAGATGCCGATGCAACCGCTATTTATGGCTCACGCGGATCGAATGGTGTGGTATTGATTACCACTAAAAAAGGAAGTAAGGGTAAAACGGCTTTTAATTTTAACGTGAATTCGGGCGTAAGCAATGTGGCCAACTATATTCCGATGATGAATACGCAGGAATACCTGGCTACCCGCAGGGCTGCCTTTGCGCGTTCAGGCGTTACGCCTACAGCAGCAAATGCGTTGGATTTAACAGTTTGGGATCAAAATGCCTATACCGACTGGCAAAAATATTTTATTGGTCAGACCGGTCATACCACTAATGCTACCGGATCAGTTTCAGGTGGAAATGCACAGAATTCTTTCTTGTTTTCTTCAACTTACCGCAAGCAAAGCACCGTTTTTGATGGCGATTTTGGTGCAACTACTTTTTCGAGCAGGTTAAATGCTGGTCATAAAAGCAGCGATGGCCGTTTTAATATAGATGGTTCGGTAAATTATACCTACATGAAAAACCTTTTGCCATCTACCGATTTAAGTACCATTTATAACCTGGCACCCAATTATCCCCTGTACAATGCCAATGGTAGTGTAAACTGGACGACCACAAGCCCGCTTTCGTACAACGCGAAAACAACCAATGCACAAACTACCAATTTGTTCACCAACGTAAACCTATCTTATCGAATTATGGACGGGCTGGTAGTTAAAACCAATTTGGGTTATACTTCAACCCGTTTAAAACAGCAGCAAATTAATCCTGCCAGTTCGCAAAACCCGGCTAGCGCACAGGTAAGCTTGTTAAGATACACTGATAACGACAACAACAATTACATTATCGAGCCACAAGCGGTATACACCACCAAAATTGGCGAAGGTAATCTGGAAGCTTTAATTGGGACCACTTTTCAGCAAACTAAAGCAACCGGAATCTTTTTAACAGGTACGGGTTATAACAACGAAAACCTGATCAACTCATTGGCCAGTGCTTCGTCGGTGGTTACCTCTTATAGTGCAGATGCGATATACAGTTACACTGCAGTATTTGGACGTTTAAACTACAACTGGCAAGGTAAATACATTGTAGATGGTACGTACAGAAGAGATGGTTCATCACGTTTTGGCGGTAACAACAAATTTGGGAATTTCGGTGCAGTAGGAGCTTCATGGATTTTTACTCAGGAAGATTTCATGAAAAACCTTAGCTTTTTGAGCTTTGGTAAATTAAGGGCCAGTTATGGTATTACGGGTAATGATCAAATCCCAAATTACGGTTATCTTGCGCTTTATTCGTCAGCCGGTTCAAGTAACAACTACGATGGGACCAGTACTTATATCCCTTCTAATATTCAAAATCCCGATCTAAAGTGGGAAACTAATAAGAAACTGGATGTTGCAGTAGAATTGGGTTTCTTAAACGACAGGATTTTATTAAAAGCAGATTATTACCGCAACCGTGTTTCCAACCTGTTAAACTTCATTACCATTCCATCTCAAACAGGTTCAACCGGTTATACTGCCAATCTGAACGCAACAGTACAAACCAAAGGTTTTGAATTTGAATTGAACACCATTAACGTAAGCGCCGGCGATTTTAAATGGAGTACCAATCTGAATTTAACCATCAGCCGCAATAAATTATTGGCTTTCGATAATCTTGAAAATACTTTTTATGCCAATTCTTACATTATCGGACAGCCAACAGATATCAGGAAATTTTACAAATATACTGGGGTTAATACGGCAACGGGCTTAGCAACCTACCAGGATTTAAACGGCGATGGGAGCATTAGCTTTTCCGGCGACAGGTATGTGGGCTACTATGGTCACCCTTACTATGCGGGCATGAACAACAGCCTGAGCTATAAAGGTTTTGCACTCGATTTTATGTTCCAGTACAATCACCGTTATGGCGTATTAAATTCGACTTTGAGCTCTAGCCCAGCGGGCATTAATTATACCAACATGAGTACCGCCTTGCTAGATCGCTGGGGAGCTGTCGGCGACACGGCACTTTTTCCTGCGGCATCTACCGTTAACGATCCATCTTATGGAAACTTATCTTCTTCGGATGTGAACTGGGGCGATGCTTCTTACTTAAGACTGAAAACGGTAAGCTTAAACTATACTTTTCCCAAAGCTATAGCCAGTAAGTTAAAGCTTTCTAATCTGGGTGTCTACGTACAGGGACAAAACATTTACACCTGGGCCAAGCAGAAATTCACTTACGATCCTGAAACCACCTTACCGGGTACAGGACCAGGCTTGGGCACAGGTCAGTACATTGCTTTCCCGCAGGTGCGTACCATTGTATTCGGTTTAAATTGTTCATTTTAATCAAGGTAATCATGAAAATTAAATATATGTTTCTCAAAAAAATAATGACATTGGGCTTGGTTTTAATAGCAATGTCGTCATGCAAAAAATTTGTTGAAGCCGATTTGGCGAATAATCTTATCGCCAAAGAAGATGCGTTTAACTCCGATAATTCGGCTATCAGTGCTACCTTATCACTTTATTCTTATTATTCAACAGTAGATCACCTAAGATACAGTACCTGGTTTGGCGGTTTATTGGCCGATGAGCTTCAGAATACCACCTCGAATGCTAATTTAATCCAGTTCTCGCAGAATGTGGTGGCACCAACCAATACCAATACAACCAATTACCTATGGACCTATCCTTATCAAACCATTCGCTATTGTAACCTGATTTTGGATGGAATTAGTCATTCTACCGGAATGACCTCGCCGATGAAAAACCAATTAAGCGGTGAAGCTAAATTTTTCAGGGCTTTAATGTACTTTAACCTGGTAAACTTTTATGGAGGTGTACCCATTACTTCCGAAATAAACGAACTGGATAATGCTTTTAAACCAAGGGCTACAATTACGGAAGTTTACGCACAGATTTTTAGCGATTTAAAAGATGCGCAAAACCTGTTGCCCACTACTTATGTAGGTAGTGCCGCATTAAAGGTCAGGGTAAATAAATGGGCAGCAACTGCGTTATTGGCTAAGGTCTACTTATATAATAAAGATTATGTAAATGCCGAGGCAGAAGCTACTAAAGTAATTGGTTCGGGCGCTTACAGCATGGCTACGCTGCCTAATACTTTCGTTAATACCAGTAGCGAAACCATTTTGCAGTTATCTACTTTATTTGGTGCATCGGCCTTTAGCACGTACCGCACAACCAGTTCGGCAGCTAACGTAGCGCCACCGGATTATGTATTATATAACAATTTTACTAAAGATTTTGAACTGAACGATAACCGTAAAACTTCATGGATTGATTCGACCACTTTTAACGCCATTAAATACTACCGGATTAATAAGTACAAGGTACAAATTGCTACAGCAGCTACTTTGGGTAACGAATACACGGTGGTGTCGCGCTTAGGTGAACAATATTTGATAAGAGCAGAGGCAAGGGCCCAGCAATCGAATATTGGTGGAGCACAAGGTGACATCAACGTAATTCGCTTGCGGGCAGGTTTGGGCAATACCACTGCTGCAACCCAAAGTGCACTGTTAACAGCTATTGCCAAAGAACGCAAACTCGAACTTTTTGGAGAATATGGTAACCGCTGGTTTGATTTAAAACGCACTGGAACTGCCGACGCAGTTTTAGGTACGCTAAAACCGACCTGGAAAACAACTGCACAATTGTTGCCGATTGGTGCAGATCAGATTTTGCTAAATAACAAACTAACCCAAAATCCTGGTTATAACTAAAGATTTAATATTAGTCTGCCTGAAACTAAATTCTGGCAGACTAATGATTCGAAAAAAATAAAATATAAAGCCATATGAAATTATTAAAAACAGCCAGCTCGATACTTTTTTTGGTAGTTGTCCTCCAGGCAGCACAGGCACAAAACACTAAACCAGCCGATACCCTGATTCAATACCTGAATAAACTGGTAGCCTCGAAAGATTCGGCCGATAAGCGTTTGTTGAGAGCCAAATTAGTTGACTTATCTGGTGCTAAAACCGAAAAAGATGTGCTAACGGCAGCGAATTATTATTATCGCATAGGTGATGCTAAAAAATCGGAAGCGATTTATGGTGATATCGCAACGCGTTTCCCTTTGGGTACACAGGCCAGAAATGCCGCTTCTAAAGATTTTTATTTGTTTAAAACCGCTGCAGAAGCTGAAGCCGCTTACAAAGCATGGGTCAAAAAATTTCCACCAACGATGTATGAGAATACAAAGGTAGACGACCGTTTGGCTTACGATTACATCAGGGCATTGATTGCCGGAAAATTTGCAGCAGAAAAAAACGTAACCAAAACCAATGAATATGCCAATATGCTTGAAGTTGATTTCTGGAAAGGCAACGCTTACTACGGCATAACCAATGCTTTTTACAAAAACGGCGATTTGGCCAACGCCGAAATTTATGCCAAAAAAGGAATGGATAATGCCTTTTCTTATATCGATGGTAAAAAAGGAAATGAGAACTGGGCCAAGTTTTCGGCTTCAGGCTACCCAGGTTCAACCAGTACCTATGCCAATATTTTATTCGATAGAAAAAAGTATGCAGAGGCATTAAGCTATTCAGAACTTGCTTATAAAAAATCTACGAGCTTAAGTCCCGGATTAAACTATCGTTATGCACAAATTTTAATGGGCCTGAACAGAAACCAGGAAGCTTACGATAAGCTGGAAGAAGTGGTTAAGGCAGGTAAAGCCTCACCGGAAATGGCTGTCGATTTTAAAAAACTTTATGTAAAAGTAAAAGGCAGCGAAAATGGTTTCGATGCTTATGCCGCTGCCATTAGAAAAGCTTATCTGGAAAACCTGGACAAACAATTAACCAAAGATATGGTGAATGACCAAGCTCCGGCTTTTACTTTAACCGACTTAAACGGCAAACAGGTTTCACTGGCCGATTATAAAGGTAAAATTGTAATCCTCGATTTTTGGGCAACATGGTGCGGTCCGTGCAAGGCCTCTTTTCCGGCAATGCAAATGGCAGTAAACAAATATAAAGACGATGAAAACGTGAAATTCCTTTTTATCCATACCTGGGAGAAAGTAGCCGATCCGGTTAAAGATGCTTCTGATTACATTAAAGGCATGAAATACTCATTTGAAGTTTTAATGGATGTTAAAGATGCCGAAACCAAGGTAAATAAAGTGGTAAGCAGCTACAAAGTAAATGGTATCCCGGCCAAATTTGTAATTGATGCCGCTGGCAACATCAGGTTTAAATTAACTGGTTTTGATGGCAGCAATGAAGCCGCTGTAGATGAGTTGAGTATGATGATTGAGAGGGCAAAAGCCAAATCATAAATTTTAAGAAGTCAGTCAACCACAATTTTACAGCTAAAATTTTGCTAGTAAGCCTTTTAAATAATTATGTTAAGCATAAGTCAATATGTATAGATATTATTTAAGATTGAAAAAGACTTAGATGTCTTAGTAATGACCTTTTGTAAAGGCTAAGAGGCGCAGTCTGCAAAACTGCGCCTCTTTACAGACCAAAAATTCTTTTTGTATACCAGACCTACTTCGTGTCTAACAATTTCAGTGTAAGGGTTAAACCTTTGATTTTGATGATTTTCGGAAGCTCGCTTCTGAAATGAAAGCTTAAAAATTTACACTTTTTAACCTTGCTATAATGATACTATTGCCTTAATGGTGTTCTGTAGATTTTTTTCAAGAACAGAAATAACCACTTTAAAATCAGGTAGATAAATAATTATCTTAGGATATTTTCCTTTTTTACACCGAGCTTTTTCATTTTCGAAACCAAGGTTGAATATGGGAGATTAAGTAATTCTGCAGCACCGCCTGCACCCGCAATTTTACCTTTGCAGATTTTCAGCACCTTCATGATGTGCTCGATCTCGTTTTGTTCCATTGTTTTAACGGAAGCAAAAATTTCAGTTGATTTTTTCTCCCCGCTGTCTTCGAAAATTGGCAGCAGCACATTGGTAATAATTTTTCCTGGAGAAAGTAAAATACTCCTTTCAATTAAGTGCTCCAGCTCCCGTATATTTCCAGGCCAGTTGTAGGCCACTAGTGTTTGCAGCGCTTCATCAGAAATTTTTTCAATCTCTTTACCCAGCAATTTTGAATAATGCTGTATAAAATGCGTGACCAAAACCGGGATATCATCTTTACGTGCCCGCAATGGCGGTACAGAAATGGGAAAAACATTTAGCCGATAATACAAATCCATCCGAAACCTACCCTTTGCCACTTCTGCTTCCAGATTGCGGTTGGTGGCTGCTACAATCCGAATGTCTACTTTAATTGTTTCCTTTCCTCCAACCCTTTCGATTTCTTTTTCCTGAAGTACACGCAACAGTTTAACCTGCAAATCGACCGGCAACTCTCCTATTTCATCCAAAAAAATGGTCCCGGTATTGGCCAGTTCAAATTTCCCGATACGCCTGTCGTGTGCACCGGTAAAGGCACCCTTTTCATGTCCAAAGAGTTCAGATTCTATTAAAGAAGCTGGTAAGGCAGCACAATTTACCTTGATCAGCGGTTTATTTTTTCGTAGCGATTGAAAATGAAGGCTATCCACCAACCGTTCTTTTCCAGTTCCGCTTTCACCCAATATCAGTACTGATGTATCGGTTGGCGCAACCAGCTTAATGTGATTAAATACTGTTCGTAAACTTTCGCTCTGGCCAATAATACCTTCAAAATCTTTATGCTGTACAAAGGCATCTTTGGAAACGTGTTCATTTCTAAATTTAAGTTTCAGCTTTTGTTCATGTAGATAATTAGCAATATCAATTGTAACCAAAACATCTTTTTCCCTAAAAGGCTTGACCAAAAAACCATAAGGTTCGGTTTTCTTGGCTTCGGCAAGAATATCTTTGTTTGAATTGGCCGAAAGGTAAACAAAGGCAATATTTTTTTCTCTCAACGTTTTAGCCAAATCGATCCCCGTTAGCTTGCCTTTCAGATAGATATCCAATAGCACCAGATCAGGCTTTTCCCTTTCTATAATTTCCAGCGCTTTGGTAACATAACTCGCAATGTTACAGACGTAATAGCCTGCCCGGTGAAGAATCATTTCCAGGTTATTTGCCTCAACAAACTCATCCTCAACAATAAGTATTCGTTTCTTCATGATTGGTTATTTTAAGCCAGTACAATATATTGTTTCCGGAACGATGGTTAAATTTACAACAAATAACTATTCTTTTTAAAAATTTCAAGCACCTCATATCCAATAAATTACAAAAAAAGCTTAATACATTAAGTATTAACATGTGATAGAACCTTTTCCTTTACAATTCCTAGTTTAGCGATTTTAGAATTTAAGGTAGAAACCGGTACACCCAATTTACATGCAGCACCATGTGGACCAAATACCTTGCCTCCGCAAAGCCGGAGCACTTTCAAAATATGATCGCGTTCATTCTCATCAATGGTTTTGATATAATCGCTATTGATCTCTTTGCCCGCCTCGTTGTATTGGCCCAGCGACAGATGTAACTCCTTAATGGTATTACCTTGCGTTAGCAATACACTCCTTTCCATTAGGTGTTCTAATTCCCTTACATTTCCGGGCCAAGGGTAAGTCAGCAAATCCTGTGTTGCCTTATGCGAGATATTGAAGACGTTTTTACCTGTATTACGCGAAAATTTGGCCATAAAATGCATGGCCAGCATGTATATATCTTCTTTTCTGTTTCTCAGCGGTGGCAGGGTAATCGGGAACACGTTTAAGCGGTAATATAAATCACTTCTAAATTTTCCACTCTCTACCTCCTGCAGTAAATTGCGGTTTGTTGCCGCAATAATCCGTACATTAATCTTTATCGGGCCTTTGCCGCCCACCCGCTCTATTTCCCGTTCTTGCAAAACACGTAATAGCTTTACCTGAAGGTCGACAGGCATTTCGCCAATTTCATCTAAAAAAAGGGTGCCGTTATCGGCCAGTTCAAATTTGCCAATCCGCCTTTCCGTCGCACCGGTAAAACTTCCCTTTTCGTGCCCGAAAAGCTCACTTTCAATTAGGCTGGCGGGCAGGGTTGCACAGTTCAATTTAACCATCAACTTATCTTTCCTGTGGGAATTGTTATGGATAGCCCGGGCAATCAGCTCCTTTCCGGTACCCGTTTCGCCCAGCAACAAAACAGTACTGTTGGTGAAAGAAACCTGGGCCATCATCCTGAAAACTGCTGACATTTCTGCACCCGAGCCAATTATTTCACTGTGGTTGTAACTTTTTTCAATTTCTTTGAGTAAATAGGCATTTTCTTCTTCAAGCCGCTGTTTATAGCTGTTAATTTCAAGCATCTGGTTTTCTACCCTCTCATTGGCAAGAATATTCGAAAGTGCCACGGATAGCTGTGCGATAATCCCCTTGAATAAGCCATTGTAAAAAACTGTTAATTGTCTGGCATCGGCAGGCTCGATCCAGAGCACACCAATGGGTGTTTTGCCAAAGGTTAATGCAACGCCTACCACTATTTCGATCCCGATAGATTTCCAGAACTTAATATATTCAGGTGTGCCCTGAGTGCTTAAAAGTTCATTGATATTATACACAACCGGATGTGGGGAAACCATTACCCGGTTAAAAACACCATCCTGCACTTTATACCTGGTGTTTAAGGCCTGCCTAAATCCGGGCATTTCTACATAGGGAGCTTCTTTATTGTAAATAAATCTGCCGTGCAATTCGCCACCTTCATGAATCACAGAAATTACATAATCTTTTATCGCACAGAGCCTTTTCAGCCGGTCGCTCATCATCACGTTTAAATCATGTGTGGTTCTAATAGTCGCCATGCTATCGCTAAACGAAAGCAAAATGGTTTTTTCCTCTTCCCTACGGTTAATCTCGTCAAGGTAGAGGATGTTAGAAACTGTAATGCCAATCAGATTTGCAATACCCAGAATCAGATTGCGTGTAGCGGCAGTTAACTCGGTTTTGTTTTCCAGGTAAAAAGTAATCATTCCGAAATATTCTTCTGCCTTTTTTAATACAATACAGATTACCTGTCTGATGCCAGATTCGACCAGTACCTTCAAAGATAAGTCGCTACCCGGGCCGATAGTTGTTTCGAGGTTGTGTACTATGGGCTGTGGCAACAATAAAAAATTGGAAATAGGCATCTCGCTTGAGGAGTAGCAGGAACTAATGTATTGCTTGTAATCGGGATGTTTTTGAAGTACGGAAGCCGGATCGAGCAAAAAAATCTTACAGAGCGGTTCTTCCTGGCTAAAGGTACAGATAGCCACATCTGAAAAATGGAATATAGGCTTAAGTTTACCATTAATCAGCTCGAGCAGCTCTCTTTTGCTTTTAATATCCGCAATATCCATACTGATATCCAGCAGCACGTCGCTCACAGAATCAGAAAAAGCAGCCATAATTTTAAATTTTAGGTGGTTTTTAAGTTAATCCCAGCATTAATATCCTTTACCTGATCTTGATAAAAGATCGTTAAATTTAGCTTGTAAGTCCGGCAAAACAAAGTCTGTTAATAGGTAGGTTATCCAACATTTCGGAATCGATGGCCTTTCTTATGCATTCGAAAAGATATTTTGTTAACCGGCGGTTCATGTTTAACTTCCATTTACCTCACTTTCATAAACATCGTACCAACTAGTTAAACCACTGCAATACAAACAATTGACTTTTACCCACAAAAGTAAAATTAGCGACATTTCGACATTTATCGATCAACATCTAAAAAAAAATCACTTTAATGCCATAGCGCAATATCGCCTAAAGTTAAATTGAATTAACGAAATACCGATATTGCTTAGGCCTATAAAAACACCTAAACAACTGATTAACAACAACTCGCACAACGGCATCAATATTGTTTTCGGGCATAAAAAATACTACGGCAATGAAAAAATTAAATTCAGGCTCAGCCACAGCAGTTGAAACACCAACACTTTTTATTGATGCGGGCGGTAATAAAATTGCTTATAGAACCATTGGGCAGGGCAAACCAATTGTGCTCTGCAACAGGTTCAGAGGCATACTCGATACCTGGGATCCCTTATTTCTGGATCAGCTGGCCAGAAAACATCAGGTAATCATATTCGATTATCCCGGTATAGGCCTTTCTACCGGAGAACTTCCCACCACAAGTTTGGGAGTAGCCGAAGAAGTTAAGCTTTTTACGGAAGCATTAAAACTCAGTTCATTTATTCTGGGCGGCTGGTCGTACGGTGGTACGGTAGCACAAACTTTTGCATCGCACTTCCCTAAAATGATTTCCCACCTGCTATTAATCGGAACAAATCCTCCGGGAAATAATGCCACCCCACCCGAACAGGTATTTTTCGATTCGGCATTGAAACCGGTAAACGACCTGAATGACGAAATTATTCTTTTTTTCGAACCAGCATCCAAATCGAGTGTTAAGGCAGCAAAAGAATCAAATAAGAGGATTGCTCAAAGAACAAAAGATTTGAGCGTAATGGTTACGCCCGATTTATTTGAGCGTTATTTTAAAGGAGGGGCTGATTTTAAGGCAGACAGCTCTAACTCACGGGAAAAACTGAGTAACACTAAAATTCCGATCTTAATTTTAATGGGCGACCACGATCCCAGTTTCCCTGTAGAAAACTGGTTTCCGATGGTAAAGCAATGGAAAACTGCACAACTGATTATACTGCCGAGCTCCGGTCATGGCCCGCAGCACGAACACCCAAAATTAGTTGCCAAATATATCGCAGCTTTCCTTAAATGGAGCTAGGTATATTAATACTGACAGATTCCGCATCATATGCAGGAATCTGTCGATAGGTTTTTAACCTGCTTTATGTTTAATTTCAATACCCGACCCGGCACCAAATATGCTTTTCTGCTGCTCAGCAATGGTTTCGTGCGGCGAACCCAAGGCAACCTTACTACAGGCATTTAATCCCTGCATTTCATCATCCGATAAAGAAAAAGCAAGTGCATGCAGGTAATCATCCAGTTGTTGTAGCGTGCGCGGACCAATAATGGTGCAAGCCGAAAGCAGATTGGCAGCATCTTTCTGCCTGAGCCAGGTAAGGGCTACATCAGCTATTTTCATATTTTTTTCCCAGGCAATTTTGGCCACGGCATCGAGGATTAATCCAGCCTGTTCATCATCAGCGCCTTTTACCAAAATACCACCCCAGGCTTTTTGCCTTGAATCTTCGGCCAGATTAACCTCGCGGTATTTTCCGGTTAAGGTGCCTCCAGCCAAGGGCGACCAATATGCTACACCTAAGCCCAATGCTTCGGCCATGGGTAAAAGCTCCCTGTCGGCTGTGCGCTCCAGCAGGTTGTACTCCGTCTGGATGGCAATAATTGGCGACCAGCCTCTTAAATCGGCCATTAGGGTAGCCGTTGCAATGCGCCAGGCCGGAAAATTGGAAAATCCAGCATATAATATTTTGCCTGATTGTACCAAATCATCAAAAGTTCTTACTATTTCTTCAACAGGGGTCTGGTTATCGGTAAAATGGGCCCAGTATACATCGATTCTATCAGTTTTAAGCCTTTTCAGACTGGCTTCAACAGCACGTAGCATACTTTTACGGCTGTTACCCGTAGTTTGGATACTCGAACCTCCTGTGGTAAACTTAGAAGCGATCACCAGCTCCTCCCGTCTCCCCTTTATAAATTCCCCAATCAATTCTTCCGATTCACCATATTGATAACCATCGGCGGTATCAATAAAGTTACCCCCTGCTTCAATATATTTATCGAATATTTTTCTGGCCTCGTCTGCCTGTGTGCCATATCCCCATCGGGTTCCGAAATTACCCGTTCCTAAAACCAGTTCGGAAACCCTTAATCCGCATTTTTGTCCAAAAATTTTATTGTTCATCATATAAAGGATTTGTAAAACAGAATAGTCTATTCCAATAGCCATACCAACATACAAACACCTAACAAACAATACGTTATAAACCGGTTTAAAATATCCGTTTATCGAAATAAAAACAATTTGCTAAAAGATTAGCGATCAATAGCGGAATTTTAAAGAAATGTATGGATACCATCCTTCCTTAGAATAAGCTGCTACAACCCTAAACACGGTTAATGATGCAGGCGCAAAGTACAATCCGGCACCTACACCATGGTGCCACTCATCCGATACTTCATCACGTTTCCAAACCCTCCCCACATCGTACATACCCATAAAACCGATCTGACCGGGCAAAACGTAGTTTACAAAATCGCCCAGTTTAAGGCGCATTTCGAGGTTGTTAAAAAGGCTATGCTCGCCAGCAAACCTGTATTGGCGGTAACCCAATAAATTGCCCTGTCCACCTAAAAACTGCGCCTGGTAAAAAGCAGGTTTCCCAACCGTAATGCCACCTCCAATTCTCTCGGCAATCACCAGATTGCCTTTTGCATCCAGTTTCTGGTAAACGGCAAAACTCGGATTAAACTGCCCGAAGGAATTGGAAAAACTATTAAAACCCTTATAACCTGTCAGCTTCATATCAAGCAATACACCTTTGGTTGGCAAGAGGTTATTATCGCGTGTATTTAAACTGTATTTTAGAATAAAACCGCCAAACATTTTGCTTTCGGCTACCGTGCTGCTATCTGAGGCATGTAACTGTGAGGCATTATTGATAAAGCGACCGGTATTTTCATCTTCATCAAAAGTATAATACTGAAAAGTTGGTCCAATACTAAAAATCATTTTTTTGGTGCGCCAGCGCAATGCAGGGCTCAGTTCGTAAAGGTTAAACCTGGCGCGGTAATAACTGATATTATTTTGCGATTCATCAAAAAAGGTTTCGTTGCCCAAGCCAAAAAAGTTTTGGGTATTGCTGGGTGCATAAATATTGCTCTCTATCAAAAAATCGGCTTTGCCAAGAGCCTGAATCCATTCGCCGGTATAATTAAACTTAAATGCCCCGGTTGCAAAGGAATAGAGGAACGAGAAAGATTGTGCATTGCCGTAAGGCAGCTTTCTGAAACCCGGATTGGTAAATTTAAAAGCCAGGCCCACTGCCAAACCATCATCATTGTTAAAGCCCAGATTAGGAAAGATAAGATGCCTGCTATACAGATCTTTCGGCTGGTAAGCCACATTTAACGAATCGTTTACCAGATGCTGCGCCAGTTTAGCAGCATCGTTACCGCTGTATTTAGCAGCCTTTAGATTATAAAACGGAATGCTGTTTTTGGCATTGGCAATCGCATAATTCTTGTTTCCTTCCCCGCCAATCAACCTTATTTTTATGCGCGATGTTTTATTATCCATCACCAAGCTATCGCTGCCCTTATGCTGGTACAAGCGGATTTCTTTCGTTACCCCCGGATCAAATTTTCGGCGGTAAATTTCAGCGCCCTTACTGCCATTCCGGGTTATTTTTGTTGCCACCACCAGCAAACCTTTATCGGCCGTACCCGTAATTTCGACCAATTCATTCTTATCGCTCATTTCGATATCTACAATCCGGTTAAAGAAATGGTAATAGGTATTCATCATTTTGGGTAATTCTGCCCTTCTAAGTTTCAACTGTGCTAAAAGCTCGTTGTGCCTGATGCGATAAGCCGGTCCGGGCAATCTTTTTAATGCGGTTTCGAAAAGATCATCTGTCATCAGGGTACAAAATTCGGCAACCACCTGGTTCCAATGGTTTTCGTCTATTTCGTTAAACCAGCGGCTGTTAATTTCCCGGCCTTCCCATAAAAACCAGTTTATGCGTTGTATATTCCGTTCGTAACCTTGCATCATAGGCAAAAGCCATGAGGATTGCGCGTAGCGCTGCACTTTACCATCCGAGCGGTAAAAAACCTGATCACGGTCTCGCGGTACAGGTACATAGTTAATCCCTTTCGGAGATTTGAGCGCATGCCAACGCCACTGATCATCGTGCCGATCCCAATCGCCCAATAATACATCGAGGCATTTTAGCCTGAGCAGCAAATCGGCATTAATGGTATTGTCGTTATCCTCAACCAGTTTGCGGTACATTTTGGCGGTATTATCCGATTTACCTATTGGTTCGCGTTCTTCGAGCAATGCTACTTTTCCGGCAAAGTCGGCAGAAAAATCGCCCAATCCAGGATCCGGAGCTACATATCCGATAATCGGATTACTGTGCGCCGCACCGATGGCTTTTGCAAAAACCGGAACAACCAACGCCGAAAACGGATGCTGCGCAGACATATTATCTTTTATAATATCGCGCGCAAAAGTTTGTTGCAGACTGGGCGGTAGCAACACTTCAGGATATTTTTCTACACTCCGCAATACCCACTCATTGCCATTTTTATCTTCCAGCCTGATGGATTTAGACTGATTGCCCCCACCTCGCTGCATGGCTTTTAACCCACCGGCAATAGCCGATAAATGAATAACCGGCAACTTGGTTTCCAAGGCATATTCTTTACGGTAGTTTTCGCCAAAAATTTTGCGGTGGAAATTGCCCACGCTGTCATATCTCGGAATCAGTTTGACGAAAACCGAATCGGGCGTATTATTTTTTTGCTGTGCTACGGCACTTAGACTGCAAAAAGCGAATGCCAGTAGTGCCACACAGTGGGCAGGTTTTATATTTCTCATGTTTATGGGATGATTGGTTAAAGTTGATTTTAAAACTGTAAAAAGCCAAATAGCAAAGGCCGTGCCCACATATAAAACACTGAAAAACTTACACTTACAAGCAAAAAATACTAAAATCATCAGCGATATATCGAAAACAGAGCGAGCCTTAACGATATATCGCTAATTTAATTACAAAAAATAAATACTGAATAGCCATTTGGCTGGGATTTTTATTCTTTTAAAAAAAGTTTGAGTATTTTTATGGGGTAACCAAACTAAAACAACTTTTAAGGACTGGAAAAATGCCAGCACCTGCAAATCCTTTTAATCGTTCCCTGTAAACATTAACGGGCATTTCCAGGCATGCAGGCAGCTACCGGTTACCGATTAAAATTTAATAATGCAGCAGACTGGCTTTACAGGTTAAAGCAATGTTATTAAACCAGCCTTTTCCTGGCTTTTATGGCATAAAAAATGTAATGCAGCTTGCCAAAAGCAATTTCCTGATCGGGAGAAAAACCGGTACATGAAATAACCATTTATGAAACAAACATGAAAGCAATAAAAACAGCCTTTATTTTTATCCTTTTCTTAATAAGCAGCAATTTTAAAGCTGTTGCATTACCGCTGTATGTTCCAATTTCAGATACAGAAGCGAAGAATATTTTGCTATCTATCCATAAAATCCCTGAGAATAAACAAAAGGTAGAGATCTTGCTGGATCTGGCTTACTATTACTTGAGCAGAGCTGAAGAGTCCAGACCAGATTTGGATTCGGCAAGCGCCTACATTTCGCAAGCTACCGAACTGGCCGAAAAATTAAACTTCACCAAAGGAAAATTAACAGGTATCCTGTTTACAGGAATATGGAACCGTGAGAAAAAGAATGAGGCGAAGGCCGTTGTAATTTACAAAAAGGTGCTCGCGGCAGCACAAAAAGAAAAATTATATGAGCTGGAAGGCAGAACCTGGTATGAATTTGCCATTCTGCAGGATAAGCCAGCGCGTTTAAGCTATTACCAAAAAGCCAGATTATGTTACCAGAAGGCAGGTGATAAACTACGTGTTAACTATATGGATATCCTCAGGGACTGGGCTGGCGAAATCTCTGTTAAAAACCAGTATTTCCCTGGAAACCTCCAAATTAGCCCCGCTAACATCCCCGCTATAAAACAAAGCCTGGCGCAAACCAAATCAGAAAAAGAGCGGCTTGATTTACTCCTTAAACTGGCCAGCATTTACATTTATCGCCCCGGAGAAGAAAAGATACATATCGACAGTGCCGTTTTTTTACTGGAACAAGCCAAACAGTTAAGTTTAAAATTAAAGGATAAGCACAGCTACAACGAATCCTTATTACTCTGGGCTTCGGCTTATCAGGATAGAAATGATACTAACGGTAGCCGGGCGATCCTTAAAATGTTAACGGATTCTTCGCGCATTAAACTCCTGGTTAATCTTAGCGATCACTATTGGTTTTCAGCCTATAAAACCCCGGGCAAAATTAATGTCAGCTATATAGATTCGTCTTACCTGCTTAATCAACAGGGTTTAAAAGAAAGTATGCGGCTAAAGAAGCCCTTATACATTAAACAAAACATGGACCGCTTGTTACGGATATGCGATTACCGCAAAAGGGACAGTAAAACAGCGCCTGAAACTATTTACACCTTTATTACCGATAACCAACAGGCTGCAGGATACCCTTCGAAAGCTAAAATTTACAGCATCTTTTGCGGTGATTACAACAACAGGGGGAATTTTTACAAGGCACTTTATTATGCTCAACTTGCTGAACAAAACCTGAACAGCCGGCTTAGCGATGATGATAAGCTTTCAGTTTACACCAACTTGTTACTGCTTTACAAACGAAGGGAGAATTACAAAAAGAGCCTGGTATTTCACGAGAAAATAATGGATGATGCGCCAGTTATGCGCAAAAAGATCCTCATATATTCGATTGTTTCGAGTTATGCCGAGTGTTTAATTGCTATGAAGCAACCCAAAGCTGCATTAAACTACATCCAGCAAACCTACATTAAAATGCCACCCGACCGGGAAGAGGCTTTTGTATATTATCACGTAGCACTTGGCCACTGCTTCAAGGCACTTAACCAATTCGATCTGGCTGAAAAAAACTATAAAGAAGCGATCAAATTCCGTGAGCGCCAGAGAGGTTACACCACGTTATTATATAATGACCTTGCAGCTTTGTACGCTTCAAAAAAAATGTTTAAAGAAGCCAGCGAAACCTTTAAAAATTATGAGGGTAAAATTAACGCCTCCCCGACCCTGATCCCTTTTTTAAGCCTCAAATCGCAGATTGATTCGGCCATGGGCGATTATAAATCGGCCTATAGTCTATTGTCGATTAGCAAAAAACTGAGTGATTCTGTATATGCGGTGAGTAAAGATAAGCATACCCAAGAGCTGGAATTTCAATACCAGACTCAAAAGAAAGAAGCTGATCTCCGGTTAAAAGATGATAATATCCGTTTTTTGAACCAAAGTGCAGAACTACTCAAACAAACCACCCAAAACCAGGAGGCACAACTAAAGGAAGCCAGTCTAATTGCACTTAAAAACATTAGCGATTTAAAGTTAAAGCAAAAAGATATTGACCTTTTAAATCAAAAATCGAAACTGCAGTTAAGTAACATGCAAAAACAGGAGTTTCAACAAAAAGTGGCTATCGGGGCGGCAGTTATGTTATTGCTGCTCACCTTGTTGTTATATCGTTTGTACCATTTAAAACGATCAGGTAATAAACAACTGGAAATACAGCAGCATAAAATTGAGCTCAGTAACAATAAACTGAGAACCCTACTGGAAGAAAAAGAGTGGCTGTTAAAAGAAATCCACCACCGGGTTAAAAATAACCTGCATACGGTAATGAGTTTGCTCGAATCACAATCGGCCTATTTGGAAAATGACGCACTAGAGGCAGTCAGAAACAGCCAGCACCGCATATTCGCCATGTCACTTATCCATCAAAAACTATATCAAACGGATGATGTAAAAACCATTAACATGGCCCAGTACATACCAGAACTGGTTAATTATCTGAGCGATAGCTTTGATACAGGGAGCAATATCCAGTTTAACTTAGCTATTGAAAACATTGAGTTTGGGGTATCAGAAGCTGTTCCGCTTGGCTTGATTATTAACGAGGCGATTACAAACTCATTGAAATATGCCTTTAAAAACGTTCCCGTTGGTCAAATCAGCATTAGTTTACAAGAGATCAGCCCGGAAATTTACGAATTAACGATGCAGGATAACGGAATTGGTCTGCCTGATGATTTTGAACTAAAAAATGTAAAATCACTCGGAATAAAACTAATTAAAGGCTTAACCGGGCAACTGGAAGCCGACTTACGGATAGAAAACAATAAAGGGACAAAAATTACCATTTCTTCGCTTTCCCTGCACAATCCGTTCATTAAATCGATGCAAAACAATGCAGACCTGGAGTCGGTAGCTTAAAATTAACAAAGCATAAGGCCGCCGCCCTATGCTTTGCTGGTTAATTTATTTGGCAGCGCCCTTTGCTGCTTCTTCAATTACCTTAGCCACGGCTTCGGGCTGTGACATAAACACCAAATGACTGCCTTTAATTTCGCTCACCTTAGCACCAGCCCTTTTTGCCATAAAGCGTTCGGCATCTGGCGGAATGGTATTATCTTCGGTGGCTACAATGTACCAGCTGGGCTTTGTTTTCCAGGCTGCATTTTTGATGGCATGGCCAAATACAGCTGCCGAAACCGGAATCTGTGAGTCGGCAAGAAATTCTGCTTTTTCTTTTGGCAGATCAGCACAAAAACCAACATGAAATTTAGCCTTATCGTACCAGATATAGCCATTTTCTGGCGGTAATATGCCCGACTTTGGATTTGGTGGTCCTGATTGCAACAATTTCAATAAGGTTTCGCCATTATCGGGCACAAAAGCTGCAATATAAACCAAACCAACTACATTCTCGGCGCTACCAGCTTCGGTAATAATTGCACCGCCGTAAGAGTGGCCAACCAGTAAAACCGGTCCCTGTTGTCTTTTTAATACCAGCGAAGTTGCCGCTACGTCTTCGGGCATCCCTGTATTGGGGTTGCCTACCACGCTTACCTGGTAACCTTTCTTTTTCAAGATTTTGTACACTGCTTCCCAGCCCGATCCATCAGCAAAAGCACCGTGCACCAGTACAATATTTTTGACTGGCGTTTGGGCATATGTGTTTAAGGCAAAAAACAGCAGCCAAACTAGTAAGGCAATGCTCATTAGCCATTTAATTTTCCTGGTAAACATTTCTTTTTCCATTTTTTTTAGTTTTTAGGTTTAACATTTTCATCAAGTTATACCATTTTTATACCGAATAAACAAAATACTGATTAACAAATAGTTACAATAAAAACAACGATTTAAGGACAACGATATATCACTAAAAAACGAAAATATAATCTAGGATCGGCTATTCAGCTAGCTGATATAAAGGCTTTTAATTTAGTTTTCAAATGGAAACAGTGTTCCCAATGGGCACTAAAAGTAATTCCATTCCTTTTGCGCTAAATTTTTGCAGTGCTGCTTCATGATCGAGAATTATGTAGCCGAAGGTATCGTAATGTACGCCCATTACCTTTTTAACCCCTACCATTTCGGCAGCGATAATGGCATCATCAACACCCATGGTTAAATCATCGCCAATTGGAAAAACGGCAAAATCGAGCGCAGCCCATTTAGGGATCAGTTGCATATCCATGGTCAATGCCGTATCACCACTGTAATAAAATTTGCCTTCCGGGGTATCCAATACAAAACCACTGGCTACCCCACCGTAACTACCATCAGGCATACTGCTGGAGTGCTGTGCAATTACACATTTCACTTTTCCAAAATCAAAAGTCCATGTTCCCCCGGGGTTCATCGGGTGTGTATTTTCTACCCCGTTCGCATTAAGCCAATCTTTAACCTCCCAGGTGGCTATAACTTTTGCACCTGTACTTTTTGCTATCCTTTCCACATCTAAAATGTGATCGAAATGCCCATGCGAGATAAAAATATAATCGGCTTTAATGTCGTCAATCTTAATTTCTCGGGCCAGCTCATTTTCCGTAATGTAAGGATCGAATAGGATGTTTTTATTGCCTGCTTTTACCGAAAAGCAGGAATGACCGTAATAAGTAAGTTCCATGTTTTTGTTTATTTAAGATTAAAAATGGTTTTTCATTAATGGATAAACGGGTGTACGCTGTCCTGACTTCAGAAAAAAGGTTCTTGTTTTCGTGTGCAAATCACCAGCGACGAGCCTTTTCAAATCGGTTTCGTTTTCTTTAAAGTGTGTCCATCCACGGGTATGCACCGGAAATACTTTCTTTGGATTCAATACACTTACGGCTTGCAACAACTCTTTACCATCCATGGTATATTTGCCCAAACCGGTCAGGTAGGGGAACTGCACTCCACCCACGTTTAAAATCGCGATATCAATTTTAAAGCGCCTTGCTATTTCTTCAATCCCCTTAAAAAATACGGTATCACCAGAAAGGTAGATTACCCCGTTTTCTTGCTCATCAAACTCAATAACAAAACCGATAACCTTGCCCGAAACAAACTCCGGTAGCCACCAGGGCCTATGTTGTGCCGGCGTTGCCGTAATTTTTAGTCCCTTTACCTTATTGTTGTAAATGTGGTAGGTATCCCAGTTGTTCAGCCCGGTCACTCCCGCCAAAACCTTACTGGCTGGCACGGTAGAAATAATTAAGCCTACATTTTCCAAAAATGCCTTCCCGGCAGTATCCAGATTATCTTTATGCTGGTGATGACTGAGCAATACCAGGTCGATATTCTCCAGTTGTGAGGCCGTGAGCCCTGGATTTTCTGTCTTCCGGGATACTGCCCCATAACCATGATAATAGAGTTTGCCTGCAAGGTCTAAAGTAGGATCGGTAAGGATCCGGTAGCCATTTATTTCTAAAAGGATACAGGCTGTATCGATATGGGTGATATTGATTTGCACGTGAGTAATATTAGCTGAATTGGACAATTGCAAAATGCCTACCAACAAAATAAAACGCTATATAACAACACTTTACAGAAATTACTCATCTTATACGCATAGCGATATTTAAACATTTATCGATAAGCCAGTCTGTAAACATCTACCTCTAGAGCTGCCGGTACCTTAAAGGTTTGTCTACCTACCCTATCTGTTCTTTCATTTATTGAAGGGTAATTATTGAATTGTTGATACAGCGAACTTTTTGTAAACATGGTGAAGCGAAACCAATAACAAAACACTCATTAACAAGCAAATACAACCATACAATCCATTCTAATGATATCGCCATATCGAAAATATGCTTGTGTATCGGTAATCAGCCTTTAATAGCCATTTAAATCGATCAGAGCAGTACGAACCAGTAGGTTTCTCCATACCTTAAAAGTCCATATTTCAACTTTTAGCGGAATTTCGTTTATTTCACAAAATGCTAAAACACAACAAACAAGCTGACTATCAACAATTTAATCAATCGGCATGTATTTGGCTAATTGGGCTGCACAGATTGACCTGAATGCAATTTGAAAACTTAAAACCTCCAATTAAACCATTACAAAAATGAAAATCCCAAACCACAACTTGCTAAAAAAGACCGCTTTCCTCATTACCTTCATATTACTAAGTTACAAGGTCCGGGCCCAGGTAGATTATTCAACCGACCCACACCTTTCGCCAGCGGTAAAGGCTTTTTTGAAGCCACTTAACAGCGGTGGCCAGCCGCTTGAAACCATGTCTGTAGCAGATGCCCGAAATGTTTTAGTCGGCGCACAGGCGGCTTTTAAAGTTGATTACTCCGGGATAACCGAATCTGAAAAAGTTATTGATATCAATGGCATAAAGATTACACTAAATATTGTCCGCCCTAAAAACAGCAGTGGCAAAATCCCGGCGTTTTTATTTATTCATGGTGGTGGCTGGGTGCTGGGCGACTACCCTACTCATAAACGCATGGTAAGAGACTTAGCTGTACTCACTGGTTTTGCCGGTGTATTTGTAAACTACACGCGGGCACCCGAAGCAAAATATCCACAACCCGTTAACGAGGTATATGCTGCAGCCAAATGGCTAAAACAACATGGTAACGAACTGAATATTGATGGCAATAAAATGGGAATAGTAGGCAACAGTGCCGGCGGGAATCTGGCCACAGCATCTACATTAATGGCCAAGGCCAACGGCGAGAATTTATATCAGGTACAGATTTTATTCTGGCCGGTAACCAATGCCGAATTTACCAACACCTCCTATCAACAATATGGTGCACAGCGGTTTTTAACTACCCCATTAATGAAATGGATGTGGGATCAATATATTCCGGCAGACAAGCGAAATGAAATTTATGCATCGCCATTAAAGGCGTCTTTGCAGGAACTTAAAGGCCTGCCTCCAACACTGATCCAGGTAGCTGAGAATGATATTCTGCGTGATGAAGGTGAAGCCTACGGAGTAAAGCTTAGCGAAGCAGGTGTTGTGGTAACGACGGTACGTTATAATGATGTGATCCACGATTTCGGCCTCCTTAACGGGCTTGCAGAAATTCCCCAAACCAAATCGCTGTTTTTGCAGGCTGCTGCTGAATTGAAAAAATATCTTAAATAAAAATCAAAGCTCCGTTTATCCGATGATGCACCGGGCAATGATTCAACAAAATTCAAAAATCATGTCAATCCAAAAATTTACTTCCCTGATCATTATTGGCCTCCTAACCCATGCGTTGGGAACGAGCGCCCAATTGCAAAAAACTGATGGAAAGCAGGCGCTGGCCGTTAATACACCCACGCGTTACATCAATACAGCAAACAGCAGGATTGCCTACCGAACATTTGGCCGCGGAGCACCAATGATTTTGTGCAACAGACTGAGGGGCATATTGGATACCTGGGATCCTGCCTTTTTAGATCATCTTGCAAAAAATAACACCATTTATATTTTTGACTACCCGGGTATTGGCCTTTCTACAGGTAAACTTGCGCCAACCATGGCTGAGGTTGCCAGAGATGTTAAAAATCTTGCCACTGCATTGAAAATCAAAAAGTTTAATTTGCTGGGTTGGTCTTACGGTGGCGCAGTTGCGCAGTCGTTTACGGCACATTACCCTGAAATGGTAGCTCACCTCATTCTGATTGGTGCGAATCCCCCAGGGAAAAACAACCAGCCTGTAGAGCAGGCTTTTCTGGACGCAGCTTTTAAGCCCGTAAACGATCTGCAAGATGAACAGGTACTTTTTTTCGAGCCCTCTTCTGCAAAGAGTGTTGCAGCCGCTAAACGATCGCATCAGCGTATAGCATCCAGAACGAAAGATCTGAGCGAAATGGTTCCGCCGGATAAATTCGGAGACTATTTCAAAGGAATTGGAGATTATCAGCAAGATGCCAACCAATCGAGAGAAAAACTGGCAGATACCAAAGTGCCAATCTTCATCTTAATGGGCGACCACGATCCCAGTTGTCCGGTTGAAAACTGGTATCCTATCATCAGGAAATGGAAAACAGCCAATTTATTGGTGATCCCACAATCCGGACATGGCGTACAACACGAATATCCCGGACTTTCGGCTCAATATATCCAGCTTTTTATAACCCAGCTATAAATAACAGACAAAATACCCACTAAAAGAAAATTATGACAGAAAATGTTAAAGGTTATGGCTATTGGCCAGGCTGGTTCAATCGCCCGTAATTGAAGCAGAACTCCACCTTCTGGAGAAAATAATCTTCTTCAAAGGAAGGCAAATTTTAACTGGCTTAAGTTAAAAACTTGCTATGCAAAAACCACAGTAACTGAGTATATTTAGTAGCTGTTTAAAATGTTAATCCCTATTTACCACATTGAAATTAAATAACATTATCATGGCCAAATCGAAAACCATCATCCTGATTCATGGAAACTTTGTAAACAATAACTGCTGGATAGACTGGAAAAAATACTATGAGCAGAAAGGATACACAGTGTATACGCCTGCAAACCCGGGACACGGAGGTAACCCCACTGAACTCAGGAAAAAAGTACATCCTGATCTGGTTAAGACAGGATTTATTGATATTATTGAAAACATTGCCGAGCTGATCGGCACCCTCCCTGAAAAACCGCTGATTATTGGCCATTCCATGGCAGGGATGGCTGTTCTTAAACTCGTTGAAATGGGGCTTGCCGAAGCTGGTGTAAGCATAGACGGGGCACCACCAAAAAATGTCTTCCCGCCTTTTCAAACTTTGAAAACCGTTATACCCGCTTTTGGATTTTTTACCTTTAAGAAATATTTTATGGGAAGCCGGAAATGGTATGACTATGCCTTCTTCAATACCATTTCTGACCCTGAGAAAGAAAGTGCTTTCGAAAAACTGGCAGTACCAGAAAGTTTTAAAGTAAGTAGGCAACTCGTTCTCAATTCCTTTTCGAACATTGATTTTAAGAAACCACACGCTCCCCTTTTATTTATCGGCGGCGGCAGCGATCACATTTTTCCACCTGTGCTAACCAAAACTATCGCAGGCCGATATAAAGATCAAGCAAGCCAGGTAGATTTGAAAATTTTTGAGGGCAAGAGCCACTTTATCTGTGGTGAACCAGGCTGGCAAAAAATCGCTGACTACATATTAGATTGGTTTGAAAATAAAGTACCTGAATAGCGCTCCAACATTATCAAATTCAGTTTATTCCAAAAAGAGACTGTCTATCTAAGACAGTCTCTTTTCTATATTTAAAACAGACCCTAATTCCTTGCCAGGAGTGATGATGAAATGCATATTAGAATTTATGGGATCTGCGAAAAAGCATATCCTGGATTCAAGATAAGAACTCAGTGCCTCACTTGAATCATCTCGATTTTGCTATAAGATACCAATAAAAAATAGGTTGACACTCGCAAAGCTTTGCAGTTCAGACAACACTACACGCCGAAGTGCTATTGACAGGAATTTCTGGATAGCAATAGAAACTGCACCTACTACAGCAATGCCCTAGCCTAAATGGATCAATAATCAGCAAGTTATCAACAACACGGGCGAGATAACTACCGATGTTATTTTAGTTTCCGCGTTGCAGCTTTTTCCCTATAAAAAATTGATTTTAAGCGCGTTGCATTTCCTGTATAGGCAAATAATCGCCCAAAACAGCTATTAATTTCGACAACTGAAGCAAATTTTTAGATGATGCATTATACTGGCATTTTCTATTAATATCCTCCGTATATAACATAGCATATTCAGTTTGAAAAATTATTATCTTTACTGACAATCGAAATATGGACGTAATTGAAAGAAACAATGTAATTGTTAAAGGAGCTGGCGCAAATGTTATGATGTTCGCACACGGCTTTGGCTGTGATCAGAACATGTGGCGTTTTGTTTATCCTGCTTTCGAGGCTGAATACAAGATTGTATTATTTGACCATGTTGGCGCTGGCAGCTCAGATCTTTCTGCTTATTCTTACAAGAAATACGATAATCTTGATGGTTATGCCCACGATATTATAGAGATTGCAAACGTACTGGAAGTCAAGGATATGGTTTTTGTTGGGCATTCGGTCAGTGCAATCATGGGGCTTATTGCAACGAATATCGCTCCTGAACTGTTCAAAAGCATTATTCTGGTTAGTCCTTCCCCATCTTATATCAATGATGAAGGATATACCGGTGGTTTCGACAGATCCGAGATTGACGAATTACTCGAATCATTAGAAAATAACCACCTTGGCTGGTCCATGGCGATGGCTCCGGTCATTATGGGCAATCCCGATAGAAAAGAGCTTGGAGATGAATTATCTAATAGCTTCTGTAAAACAGATCCCGAAATTGCCAAACATTTTGCCCGTACCACTTTTCTAACCGATAAGCGTGAAATACTTCAACAGGCCAAGATACCGACACTGATTCTTCAATGCAGTGATGACGTAATCGCACCTGTGGAAGTGGGCCAATATATGCATGAGCATATGCCAGACAGTAAACTTGTCATCATGAATGCTACAGGTCATTGCCCAAACCTAAGTGCTCCCGAAGAAACCATTGCTACCATCACTAGCTATCTCCATGGACTATAAACTGTTTACAGATTTGTCACCATTGGCAAAGGATTTTGAAGATTTTTTTGAAACCTCGCTATGCGGTTTTGTGATCACCGACGGAGAAGGAAAAATTGTCAAAGTAAATAGGCGCACCGCGGAATGGCTGAACAGCACTCCGGATCAATTTCTGGGCAAACGTTTTTCTGATGTCCTGGCCGTTGGCGGCAGGATTTATTTTGAGACACACCTTTGGCCTTTACTGCGTATGCAAGGGTATTTTGATGAAGTAGCTGTTGAACTTGCCAATTCAGGTGATGGAAAAATGCCTGTCTACATAAACGGTTATGAAAGAAAAGGAGACAATAACAAACCTCTTTTCATGCGTTTTACCTTATTTAAGGCATCAGACCGAAGGCTGTATGAGGAAAATCTCCAGATTGCTAAACAGCTCGCTGAAGCCAAGTTAAACATTGAACAGAAAAATGCGCAGATTAGGGAACAGTTTATTGCGGTGTTGGGACATGATTTGCGTAACCCATTAGGTGGAATTATGAGCGCAGCTCAGCTGCTTGCAAGAACAGGACTTAACGAGCGCGAAGAAAGGCTTGTCAATATCATACAGTCAGGTTCTAAAAGGATGTATGAGATGATTAACAACATCATGGACTTTGCCCAAGGTCGCTTAGGTGGAGGCATTCCCGTAAACCCTGTGGCCGTTGATCTTGAAAAACTGCTTAACCAGATAAGTGATGAATTAAAGGTGGTATGGCCGGGTAGACAGATTGAGTCTAATTTTGAAATCGGTAAACCTATAGAATGCGATCCCGCACGAATCTCTCAGTTAGTATCCAACCTGCTCGCCAATGCAATTATACATGGATCAACCGAAACGCCTGTATTCTTCAAAGCGTTTGTAAACGAAACCTTCTGGGAGATTTCTGTTGCCAATAATGGAAGTCCAATCCCTAAAGAGGCAATGGCTCGGGTTTTCCATCCATTCCATAGAGAAGATGCACAATCAAGTCAGAATGGTCTTGGACTGGGATTGTATATTGCCTCTGAGATAGCAAAAGCACATAATGGAACTTTGACAGTGACATCAGACGACCAGCAAACCTGTTTTACATTCCGTGCTCCCCTTGGGATTTTGTTAACGGAGTAGAATGCGCAGCAGTAAAAGCCAAACTGGGTAAAAAAAATCAATGTACCTGTTAACCTGGCTAAGTCCACACTTTTCTATATGAGCAAGAACCGTTTAACAGGCATTGTATATACTTTGGCACACTGCTAATTGTATCCATAAATGTTTTTTTGCAGTTTAAAATATCAATTAATCTCATACTTTTATATTTTAAACATTTTCGCTCCACGTTAAAAAAACAATGATAAAATATCTCACTTTTAGCTTTGCCATTTCTGTTATATCATGGATAGTTGGTATGGTTGTGAATGCAGGCTTAATAAAGACACCATTTTATAAACAATACCTCACAAAGCTTAATTTCATTACAGATGAAAACCTGAATAGGTATATCGGGATAGGAATATTCAAATGGATCATTATTCATTCACTGTTTAAATATTTCAATCCCAAACTGTCACTTAAAAAAAAGATAATGGCATCGGAATTACCAGACCTGCGCAACGAAATGACAATTGCCGAAATCAGCCACCTCATCGGATTTGTTTTTGTGATAGGTTTTGTTTTAGTAAAAGTTGGACAAGGCTACTATTTATTTGCCCTGGTCATTCTGATCGTGAATATACTGATGAATTTGTACCCTACGTTGTTACAGCAGCAGAATAAAAGAAGAATAGATAAGTACCGTAAAATACTGGCGGTAAGAGGAAAATCTAAATAGAAAGTACCTCGACATCTTTCAATATAGATGTTGCCTTTATACCTCCTGACCAAGAAAATGATCGCACAACAAAAACTGGTGAATTTATTATTTTACATTTCCCTTTTACACGGCATATGCTTTCAAAATATCGTAAGCAAAGCGCAGAATCGTTCCGAAAACAACGATCAGAAAAAATACACGGACAAATTTATTTCCTTTAAGTAAGGCTAGTTTTGTACCGAAGAAAGCACCTGTTAGGTTAAACAGCGCCATTGGGATGGCGTATTGAAACAGGATATGGCCTGTAGAACTGAAATAGATAATGGCAGCTAAATTAGTGGCCATATTCACGATTTTGGCATGTGCACTGGCTCCAATAAAATCGAAGCCCAATACCGCAATAAAAACCAAAATTAGAAAAGAACCAGTGCCGGGGCCGATTAAGCCATCATAAAAACCAATCAATATCCCAAACAAACCGGCCATTAAAACTTGTTGCTTAAGCGAATGGTCTTTCTCCTGATGGATACCAAACTGTTTATTAAAATAGGTATAAAGTGTAACTAAAATCAGCACCACGAGGATTACAGGTTTGATGACCGAATTATCGATCCTGCTGACCAGGAACGCACCCAGCAATGCTGCTAAAAATGCAGTTAACACACAAGCCGCAAGTACTTTGTAATTAAAACGAACCTGTTTTGAATATTTGAAAGCGGCTAGTGTTGTACCCGCCATTGATGGGATTTTGGTAGTGCCTAAAAGTGTGGCTACGGGATAATGCGGCAAAATAAGTAAAATGGCGGGCGTTTGTAATAAACCACCGCCACCTACAATAGCATCTATAAATCCGGCAGCAAAAGCCACCAGACATAGTAAAATAAGTTCGTTAACCACTAATTAGATTTTTAGATCAATCCTTCCGAATTTATTAACACTGGCTTCAGCAAACAGCATCTACATCCGCTCTGGCGAAGTAATTCCTAAAATCAGCATTCCGGCATGAATGATATCAGCCGTTTTTTTGCTCAGGTTTAAACGGAACTGTTTTACCTCACCTTCTTCCGTTTTTACAATTGGCGGTACCTCATGGTAAAACTTGTTGAACAGCTTAGCCAGTTCGTATAAATAGTTAGCCAAACTTGCCGGACTATAGGCCTTAGCTGCAACAGCAATTTCTGCAGGGTATTTAGCCAATTGCAGAATCATTTCCAATTCTACATCCGATATTCCTGAAAACTGCTCACTGCCAACTGCAAACTTGTAATCCGACTTACTCAACAGCGATTTAATCCGTGCATGCGTATACTGGATAAATGGCCCGGTATTTCCTTGAAAATCGATACTTTCAGCAGGATTGAACAACAAACGTTTCTTAGGCTCTACTTTTAGAAGGAAATATTTTAAAGCGCCTAAACCTATATTTTTATACAGGTCTTCTTTATCTGCTTCACTAAAATCGTTGGTTTTACCCAATTCTTCTGTTTTTTCGCGAGCCGTAGTTACCATGCTTTCAATCAACTCATCAGCATCTACAACAGTTCCCTCGCGGCTTTTCATCTTACCGTTTGGCAAATCGACCATTCCGTACGATAAATGGTATAAACCTTTTGCCCAGCTTTTGCCTAGCTTTTCTAAAATCAGGAACAACACTTTGAAATGGTAATCCTGCTCATTTCCTACCACATAAATCGACTCATCCATATTGAAATCATCGTGTTTCATTTCGGCAGTACCTAAATCCTGTGTAATGTAAACCGAAGTTCCATCAGCACGTAAAACCAGTTTCTGGTCTAAGCCATCGGCAGTTAAATCGATCCACACCGAACCATCTTCTTTTTTAAAGAAAACGCCTTTGGCCAAACCTTCATCAACCGTACCTTTTCCTAACAGGTAGGTATTGCTTTCGTAATAGAATTTATCAAAATCTACCCCGAGGTTTTTGTACGTTACATTAAAACCAGCGTAAACCCACTCGTTCATGGTTTTCCAAAGCGAAACTACTCCCTCATCTCCTTGCTCCCATTTCAAAAGCATTTGTTGCGCTTCTTTAATTAATGGTGCATTTTTTTTGGCCTCTTCTTCTGTTTGTCCTTCCGCTTTTAAGGCATCAATCTCTTTTTTATACTCTTTATCGAAAATCACATAGTATTTTCCAACGAGGTGATCGCCTTTTAAGCCAGTACTTTCGGGTGTTTCGCCATTACCCCACTTTTGCCAGGCCAGCATCGATTTACAGATGTGGATACCACGATCGTTAACCAGGTTTACCTTCACTACATCGTAACCGTATGCTTTAAGCAGTTCAGAAACCGAGTAACCCAATAGATTGTTACGTACATGCCCCAGGTGAAGCGGTTTATTGGTATTTGGCGACGAATATTCGACCATTACCTTTTTACCGTTCGGTGCATACACGCCAAAATCAGGCGATAAAATTTCTTCGTTAAACTGTTTAAGGAAATAACTTTCGGCAATACTTAAGTTCAAAAAGCCTTTAACCACATTAAATTTAGTAATATCGGTTACGTTGGCAACCAAATATTCGCCAATCTCAGTAGCGGTTTGTTCAGGCGATTTTTTTGAAATTTTAGTAATCGGAAAAACAACAATTGTTGCCTGTCCTTCAAATTCTTTACGTGTTTCTTGTATGTTGATTACACTTTCAGCTACTTCTTCCTTGTAAAGTTCAAAAATCGCTTTCTGTGTTTCGGCAATAATAAAATTCATGCGCCAAAAATATGTAAAAAAGGTGGAAGGTGAAAGGTTTAAGGTGGAAGGTTTTCGAGCTTTTAAAGGGGTTGGAAAGCTAAGTAGTGCCAGTTGGTTACGAGAGTCTTCTTTCCGCTGTAGTCCCGATGGAAGGAATCGGCTATGTTATTGAGTTAAGGGATAAATTATAAAAAGATGTCACCCTGAGCGTAGTCGAAGGGCATTTATTTACGTTTTATCAATCTCAAGAAGTCTTCGACTCCGCTCTCCACAGGAGTCCTTTGGACAGACTGACAACCGCGGTGCTTCATGCGTCAAAAATGGAAAAAAAGTCTCGGAGTCCGAAGTCCAAAGATTTTTTAGCTTAAATTTCAGTTTTCATGGTTTTTAAAGGGTTAGGAAAGCTGCTGTAGTGCCAGTCGGTTCCGATAGTCTTTCTTTCAGCAATAGTCCCGATAGAAGGAATCGGGAGCTGCCGCTTCAATAAGGTTTATTTAGTTGGTTCCA
Organism: Pedobacter sp. GW822-FHT03F06; assembly: GCF_058801365.1. Lineage (NCBI taxonomy): Bacteria > Pseudomonadati > Bacteroidota > Sphingobacteriia > Sphingobacteriales > Sphingobacteriaceae > Pedobacter > Pedobacter sp. GW822-FHT03F06. The sequence continues at coordinate 489,902 of NZ_JBXANE010000004.1, forward strand.
TGCAATAAATAAACCTATCTACGTATTCGTCTATCTCAAATCTGTCATCTCCATTCTCATATCTGAATTTTTCTAATAGATTTGCAATAACTAACTTTTTTATGAGCGAGCAGAACCCAAATTTTAAAGTGAGCGTAAACACCGAAATCGGCAGGTTGCGTAAATTATTAATACATAGTCCTGATAGTGGATTAGGCAAAGTAGTACCCTCTAAGGCCCAGGATTGGCTTTTCGAAGATATTGTACATTTAGATACCATCCGTAAAGGCGAATACGATTATTATATTAAACTGTTGATGTATTTCCTTGATCCTGATAAGATTAAAGGAAAACTGGCCGCGATAGATTCGGAAGCATCTAACCGTAATTTTTATAAACCCAATCACCCCGATTTTCACAATTCTCAATCGGTAATCGAGATCCAGAACCTGTTAAGCGAAATGCTGGAGAACGAATCCATCCGTAAAAAACTGGTTGCTGCCGTTTGTGCGATTGAAGGCTGTACCTATAAGGTGCAGATGGAGTTGACCAATACCGATCCGAAACAATTGGCAGAGATTTTTATCTCCGGAACATTGGCCAACGATACAATGATTTTTGCGCCCATTCCCAATTTAATTTTTACCAGGGATGTGGGTACAACCATTAACAATCATATCCTGTTAAACAAACCGGCAAAAAAAGCCCGTGTGCGCGAAACACTTTTAATGCGTTATATTTTCTTCAATCATCCTTTGTTTGAGGGCTACCGCAATAATATTCTCGAAATTCCGGATGTGACCATGCATTTTTTAAGGCCAGGTGACGAACCTGCTTTCAGTACCACTTTAGAGGGTGGCGACGTGATGATGGTGAGTCCTAAGCACGTATTGATCGGTTGTAGCGAAAGAACTTCTGAACATGGTGCCAACGAAGCGATTAAATTATTGTTCGACCAGGATGTGGTAGAAAAAGTTACCGTGGTAAAAATACCAAGCAAACGTGATTACATGCACCTGGACACGGTCTTCACACAAGTTAAACGCAATACCTGGGTAATCTTGAATTCAATTGCCCATTCGCCGAAATATAATCCTTACGAGCCGATCAACTTTTTAAAGGAACCAGAAAAATTGGAGGCTACCACAGCTATTCAGTTTACAAAAGCAAACCCAAGTGAGCCGAAACACTTCGAACACGTAGAAGCCTTATTGGATGATATTAGCCAGAATGATTTAAAAAGCAGTGAGCCAACTAAAATCATCTACAGTGGAAACAATCTCTTCCCTTACGATTCGCGCGAGCAATGGACCGATTCATGTAACCTTTTAGCCATTAAAGAGGGTGTTGTTTTAGGCTACGATAGAAACGATAAAACCGTTGAAGCCTTTAAAGCTGCCGGTTTTAATGTGGTAGATGTTAAAGATTTGATCCAGGATTTAGAAAGTGGCAAAGTAAATGCCGAAACTATAACCGATACTTTGATTTTAATGCCTTCGGCAGAATTATCGCGTGCCCGTGGTGGTTTCCATTGTATGAGTTTACCGATACTTAGGGATAATTTGGTTCAATAGTTCATTAGCCATTGGTTCATTTGTTTTGGTACAGATAATAAATAGCGATAACTTTATAATGCACCGGTGAATGAATGAACCAATTAACACATTATTTGGTTTGGGGCTTGGTGTTTAGCATCAATTAACCGATATCAACAATTAACCGATTTACGAATGACTAATGAACAATTGAACTAATGAATCAATCTACCAACCATATCCTCATGATCCGCCCTGTTGATTTTAAATTCAATGCGCAAACGGCTGGAAATAACAAGTTTCAAATTGCATCTACTGAAACCAATGTACAAGCAGAGGCCTTAAAAGAGTTTGATGCCTTTGTTGATTTATTAAGAAAAAACAATGTAGATGTAACAGTTGTAGATGATACTTTACAACCTGAAACACCTGATTCTATTTTCCCAAACAATTGGGTCTCTTTTCATGATGATGGCTCAGTATATCTTTACCCAATGTTTTCTGAGAACCGTAGGTTAGAACGGAGAAAAGAAATACTGGATGGGTTGAAAGAAAACTTCGAGGTAAACCACATCAGCGATTTAAGCTTTTACGAACAACAACATGCTTTTTTAGAAGGTACCGGAAGCATGGTATTAGACCGGACCAATAAAATTGCTTACGCCTGCTTAAGTGTGCGCACTGATGAAGAAGTGCTGAACAATTTTTGCATGCTTACCGGATATGAACCAGTGGCTTTTCAAGCGGTAGACGGATCAAATTTCCCGATTTACCATACCAATGTAATGATGTGCATTGGCGATCGTTTTGCGGTAATCTGTCTGGATTCGATTAAAAATCCTGAAGAGAAATTAAATGTAACCATCAGTTTAAAAGGCAGTGGAAAAGAAATCATCGAAATCAGTCTGGAACAGATGAATAAATTTGCGGGCAACATGTTACAGGTTAGCAATGCAGATGATGAAAGTTTACTGGTGATGTCAGAGCAGGCCTTTCTATCCTTAACTGCTGAACAGGTTGCTGCATTAGAACAATACAGTAGAATCATTTATACACCACTTTACACGATTGAAAAAAATGGTGGTGGCAGTGCAAGGTGCATGCTGGCTGAGATACATTTACCGGTTAAGGAATAACAGACTGCATATCTATTTTAATGGAATCAGATTTAACAGAAAAAGAATTGCGTTTAGCAACATTTATGAGTGAAATTTCAGAATATTGTTATTCTGCAGGTTGGATGCAGAATTTAGAATATGCCCTATGGAATGCGGTAATAAATGGTGAAAGGAAATATGGACAGTCCTACATCACCAAAGATGATATCTCCACATTGATTAAGCTTTCTACAGATGCAAATGCCTGGATCGTATATAATGACGATAAAGAGGAAACAGCTTTGAGCTTAAAAGAATGGATAGAAAAGTTTAAAAAGGATGTGGAGCAAAACAAAGGAATTATAAAAGGTTAATAGCTTTATTGGTTGGTGTCCCCTCGCCGTGGTTCGTGTCGCCACGAACCATTTTATTTTTGCCACGGAAGTTCTGAAAGCACGGAAAACCCCATCGGACAGATGTATACTCGCTATTCAACCTTAAATAGCAGCACCACCCTAATTTAATAAACCTGATCCCTCGCCGTGGTTCGTGTCTCCACGAACCATTTTTATTTTGCCACGGAAGCTCTGAAAACACAGAAAACCCCATTTGACAGATGTACACTCGCTATTCAACCTTAAATAGCAGCACAACCTTAATTTAATAAACCTGCTCTCCAAATGATCAGCAAATATGCTCTCCTTCTCCAATGCCGTAGAAATGATAATCTATGTTTACTTCTCCCCCCTTTACAATCATCTATTCCGATTAGTTTTATTACTTTCGCCAAAAATCCAGTATCAATATGTCTTTAGCACAAGAATTACAGACCCGTTCGGGCAATAAATGCGAATTATGCACCGCTGAAACCAATTTATCGGTATACGAAGTTCCACCAACCAGCAATGCCAATAGCGATAACAGTATTTTAGTTTGTAAAACCTGCTTAGATCAGATTGAAAAAACGGAACAGCTTGCCCCAAACCATTGGAAAATATTAACAGAAACCATGTGGTCGGAATTTGCCCCGGTACAGGTTGTTGCTTGGAGAATGTTGAGCAGGTTAAGGAATGAAGGCTGGGCAGCAGATAGTCTGGATATTTTATACCTTGAAGATGAAACTTTGGAGTGGGCTAAAAAAACCGGCGACCATGAGCAAGACGGAACTGTAGAATTTCATCAGGACAGCAATGGCACGCGTTTATTTGAAGGTGATACCGTGGTTTTGGTTAAAACGCTGGATGTTAAAGGCTCAACTTTGAGCGCTAAATTGGGTACTGTAGTTAAAAATATCCGGTTAGTTCAAGATAACACCGAACAGATTGAAGGAAAGGTGGAAGGACAAACCATTGTAATTTTAACGAAATACCTCCGCAAAGGATAAGATTCTATTTGGTTCTAGAGCCCATATCTTAAGCTGTGTTTCATCCAAACTTGTCACGTTGAGCTTGTCGAAACGCTTTGCCGGAGCATTTAAACAGGTCCTTCGACAGGCTCAGGATGACAATCTATAATCAATTAAGATTTACCCATAATTGATTAGCCAACCCGCTATCAAACCCCAAATAGCAGAGCGGTCCTTGCCAACTAAACCTGATCGGAACGAACATGAGTGCAACGAGTAAAGTGGAGAGCAGGGCCAACCCTAACCTATAAAAACAGAAACCTGCTTTCCAAATTATTAGTTAAACAGTAATCTTCTTTCATTTATTAAATAATTTACTGAAAAGTCTTAGCGAGGCGCTAAGATCAGAGTGTGTCACGTTAAGCTCAGCCTGTACTGAGCTTGACAAATGTATCGAAATGCTTCACCGGGTATTTAACAGGTCCTTCGACAGGCTCAGGATGACAATCTATATTGATGATACAGCTTCATCAATATCAATCAATTAATGATTTACCTATAATTGATTAGCCAACTCGCTATCAAACCCCAAATAGCAGAACGGTCTTTGCCAACTAAACCTGATCGGAACGAACACGAGTGCAACGAGTAAAGTGGAGAGCAGGGCCAACCCTAACCTATAAAAACAGAAACCTGCTTTCCAAATCTTAAAACTTAAAAATATTATTTGCTCCTGTTTTCCAGATCATTACCAAAATAGAACCACCCACTTTCTCTTCAAAACAATTTGTCGGCATTTTTTGTAGTTAGGCTAAGCGTTTCCTTACAGTAAAAATATTTTCAATACCGTTTAATTCTCGATTTAAAATTACATTTTTGCAAAAATTATTTAAAAGTAAATGCAGAGTTACTCAGAATTTCTTGATCTAAGTGTTGGTTTCCCTCAGGAGGGTTTCGATGTTATAGATGATGAATTATATTTTCAGGATTTAAACCTGATGGAAATGATCGAAACTTACGGTACTCCCCTACGTTTCACGTACTTACCCATGGTAAGTAAGAAGATTCAGCAGGCGAAGATTCTTTTCCAAACCGCTATTTTAAAGAACAATTATCGTGGCGATTATAAATATTGCTACTGTACAAAAAGCTCGCATTTTAAGCATATTGTAGAAGAAGCTTTAAAAAACAATATCCACCTGGAAACTTCTTCGGCTTTTGATATGCCGATGGTTGATGCTTTGGAGAAAAAAGGTGTGTTAACGAAAGATACCACCATTATCTGTAACGGCTTTAAAACCTACCAGTACAAACAATATATCATTGATATGTTGCACGATGGCTATACCAATATTATCCCTGTTTTAGATAACAAAGAAGAGTTTAATCTTTTTGATGATGAGGTTGATATCGATACTCCTTGTAACTTAGGTATCCGTATCGCTGCTGAAGAGCAGCCAGATTCGCAGTTCTATACTTCGCGCTTAGGTGTGCGTATGGAAGATATTATTGATTTTTACAACAACAAAATCGTTCACAACCCTAATTTCAGGGTTAAATTATTGCACTTTTTCATTAACTCTGGTATTACCGATTCGCCATATTATTGGAACGAGTTAGAGAAATACGTAACGTTGTATTGCAAATTCAAAAAAATCAATCCAGATTTAGATACCCTCGATATTGGTGGTGGTATGCCATTTAAAGATTCGTTGGTGTTCGATTTCGATTACGAATATATGGTAAACGAAATTGTAAAAAGGATTAAAGAAATCTGCGCCATCCACGATGTAATGGAACCAGATATTATTACTGAATTTGGTAAATATACGGTTGCTGAAGCTTCTGGTATCCTTTATAAAGTATTGGGCCGTAAACAACAGAACGATCGTGAGCGTTGGTTAATGCTGGATGGTTCTTTCATTACCAACTTACCTGATGTTTGGGCATTAAACCAAAAATACATTTTATTGCCAATTAACAATTGGGATGCTGAATATGAGCGGGTTAACTTAGGTGGCATTACCTGCGATGGGCAGGATTATTACAACCAGGAGGCCCATATGAACAGTGTATTTATGCCAAAAACGCGTAAGGTGCAGTATTTAGGCTTCTTCCACACGGGTGCTTACCAGGAAGTATTGAGCGGTTATGGCGGTATCCACCACTGTTTATTGCCAAGCCCGAAACATGTTTTGATCCGCAGAAACCGCGATGAAAGTTTCAATTTCGAGGTTTTTGGAGAAGAACAGAACAGTAAACAGGTATTGAAGATTCTGGGTTACTAGTTTAGTTTGCAGTTGGGAATTTTCAGTTTGGAGCTCTCCCAAATAAACTTTCAACAATAAATTAAAGCAAGAACAAGTTTCTTATTTTTACAATATATAAATACCTTAGTTAAATAAACTAAGGTATTTTTTTGCCTTAAACCTTTTACCTTACACCTAAAAACCTTTAAAAATGCAATTCGGTAAAGTAGACGACCCTTCGATTATAGATTATACCCTTCCTGCTGATGCTCCTGAAACAGCAGCAATTTTAGCAGCAAATAAACCTAAACAATCTTTCCAGGCCTATGTGGGTTGCGCCAAATGGAATAAAGCCGATTTAAAGGGGTTTTATCCAAAAGGAACTAAGGATGAATTGACTTACTACTCTACTCAATTTAATTCTATTGAGCTTAATGCCACATTTTATGGTATGCCAAGCCGTGAACAGGTAATCACCTGGACGCAAAAAACACCTGCAGATTTTAAGTTTTTTCCAAAACTGACCAATACCATCAGTCACTTTAAAAGGTTGATCAACGTTAAAGAACCTGTAGAACAGTATTGCGATGCTATCAGTAATTTTGAAGATAAATTAGGAATGGCTTTTCTTCAATTGCACGATAACTTTAAACCTAAAGATTTTGAAAGGTTAAAAATCGTAATCAACGAATTTCCTAAAGTAATTCCTTTGGGTGTTGAAGTGAGAAATGAAGAATGGTTCTCAAATCCGGCCATTGCCAACGAATTTGCGCAATTATTTCAGGAAAATGGTGTTGCCAATATTATTGTTGATACTGCAGGTAGAAGGGATATGCTGCATATGCGTTTAACTTCGCCAACGGCCTTTGTACGTTTTGTTGGTGCAAACGATGATGATATAGATAAAAAACGCTTAGACGATTGGATTGAAAGAATTGTAAGCTGGAAAGAACAAGGCTTGCAAAACTTATATTTCTTTGTCCATCAAAATGTTGAGCTATCTTCTCCGTTATTTTCGGCTTATTTTACAGCGAAACTGAATAAAGCTGTAGGAACTGATTTAAAAATCCCGGTAATGGCCAATCAGTCTTCGCCAAGTTTATTTTAGTTTTTTTGTACGTCATTCCCGCGTATGCGAGAATCTTAATGCATTTACATCGGGCATTAAGATTCCCAATCAAGTTGGGAATGACGATCCTTCTAATTTATTTCCTTCTATAAACCGTTTCCGTAGCTTTTGCCTCTTCCCCTTCTGGCGATACATTGTAAGCAGTTAATATAATTTCATTTTCACCAATAATCTCAAGTGATGTTCTCCAGCCCCAAAGCTGCTCGCCATATTCAGGACTCCCATATTCTCCAAACACAGAAAAACCATTGGCAATAGCTTCACCGCTCGAAAGCATAATCTGTGTGTCCATGTGGAAACTATCGACCCAGCTTGTGGTAAATCTTTGGTAGGGAATATCGAAACCGACAATCATTTTGCCCTCAAAAGCTTTTCCTTCCAAACTTCCCTGGTAATCGATAGAGATAAAACGGTTACCCAAAATTGAAGTGATTTTTGCTTCAACTGGAGATTCATCTGCCAGCACATCCTTTTCGAACCAGGTTTTGGTTATCCCATTCCAGGTACCAATTAAACTTTGAAGCTTTTGGTGAGCACCATCTGCTAAAGATTGCTCGAATTTACTTATCGCCATAACCCAAACTTATAAAATATAGTTTAATGTTTAATGGTTTGCATAGAAGATTTTTGAATTGAAAATTGTAAATTGTTATTGTAAACTATCTGTGTATGCTAAAGGCGTTAGATCTCAATCAGGTAATGGTTATCGATATCGAAACCGTGCCTCAATATTCATCTTTTCAAGATGTACCTCCCCATTTTCAGGAACTTTGGGAGCAGAAAACACATTATCAAAGAAGTTCAGACCAAACTGCCGAAGAATTTTATGAAAAAGCCGGCATTATGGCCGAATTTGGTAAAATTATCTGCATTAGCATGGGCATTTTCAATGTTCAGGGCAAGTCATCCGCTTTGCGCATCAAATCTATTTTTGGCCATGATGAAAAAGAAATGCTGTTACAGTTTTCTGCTTTATTGAGTAAACAAATGCCTACCCTAATGTTCTGTGCGCACAATGGAAAAGAATTCGATTTTCCCTATTTATGCCGACGGTTATTGGTTAACGGCATAGAAATCCCGGTTCAACTACAACTTTCGGGTAAAAAACCCTGGGAAATAAACCATATCGACACAATGGAACTTTGGAAATTCGGCGATTACAAGCATTTTACTTCGTTAAACCTGCTGGCTGCTATTTTAGATATTCCTACACCTAAAGATGACATCAACGGTGCGCAGGTAAGACAAGTTTATTATGAGGAAAAAAATATCGATAGAATTGTTACCTATTGCCAGAAAGATGTAATTACCACCGCACAGGTATTGTTAAAATTTAAAGGTATGGATATAATTCCGGCAGAAAACATTACAATTGTATCCTAAATGATAGTCGAAGTAAAACTGGAAATTCCAAAATATAACGATGAAGTAGGATTGCAATCTAGCTGGGTAGATGGGTTCATTCTCCAAACAGATATAATTGAAAATCAAATCCAAATTCATGCGAATAAAGCAGGACTCATTTCTCTTGCAAAACAACTACTTTACTTAGCTCAAGATGAAACTCCAATTGGCTGTCATTACCATTTAGATGATTACAATAGCCTGGAAACAGGCTCAAATGAACTTATTATTTCAAAAATTTGATGCTAAACGTAGAAAACCTAAATATCGATTTCTATAACCAGGACGAAAAAACCTGGTTTAAAGCTGTAAAACAGATCAGTTTTAATGTAAAAAAAGGAACAGTTTTAGGTATTGTTGGCGAATCTGGTTCTGGAAAATCGGTTACATCTTTCTCCATTATGCGCTTGCATGATGAACGTGCGGCAAAAATTACAGGCGATATAGATTTTGAAGATATTAGCCTGCTCAATCTCAGCTCAAATGAAATCCGCCAGATCAGAGGAAACCAGATCTCGATGATTTTTCAGGAACCCATGACTTCGCTCAATCCTGTTTTTACCTGCGGATACCAGGTGGCAGAAGCCATTATGTTACATCGAAAGGTAGATAAAGCGGAAGCAAAAAAACATACTATTTCATTGTTTAACGAGGTGCAACTACCCCGACCAGAAAAAATATTTGATAGTTACCCACACCAAATATCAGGCGGGCAAAAGCAAAGGGTAATGATTGCCATGGCCTTAAGCTGTGATCCGAAACTATTAATAGCCGATGAACCCACCACGGCGTTAGATGTAACCGTTCAGAAAACAATTTTACAGCTCCTGTTAAAACTGAAACAGGAACGGAATATGGCGATGATCTTTATCTCGCACGATTTAGGCGTAGTAAATGAAATTGCTGATGAAGTTGCTGTAATGTACAAAGGCGAAATCGTAGAGCAAGGTCCAGCAAAATCTATTTTCGAAAACCCACAACATCCCTACACCAAAGGTTTGCTTGCCTGTCGCCCCTCACCTAGTCTACAATTAAAAAAACTACCTGTGGTGGCCGATTTCCTTACCGGAAAAATTGATGATGCTTCGGCACATTTACAGGCTTCAAACCAACTAACAGAGGCAGAAATAGCCGCACGGAGAGAAAAACTTTACGCCCAGAAACCTTTACTTCAGATTAAAGACCTATGTACCTGGTATCCTATCCACAATGGTCTTTTTGGCAAAACGACTGATTACGTTAAAGCTGTTGATCAGTTGAATTTTGAGGTTTTTCCTGGTGAAACCTTAGGTTTGGTTGGCGAATCGGGTTGTGGCAAAACCACGCTTGGCCGTACCATTTTACGGTTGATACAACCTACTTCTGGTGAAATTATTTTTAATGGAGAAAACATTACACACATCGACAAAACGGCCTTACGGAAGTTAAGGAAGGATATTCAGATTATTTTTCAGGATCCTTACGCTTCATTAAATCCAAAATTAAGTGTCGGTCAATCAATTTTAGAGCCATTACAGGTGCATAAATTATACCGTAACGATAGCGAGCGTAAACAAAAAGTGCTGGAATTACTTGATAAAGTAGGTTTAAAAGAGGAGCATTTTAACCGGTATCCGCATGAATTTAGTGGCGGACAAAGGCAGCGTGTGGTTATTGCCAGGGCTTTGGCTTTACAACCTAAATTTATCATCTGCGACGAATCGGTATCTGCTTTAGATGTTTCCGTTCAAGCGCAGGTTTTAAACTTAATCAAAGATCTCCAACGCGAATTCGGACTCACTTATATATTCATTTCTCACGATCTTGCTGTTGTAAAGCATATTTCAGACCGTATTTTAGTGATGAATAAAGGAAAAATCCAGGAAGAAGGTTTTCCAGAACAGATATTTTATGCGCCAAAAGCAGCTTATACCCAAAAACTGATCGAGGCTATACCAGGACACCATTAATAGAAAATGCTTAAACATCTTTCAATTGCTTTTATACTCATTATTCTTTCTTTAAACGTTTGTGCGCAAAAAGTAGAAATCATTCAGTCGACTAGTATTTTTGAGAAGGCTCCATTCGAGGCCTGCCATGCCTCAACGCTGGTTGATTTGGGTAAAGGAAAAATAATGGCGGCATGGTTTGGCGGTAAACACGAAGGAAGTAAAGACGTAGTAATCTGGTCGTCAATAAAAACCGGAACGCAATGGAGTTTACCAATCGAAATCGCGAATGGGATAATAAATGATACGAACAGATTTGCCTGCTGGAATCCTGTTCTTTTTAAAACAAAAAACGGCACTTTATTTTTACATTATAAGGTAGGTGCAAATCCCAGGACATGGTGGGCAGAATATAAAACATCTGTTAACAACGGAAAAACATGGTCGAAAGCACAGAAATTACCAAAATATTTTCTAGGGCCAATTAAAAACAAACCTCTTCAATTACCTAATGGAACAATCCTTTATCCATCAAGTACGGAAAGTTTGGATGAAAAAACATGGGCAATCCACATTGAGAAATCAGATGCTGATGGTAAAAACTGGAAAAAGATCAATATCAACTGTGATACGTTTGGTGTAATCCAACCTTCTATTTTAACCTATCCAAACGGCAGGTTACAGTTATTATGTAGAAGCAGACAGAATGTGATTGTAGAAAGCTGGTCGAAAGATAATGGTGAAACCTGGTCAAAACTTAAGGCTACTCAATTGCCTAATCCAAATTCGGGTAGCGATGCCGTAACCTTAAAAGATGGGCGGCAATTACTTGTTTACAACCCGCTAACAGCCGGCAAAAACTGGTGGGAAGGCAGATCAGTATTAAAACTGGCTATATCAATCGATGGTGAAAACTGGCAGGATATTTACACATTAGAAAACCATGCTAAAGGCGAATATAGCTATCCGGCCATTATTCAGGATAGAAGCGGCAACATACATTTGAGCTATACCGCCGAGCGGAAGAAAATTATTTATGTAGAAATCAAGGTTAGTCCATAGTCCATAGTCCATAGTCCATAGTCCATAGTCCATAAGGTGGAATGAAGATTAGAAATAAGGTTTAATCTGGAATATTATTTATTTGGTTAATGGTTAATCCCTGATAGTCAATAGCAATTTTCTCTACCCCGCCTTGGCTATCAACCATGCGCTATTAAGCCATCAGCAGATAACCAGTTTGCCTTACTAATAAACCAATAGCCAATGAACAAATGAACTATAAACCATCATCCATTTTACATATTGTGCCCTATATTTTCCATCCTGAGCATCTTTTCTGTATCTTCGGTAAATTCAGTTTAGCATATGGCAAAGAAAAAATCGGCAAATATAAAATTGGTTCTGAATCAATTGGTTAGTGATGTTTTTGAAAAAAACAATAATCAGCTGCTTAATTACAAGCAGGTTTCGGCCAAATTAAATTTGAACGATCAAGAATCCAGAGAAACCATTCTCGAGATCTTAAAAGAAGGAAAAAGTGCAGGGATTTTCTTAGAACCAGAAAAAGGTAAGTTTAAACTTAAAGAACTTCAAAACTTTATTATCGGTACGGTTGATATGACTGCCGATGGTTCAGCGTACATCGTTCCCGAAGATGAATTTGAGAAAGATATTTTTGTAGCCCCACGAAAACTCAAAAATGCATTGCACGGTGATACCGTAAAGGCTTATGTTTTCGCAAAGAAAAGCGGTCGTAAAAATGATGGCGAAGTTGTCGAAATTATTAAAAGGGCAAAATCAGATTTCACAGGAGTAATCAAAATATCAGATCGTTTTGCATTCGTTATTGCGGATGATAAAAAAATGATGCACGATATTTTTGTGCCACTGGCCGATATCCACGAAGCCAAAAATGGTCAACGCGTATTGGTAACGCTATCAGACTGGCCTGAAAGTGCTAAAAATCCGATCGGGATTGTTAAACATGTACTGGGTAACCAGGGCGAGAACAATACCGAAATGAATGCTATTTTAGCGCAGTATGGTTTTCCATTAGAATTTCCACCTCAGGTAGAGCGCGAAGCCAACGCCATTCCTGAAGAAATTCCTGCAGCTGAAATTGCCAAAAGAAAAGATTTTAGGAACGTATTAACTTTTACCATAGATCCGGCAGATGCGAAAGATTTCGATGATGCCATCTCCTACCAAAAACTTCCTAATGGAAACCATGAAATTGGCGTGCACATCGCTGATGTTTCACATTATGTAATTCAGGGAACCGAACTGGATAAAGAAGCTTATAGCCGTGCGACCTCAGTTTATCTGGTAGACCGTGTAATTCCGATGTTGCCAGAACGTTTGAGTAATGGTGTATGTTCATTACGTCCACATGAAGATAAATTGTGTTTTGCCGCTGTTTTCGAACTGGATGAGCAGGCCAATATTCAATCAGAGTGGTATGGCAGAACAGTAATCCATTCTGACAGAAGGTTTAGTTATGAAGAGGCTCAGGAAGTAATCGAAAATAAAGCAGGCGATTACGCTCAAGAAATATTGAAACTGAATGAATTGGCTTACATCCTTCGCGACCGTAAATTTAAAAACGGTGCCATCAGTTTCGAAAGTACCGAAGTTAAATTCAAACTGGATGAAGCTGGTAAACCAATTGGTGTTTATGTAAAAGAGCGTAAAGATGCCCATAAACTGATTGAGGATTACATGCTTTTGGCCAACCGTAAAGTTGCCGAGTTTATCGCCAAGAAAACTAAAGGAAAAGACAAACTGACCTTTGTTTATCGCGTGCACGATTCACCAAATATGGAAACCCTGAATACTTTCGCAACCTTTGCTTCACGTTTCGGTTATAAAATTAATACCAAATCGGATAAAGAAATTGCCAAATCGCTAAATAACCTAATGAATGATGTTGAAGGGAAGAAAGAACAGAATATTCTAACTTCGCTAGCCATCAGATCAATGGCAAAAGCAATATATTCTACTAAAAAAACCAGCCATTATGGTTTGGCTTTCGAATATTACACCCATTTTACTTCCCCTATCCGCCGTTATCCGGATGTAATGGCGCACAGGCTTTTACAGACTTACTTAGACGGCGGTAAATCGGCAGATATGGAGTTTTACGAAGTGGCCTGCGTTCATTCTTCAGCTATGGAGAAAAGAGCTGCTGATGCCGAACGTGCCTCTATTAAATACAAACAGGCCGAATACTTAGAAAATAATATCGGTACGGAGTACAAAGGTATTATTTCGGGTGTTACCGAATGGGGCATGTATGTAGAGATTGAAGAAAACAAATGTGAGGGTATGATCCGTTTAAGAGACATATCAGACGATTTTTATGTACTCGATGAAAAAAATTACTGCATAGTAGGCCAACGCAAAAAGAAAAAATACCAATTGGGTGATGAAGTGATGATCAGGGTGAAAAAAGTAGATCTTTCTAAACGTCAAATCGATTTTACCCTAATTCCAGATTAAAAATTTAAAATTGTGCCTTAAACACAGTGTTTACGCAATAATTACAAATGCATACTACAGAAGAATTACAACAAATTTTAGATACTGCAATACAAAATTTAAAGTTTCCGGATCATCCTAAACAGCTTTACGATCCGATAACTTATATCATTAATCTAGGTGGTAAACGGGTAAGACCACTACTGGTTTTAATGGCGACAGAGTTGTTTGGTGAAGATGCCAATAAATCGATCGATGCCGCTATGGCCATTGAGATCTTTCATAATTTTACGCTGGTTCATGATGATATTATGGACAATGCACCACTCCGCCGCGGGAAAGCCACTGTACACGAAAAATGGAGCACCAATATTGCCATTTTAAGTGGTGATGTGATGATGGTGGAAGCAAATAAAAACCTGGCAAAAGTAAATCCAGCTTTTCTTGCTCCTGTGTTGAATACCTTTAATGCAACCGCTCAAGGGGTTTGCGAAGGTCAGCAATTGGATATGGAATTTGAAGGCCGTGATGATGTGAGCATTGAAGAATACATCAACATGATCAGGTTAAAAACGGCAGTGCTTTTAGGTGGTGCCTTAAAACTTGGGGCCATTATCGCTGGCGCCTCAGAAAAAGATGCTGATTTAATTTATCAGTTTGGCGAAAATATCGGCATTGCTTTTCAGCTACAGGATGATATTTTAGATGTATACGCTGATCCTGAAAAATTTGGGAAACAGGTTGGCGGTGATATTATTGCAAATAAAAAAACCTTCCTGCTGCTAAAAGCTTTCGAACTTGCCGATGGAGAAACCAGGGCATCATTAGATACCTGGACCGCATATAAAGAATTTAATGTGCAGGAAAAAGTAAATACTGTGCGCCAGGTATACGATACATTGGATATCCAGGATATTGCTAAAAAAAGCATGAACAATTACCTCAACAAAGCTTTAGCTGTATTTGCGCAGATTAATGTGAGTGAGGAGAGAAAATCAAATATTTTAATGCTCACCGAGCAATTGATGGCCAGGGAGTATTAAGGTATTCGTCATTTCGACTGAAGCATAGCGGAATGGAGAAATCTATAAAATTGATTTTTATTAAAATAGATTTAGCTTCGCTGAGCCTTCGGATTCTCGGATTCGTTGCACTTCGCTCGAAATGACGCACTTATATAGCCTAGCTTATGCCTTTACCAACTTGTACTTGATCCAAAAATCAGAAGATTTAGCTGCCGATTCGCCGCCTTCTGATGGCCGTTGACCGCCTCCCCCCATTCTTCCTCCACCACCCATACCGCCACGGCCGCCACCGCCCATAGCTCCACCTCCCATTCCACGGTTTCCGCCTGATCTTCCTCTGCCGCTGCTTGCGCCTTCGGGTCTACCTTCTCTTTTAAAGCCAGATTTATTCGGCTCATTAATTTTGATATTGTAAACCAATGGTTTTTTAAGATCTAAACCTACCTGTAATTGCGCTAACGGAATGCTTAATTCGTAAATAAGGTCTCTGTTGGGCTGAATACTCATTCCGGTTTCAATGCCGTCCTGGTTTATTGCTGGCAGTTCACCATCAGCTATATTTTTAAAACCAGAAACACGAATACTTTTATTCATTACCACAGGATCTTGTGCTGCTCCATCTGGCGATAAAGCAGCATGACCATGGTGCTCCTCTCCTTCTTTAGCCATTGGTGGTCTTTCCATCAAAGGAAAGGTTAACTTAATACCATCTTTCTTTTTACCCTCAGTGTTGATATTCAAGGTAATGCCACCTCTTAGCACGCTAAAAGTGGTTTGCGGATCTAACGATTCGATAATGATGTACAGGTTTTTGTCATCGTTGGCCAGGGCAAAAGCCAGTTTGGTGGCGTCGTTGTATTGGTTAAGCGGTTCGTTCCACTCGTTCGATGTACCATCGGCCTTAAAGGGTTTCACCATGCGGATATTCTCTTCTACATCTTGTGCTTTAACCGAAAAGCCGACTAACATAATAGAAAAAACAGGTAAGCTGAGTATTTTAAAATTCATCGCAAATAATTAAATAATGATATACGAATGTATCACGATGAATTGTTAAATTTTGTTATTTAACAGGCTTTAACAATTGGTTGGAGTTGGGGGATTTGGTTAGGAGCTGATTAATCGGTCCCCACAATATGTCACCCTGAGCGGAGTCGAAGGGCAATTAACCGGTTTTGAGTTGAGCGCCAATTAACCGAATTGACCAATGAACGAATGACGAATGACCAATGAACGAATGACCAATGAACCAGTGTGAACCAGTGTGAACCAGTGTGAACCATATAAAAACAAAAAAGTCCCGATTTGCATCGGGACTTTCCTTTATAACTTTGATACTAATTATTCTGCAGGTGCAGCTTCTTCAGTAGTTTCGTCTTTCTTAGCTGCTTTTTTAGCAGGTGCTTTTTTAGCAACCGGAGCGGCTTCAACAACCTCTTCAGCTACAACTTCTTTTTTAGCAACCGCTTTTTTAGCAACTGGTGCTTTAGCTACTGCTGCTTCAATTTCAGCTTCAGTGATAGGAAGGATAGAAACATAAGATTTGTTATCTTGTTTCTTTCTGAAAATTACAGTACCATCAACTAAAGCAAATAAAGTGTGGTCTCTACCAATACCAACACCTTTATCAGGGTGGTGTTTTGTTCCACGTTGACGTACTAAAATGTTTCCAGCGATAGCTAATTGCCCACCGAAAATTTTAATACCTAAACGCTTACTATGCGATTCACGTCCGTTTTTCGAACTACCGGCTCCTTTTTTGTGTGCCATGATTTTATATTTTGTAACTCGCTAAAAAGCGAATTATTGGGTTAACAATTAATTATAGAGTGATGTCAGAGATCTGAATCTTAGTGAAAAACTGGCGGTGACCATTTTTCTTTTTGTAACCTTTTCTACGTTTTTTGTGGAAAATAATTACTTTATCACCTTTTAAATGAGATACGATCTTAGCTGAAACTTTAGCACCTTTAACTGCAGGAGCACCTACAGTAATTGCACCACCGTTGTCAACCAACAATACATTATCAAATTCAATACTAGCGCCTTCATCTCCTTGTAATCTGTGTACAAAAAGGTGCTGGTCTTTAGCAACTTTAAATTGCTGCCCTGCTATATTTACTATTGCGTACATTGTTTAAATATTAGTTTTTTAATTTTTATTTAACGAGGTGCAAATATAGAACAAATTCAATTAACACACAAATACATATCGAAAATATTTTTCACTAAAATCATACAGGATCAGGATTCGGAGAAATTAAGGATTTCAAGATCGATTTGCCAAGTATTTTAATTGCATTTTCCGAAAATCAGGCTCAATAATTCTTAGGTTAAACCTACCCTACTGCCCAACGTCGTTAAGTTAAGTCATACGGCACAAGCAAAAATATTTAACCACAGATAAAAAGGATGCACACAGATATGAAAATCCGTGTTTATCCGTGATTAACAGCGCTGAACTTAATAACATTTGGGGTAACGCTGCAACCGGGGCTATTGGACCAAAACAGCATTTCATTTCCGGGGTTGCCGGGTGCAGAAACCCTTGTTCCTAAACCCGATTGCAGTGGTTCCGATTCTTTACCGATAACTCGGTACTAAATTAGCATCGGAAAGAACGGAAAGGTACTGTCTTTAAAAGCAAATAAAAGTTGATAAAATTTTATCTTCTGAGAAGCATTAATTTAAATGCTTTCTA